>JAAYED010000009.1 GCA_012728955.1 Chloroflexota bacterium
CGACGCCGGTGCCGCCGACGGCCACGCCAACACCGACCAATACGCCGACCCCGACGCCGGTGCCGCCGACGGCCACGCCAACACCGACCAATACGCCGACCCCGACGCCGGTGCCGCCGACGGCTACACCGACGCCGACCAATACGCCAACACCGACGCCGGTGCCGCCGACGGCCACGCCAACGCCGACCAATACGCCGACGCCGACGCCGACCAACACACCGACGGCCACGCCGACCAACACACCCACGGCCACGCCGACCAACACACCCACGGCCACGCCGACCAATACACCGACGGCCACGCCGACCAACACACCCACGGCCACGCCGACCAACACACCTACGGCCACGCCGACCAATACACCCACGGCCACGCCGACCAATACACCGACGCCGACCAACACACCCACGGCCACGCCGACCAATACACCCACGGCGACACCCACTTCGGTACCGCCGACGGCTGTTCCGCCAACCCAGGTGCCACCTACCCAGGTGCCACCCACGGCCATGCCCACCGCCACCGCGGTGCCGGCTTACCCGGTACTGCCCGCAACGGGGGCTCCCACCGCCGACCCCAGTGGGGCGATCTCGATCGCCCTGGCTCTATCCGGCGGTGCCATCGCCTGGCTGCGACGCAAGCCCAGGTAACGTCACGTGAGCCACGGAGCCGGACGCACCAGTGTCCGGCTCCGTCCTGTGTATAAACGACGATAACGAGCCTATGGGCCGCATCAACCTGACACAGTTCTTGAGTACACTGCGAGAGCGCCTCCGCAGCGTGCGCCTTTCACAGGGGCACCCGGCGGGGTTAGTCTTGCTGTACTTTTGGCTGGTACTGGTTTTCCCGGCGGTGGCCTCGGGTGCCATCCGGCTGCCGGTGGTGTACTCTACCACCTCGCAGCCTCTGAGCGAGATCCTTCCTCCCGGCGCCGCTTCCGCGGGCACACTTGAAGCCTTGACGCCACGGGCGCCCGTCACGCTGCTGGCTGCCTCCACCGCCACACAGCCAGTGCCCGACGGTATGCCGCCAGCGCAGCCGACGGGTCCGCTGCAGACCCTGGCGCCGGCGACGGTAACGCCAGCGGCGGAGCATACGCCGGTGCGCGAGACGCCCTCCGCGACGCCGTCGGCCGCGACGGCTCCAGCCGCGACGCCGTCGGCGCAAACGCCGCAGGCCAGCGAACAGCCCACCGTTCCGCCAGCGAACCCACCATCGGCCACCCCGCCACCCGTAACGCCCTCGCCCACGCCACCGTCCACTCCCAGCTACCAGCGCGGGGGCCTGGCCTTTGATGCGCCCGGTCAGTTGGCCATGCGCTACCAGCTCGCCGGAGAAGAGGGCAACTGGGCCCGCTTTGACAGCTTGGAAGTGCTGGTCGCCGACAGCCGGGGGCACTCTTATCAGCGCTTTGTCAGCGAGTACAACCGTCAGGTGTACATCTACCCCGAGCTGGCGCAGGGCACCTTTGTGTTCAGCGTGCACGACGGGACGCTGCGGGCCTCGGGGCGCGAGTTGGAGGCCGAACCGCTGCGTCGCGAGCTGGAGGGGCCGCTGCACAGCACCTTTGATCTTGCCACCATCGAGGCCAACCTGCAGGCCCTGCTCGGCAGGCCCTTTGAGTTCCAGCAGGGCGACCGGATCGCCCGCTTTGCCGTGGTGCAGGCCAGGCGCATGTCCGCGGACGATGTGCTGGCCTACCAGCACCGCGCCATGGAGCTGAGCCGCTTTATGGATCCTCTGGCCCAGCCCGAGCGCTCCTTCCTCTGGCTGATGTGCTCGGGGCGCCAGCCGGACGAACCACGCGAGGCATTCCCGGGGCGCTTTGTGCTGGTGCTGGAGCAAGTCGCCAGCCAATAGCCGCCCGGCGAGCCCGGGCGCCGCATCCGTCTCTGCCAGACGACCCGTACCCCCGTCGCACGCTTCGCCTGTCCCTCGGTCTTTGAGCGGGGAGCGCGAGCAACGCAGCAGAGCCACTGACGCGCAGCTCAGCCAGCACAGCGGGCGGGAGGGGCAGGCGCTCGCCACAGAGGACGACCCGTGCCCCTGTCGCACGCTTCGCCTGCGCCGCGGTCTTTGCGCGGGGAGCGCGAGCAAGGCAGTAGAGGCACTGACGCGCAGCCCAGCCAGCACAGCAGGCACAAGGGGCAGGCGCCCGCCCCGCCGGGGACGACCCGGCGGCGCAGCTCCCATGGCGGCCTGCCCCCTGACCACGCGTTGAGCCCTTCCCATCGAGCACCCGAAACAGGCACTGTTGCACCAGTCTCCAGCGCCAGTGAGCACGGAGCACAGGCGGCAAAGGCTCGGGCACCATATCACCGTGCCGCTGGGGAGGGCGCGCCCGGGCGCCGCATCCGCCTCTGCCTGCGCCGGCCACGCCCACAGGGCCCCGAGGCGAGCTGCTCCTGCTCTGTCGTGGCGCGCCCACGGCGCTCCGCACCGACCGTGGCTACCGTCCCTGCACCACGGTATTGTTGCCCCAATAAGTCGCTCGCACCGCCCGCCGGCAGACATGAAAAGACCGCCGGCGGCATCCGCCGGCGGTCCAGGCGTCAGGTACCCTCGGGCTCAACCCGTGACCCGGATCTCGACGTAAAAGCGGGTCCCAAAGCAGGCCTCGCCCTGGCAGAGTTGGAAATAGGTGCGGTAGGTGCCCGCGGCGGCGGGCGCCTGCAGGTTTACCGAGATCTGCGTGCGCTGCCCCGCCTCGGTGCCGGGCACATCCACCGGCTCCGGCGCGCCCATCTCGGGGCCCTCCACCCGGCGGAACTGTACCCCCTCGGGCCAGGCCACCTCGCCATTGTTCTCGATCTCCCAGGTCTTGGTAAAGGCGTTGCCCGGCGCCATCTCCATCCCGTCGGGGATGGTCACGTCGCGGATGTAGCGGGCATCCAGCACGCCGGTGAGCGCCGTGGCCGTCGGCTCTGCGTCCCCCTCACCCCCGTTGACGGCGTCGCTGCTCGGGGTGTTCGTGGGCAGCGGTGTGGAGGTGGCCACCGGCACCGTCGCCGTGGGCTCGCCCCGCAGCCCCCGCAACCCCCTCAGGAGCGGCCCCACGGTGGAGCAGCCCGCCACCAGGGCCGCCACCAGCGTCAGCAGCAGCGTCTGTGACAGGATGCGCCGCACCCCACCCCGGCTCTTCAGGGGACCATTCATGGCTCTCCTCCGTCAGTTGGCCGAGCCGTCGCTGGAACCGCCGGCACGCCGCGCATAGCTGAAACTGGTGAAATCGGCGGGCTGTGCGCACACCGCCCCGTTACCAGTAGCATACATGCCCAGATAGGCCCCTGTAAAGCCCCCAGCCACCTCGGTGGCGATGTAGCGCATCTCGGGGGTATCCAGTACCCGCAGGCCTCCCTCCGTCTGCACCCCCAGCCGATACACCGGCTCCCCTTCGCCGTGGCCACCGGGCCCCATACTGGCGGGGGATTCGGCCTCGATACACAGCGTCACCGGGCCATCGGGCAGGGCCACCAGCTCGCTGGTCACCACCATGCTGCCGATGGTGCGGCGGGCCTGTGCCACGCGCACCCCAGCCCGCAGGGTCACAAACACCTCATAGTGGTGGCGATTGTTCATCAGCACCGAAAGGCCCGCCTCGTCACCCTCCCGCTCGGGGACAAACTCCAGCGTCACGCTGGCGCTCATCTCCTGATGCTGCTGCCGGCGCCCCAGCCAGGCGGGCGAATCCAGCGCATTCAGCGTCACCGCACTGCCCCGCAGGCGCAGCCAGCCTGGCCGCTCGCTCAGGCTGTAATCCTCGGGATGGGGATTGCGCAGCCAGTTCCAATAGAGCGGCAGTGGTCCCTCGGCGAAACGATCCAGCGTGGGCTCGTCCCAGCGCTGGCGCACGGCCGTCGCAAAGGCCGGCGCCTCGGCCTCTGCCTCCGCCAGCCCCCCGCTGCCCACCACAGGCCAACCATCCACCCACACCACCGGTGCGATATTGGTCTCGCGCCCCAGGTTGTGGAACAGGGGGTAAGGCCCATAGGGCCTGGTGGCCAGGAACACCAGCCACCAGCTCCCGTCGTGCGCCTCGATCAGATCGGCGTGGCCTGTGGACTGGATAGAGCGCCCCCGGCTGCGATGGCTGAGGATGGGGTTATGCGGGCAGGGCTCCCAGGGGCCCCAGGGCGTCTCGCTGCGGGCCATGGTCACCATGTGGCCGCGCTCGGTACCGCCCTCGGCCAGCATCTGGTAGTAGAGCCCGTTGATCTTGTAGAGATGGGGCGCCTCCGGGAAGGATCCGCCGCTGCCCTGCCACACCTGCCGCTCGGGCCCCAGGGCGCGCCCGGTGGCGATGTCGATGGGAAACTGGGTCAGCCCTCCCCTGCCGGTGGAGGTAAAATAGCAGGTGCCGTCGTCGTCAAAGAGCAGGCTGGGGTCGATGCCAAAGCCTTCGGTCTTGACCCAGATGGGATCGGACCACTGCCCCGCCGGATCGTCCGTGCTGACATAGAAATGCCCGCCGCCGGTGACATTGGTGGTCACCATATAAAAGCGCCCCTGATGATAGCGGATGGTGGGCGCGAAAATGCCCCCCGAGGCCCGCGCGCCCTGCAGCGGCAGCTGCTCCGGCCGGCTGAGGCAGTGCCCCACCAGCTCCCAATCCACCAGATCGCGGGAATGAAAGACGGGCACGCCGGGGAAATACTCGAAACTGCTGGTCACCAGGTAATAGTCCTCCCCGGCGCGACAGATCGAGGGATCCGGATAAAAGCCGGGGATGACAGGGTTGCGATACAACATCTTGCCTCCTCAACTGTTCCAGGCTGCTCTGCGGCCATTATACGGTAGCGGCGGACGCCGACAACTCCCGCCCTCCTGGGAAGCGGGCCGCGATTTGTGGTGCCCAACCTGTGGCCCACAGGTAGCGACGGGGCGCAAAGCTGTGTACAATCTCCCCGTGGCACAAATCGACCGGTACGGGGAGGCACACTTGGCCCGCGAGCGAATGCAGCGTTTCCAGTTTCTGGATCCCGGTGAGCTGGTGGATGGCGACCTGCGGCTGGCGCTGGCGCTGTGTTACCAGGGCAATGCCGCCCTGGGCATGGTGCCCTCCTACGAGTTTCACATGCGCCGGGTGCCCGATGGCGTGCGACTGGGGGCGGTGTCGCTGCGCATCGGCGAGAGCGAGCACATGATCTATGTGGGCAACATCGGCTATGGCGTCGCGGAAGAGCACCGCGGCCATCGCTATGCCGCCCGCTCCACCCTGCTGCTCGTCCCCCTGGCACGCCGACACGGCCTTACCGAGCTGTGGATCACCACCGATCCGGACAACTGGGCCTCGCAGCGCACCATCGAGCTGGTGGGTGGCCAGTATGTGGAATCGGTGCTGGTGCCCCCGCACGACAGCCTGTACGGCCGCGGGGATCGCATCAAGCTGCGCTACCGGGTGCCCATCGGCCCGGAGTCAGGCACGGAACAAGGCGGGTCCGCGGCCCGGTTCGACGGCGCGGGCGCGATGGCCTAGTATGATCACAAATCTGGTGCGTTGGGAGGGCAAGATGGCTTTCAGGGTTGGCATGGGCATCCGCTGGCCCGAGTACTATGGTTACATGCGCGAGGCGGGCTTTGACATCGTAGAGGTGCCCTTTGCCCGCAACACCGAGGATCTGGTGATCGAGAACTATGCCGGGGTGAACGCCGTCGTCGCCATGGGCGAGCCCTTTACCCCACGGGTGCTGGAGGCCCTCAAGGACAACCTGCGCTTTATCATCCGGCACGGCGTCGGTTATGACAAGATCGACGTGCCCTATGCCACCAGGCTGGGCATCTGCGTCTGCAACACGCCGGGCGCCATGTCCACCGGTGTAGGCGAGACCACCATCGCGCTGATGCTCGAGATCTCACGGGGCTTTTTCCGGAGCGATCGCGAGATCAAGGGGGGCGGCTATTCCCGCGGCCCCGTCACCCGGGGCCTGGAGGGGGCCACGGTGGGCCTGATCGGCTTTGGCAACATCGGGCAAAAGGTGGCCCGGCTGCTGCAGGGATTCAACTGCCGCATTCTGGCCTATGACGTGCGCTATAACGAGGCCAGGGTGCAGGAGCTGGGCGTGGAAAAGGCCTCGCTGGAGCAGATCGCCCGCGAGAGCGATTTCGTCAGCGTGCACGTGCCCCTCATGCCCGCCACCGCCAAAATGGTGGACGCAGCCTTTATGGCCAGGATGAAGCCCAGCGCCTATCTGATTAACACCTCCCGCGGCGGCACCGTGGATGAAGAGGCGCTCATCCAGGCGCTCAAGCAGGGCACCATCGCCGGCGCCGGCCTGGATGTGTTCGCCATCGAGCCCCTGCCCCCCGAGAGCGAGCTCCGCCAGCTGGATAACGTCTTTCTCACCGGCCACCTGGCCACCCAGACCACCGTCTGCATCCAGGCCGGGTTCGACAGCATCATTCGCTCGCTGCGCGAGTTTCAGGCGGGCGAGATCCCCTTTGGCTGCCTGAACCCGGATTATGTCCATAACCGACCGGCCTGATTCGAGCACAAGCGATCCCGATCCATACACCTGAAGGAGCCTGTCATGAACATGAAGACCAACCACATGCGTGAAATGATCCAGGCGGGCAAGCCCATGATCGGCACCCGCATCGAGAGCACCTGGGCGGTAATCACCGAGATCGTGGGCAACACCGGCAAGTTCGATTATGTCGAGTTTGTCGGCGAGTACGGCCCCTTTGCCCAGGTGGATCTGGAGAACATCGCCCGCGCCGCCGAGCTCTTTGGCATGGGCAGCATGATCAAGCTCGACTTTACCAACCGCTTTTATGTGGCCCAAAAGGCGCTGGCGGCGGGCTTTCAGGCGATCATGTTCACCGACCACCGCACCGCCGAAGAGGTGCGCGAGTCGATCTGGTACATGACGCCCGACACCCCCGAGGACGGCGGACGGATGGGCTTTCCCAATCGTCGCTGGATTGGCTACCAGCCCGGCAACCCCCAGATGAAGTATGCGCAAATGGTGCGCGATGCCGTCAAGGTGTTCATGATCGAGAAAAAAGTGGCCATGGACAACATCGAAGAGATCTGCGCCGTGCCCGGCGTGGATATCGTCCAGTTCGGCCCCTCGGATTACTCCATGTCCCGGGGCTGGAACTCGAGCGAGCACTTTGACGAGTTCAAGGCCGCCGAGCGCGAGATGATCAAGGTGGCGCTCAAGCACGGCGTGCGCCCGCGCTGCGAGATCAACTCGCCCGACGATGCCAAGTACTATATCGACCTGGGCGTGATCGACTTTTGCCTGGGCGACGAGCTGCGCAGCCACGCCAACTACTGGGGCCGCCAGGGCGCCGCACTGCGCGAGATCGTCGATCAGCTGTAACCCGCCCGGCGACGCGCTCGCCCGGCCCGAAAAGAACAGCGGTGCGCCGGATACCCGGCGCACCGCTTTGTGGATTCTCTCTGCCCCGATCAGCTCTTCAGGGGCCGTTTGAAATAGTACAGCGCCGTCCAGACGGTCACCAGCTCCCAGCCCTCCTGGCCCAATTCGTTCAGCTTGCGGGCGGTGGCGTCGGCGCCGGCCACGATGGAAACCACCTGATACTCCCAACGGTCCATGTATGTGTTCCTCCGTATTGGTTGCTCGTGTCTCTCAAGCAAGTGTCTAATTCCTGACTATTATAGCATAGAATCTATAGAACAAGAGCAGTATCCGGCAGGAATCGGGGGAATTCTTCGTCCGGCGTCAGGGGGTGCCGCCCGCCGTCGGCGTGCGTGGCCCTTTCTTCCGGCGAGAGCAGGCCTCCCGCCGCGCGAGGACCGCGTCAGGACCGCTGGATGAACGCGGGCACTCAGCCCGCCAGAGGCCGCTTGAAGTAGAACCAGGAGGTGGACACACTAACCAGCTCCCAGCCCTCCTGGCCGTATTCGTTCAGCCGCCTGTTGGTGGCCTCACCGCCGCCAATGATCGAAACCACCTTGTACTCCCAACGCTCCATCTGACCCTCCTGCAGCGCTGCTGGCGTGGCCGCACGGTTCTGCGGGCTGTGCTACAATTCTGCTCATCACCTTGGGGAGCTGCCAATCATGACGCCTGTCGGCGGCCTGCGCGCCATCCTGTTTGACTTTGACTATACCCTGGGAGACTCCTCCCGGGCTGCGGTGGACTGCATGCGCCATGCACTGCGCCAGATGGGCCTGCCCGACCGCGACCCCGAGACCTGCGCCCGCACCATCGGTCTCTCGCTGCGCGACACGCTGGTGGCCCTGGCGGGACCCGAGGCGGCGGAGCAGTTCGACACCTTTCACCGCTATTTTCGGCAGCGCGCCGACGAGATCATGGCCCCCTGGACCGCGCTGTATCCCTTTACGCTGCCGCTGCTGACGGCCTTGCGCGCCCGCGGACTGCGGCTGGGGATCGTCTCCAACAAGGAGGCCTTTCGCATCCGGGCGATCTTGAGCCGTTTTGTGCCCGAGGATCCGGTGGATGCCATCGTGGGCCCCAGCGATGCCGGCGCCTCCAAGCCCGCGCCGGACGGGCTGCTGGTGGCGCTGCGGCGTCTGGAGGTGCCCGCCTGCGCGGCGCTGTACGTGGGCGACAGCACGGTGGATGCCCGTGCCGCCGCGGCGGCGGGGCTGCCCCTGGTGGCGGTGACCACCGGTCACACCAGCGCCGCCGAGCTGGAGCCCTACCGACCCGCCACCCTGCTGCCGGACGCCGGCGCGCTGCTGGACTGGCTGGACGCCCCGCGCTGAGCGGCGGGAGGCGGCGCTGCCTCTAGCCCGCCACAACCAGCCAGGCTTGCCGGTCCCTCCCGCGCTGCGCCGTGGCGTCGCCGCCGGCAGGTGCCCCCTGCAGCGAAAGTGCTGTCCACGGCAATGGCCATCGCCGTTCACCCCACCGCTCCCGCCGCAAGTCCCCGCCCCGCGCTGAACGGCGCCTGCGCCGCGGACCCGTCCCTTGTTACGGCCGCTGGGCTGCCACCCCACACGGCGGGGGAACCCGCTCTGGTCAGCCCTCCGCCCCCAGCGGCCCCCTGCACTGGCCCTGAGACCAGCGCTGCAGCCTCTCTATCACGGGCATGGGCTTGCGCGGCGCAACCGTGGCCGGTATCCAGCGGCCAGGCACAGGGCGAGCCCCCCCGCGCTGGCGCGCCTCCGGCTGCGTCCCCCGCGACAAAACAAAGACAGGGGCCCTCGGGCCCCTGTCCTGACTGCTCTCTGCCTGTGGCGCCGGGCGCTCAGGCCTGCTCGAAATACCACTGCTCCGGATGCTCGGGGAAGGTCCACAGCGAGTCCCAGGTCCAGTAGCCGCCGTGCTCGCTCACGTTCTTGAGCGTGTTGCGGCAGAACAGCGGGTGCGGCGCGTTGCCCACCGAGCCGATGGTCCACACGTTCTCGGCCTCGCTGGCCAGCACCTTGGCCGCCGGCTCGTCGTCGTCCGTCAGGATGTACTGATCCATCCAGTCGTACAGATCCTTGATCTCTTGCGGGGGCTCTTCGCCCTGCTCGCCGTCGGTGTTGTACCAGCGGCCCCACAGGATGCCCCAGCAGGACTCGTCGCCATCCAGCGGGCTGAAGAACTTGGGTCGGCGCAAAAAGAGCGTATCCGCCGTCTCGTCGCCGTGCCAGGTGCTCATGGGCTCTTCGTTGGCGCCCATCTTTTGGGTCAGCAGGTTGCGGGTGATCGACTTCCACTGGATCTCGACCCCGATGGCCTTCCAGTACTCGGTCACCAGCTCGGTGATCGGGCCCTTGGGCGTCTCGGTCTCGACCAGATCCCAGGCGATCACCAGCGGCTGCTTGCTGGTGGGCAACAGGCGATGGGTCTTGTCCGCATTCCACTCCAGGCCCATCTCGTCCAGCAGCGCGTTGGCCTTGTCCGGATCATAGGCGGCATAGGCCTGGGCGAACTCGGTGCGATAGTGCCGCGAGGTGGGGATGACGGTCATCTGTGTCTCGCTGGCGTTGCCAAAGTAGATCACATTGTTCATGTCCGCCCGGTTGATGGCCAGCGAGAGCGCCTGCCGGAAGCGGGCGTCGCTGAACACCCCGCGCATCTCCTCGTCGCCCCAGTTCATGTTGACGTTGTACACCGCCTCCGAGCCCTTGCCCGACTGCCAGAGCTTCATGTGCGCGTTGGCAGCGGCGGCGCCGTCGTTATAGGTGGCGTAAAAGAGGATGCGCAGCTCTTGAGCGGCAAAGTCATAGGTGCCGCCCACCGTCTTGGCGTCCAGGATGGAGAGGTCGGCGCAGCGATCCTGCTGCATCTTGTCGATATAGGGCAGCTGGTTCCCCTCTGGATCCACCGCGTGATAGTAAGGGTTGCGCTCAGCAAAGACCATGGTGGGCGTGTCGCGCACCGGGATATAGGCCTCCAGCTTGGGCCGGTCGATGTTCTGGAAGCGATCGATCATCTTGCCATGCAGCTGGTACCAAAAGTCAAAGCCGGCGGCCTTGGCCTCTTCGTTGGCCTTGTCGTTGTACTTGATGTGGAACTGTTTGGCATAGTGCGCCGGCAAAAAGTGGTTGTGGCCGAACCCGTTGCGGTGCCAGAGCGTCACCATGGGAAAGCCCGGGTTGGGATCCTGAAAGACATACTTGTAGGTATAGTCGTCGATGATCTCGACCGACATGGGCTTTTTGCCCGGCCGAAAGTAGGAGGAGAGCACCGGCGTGATGTCCTCGTTCAGCATCACGTCTTCCCACCAGTAGCGCACATCGGCGGTGGTAAAGGGCTCGCCATCGGACCACTTCATGCCCTCGCGCATGTGGCAGGTGATCTCTAAAAAGTCGTCGCTCACCTCCCAGGACTTGATCATGTGCTCTACCGGATAGGTGAGGTCGCTGGAGATGTTGAGCTGGTTGGGCACGTCATTGACGCGCAGGCCGTCGCCGCTCATCAGGTTGGTGCCCAGAATGCCCACGGTGAGGGTGCCGCCGTACTGCCCGATGCTGTCGATCACCTCGCAGACTCGCGGCTCAAAGGGCAGGCGCTCCTCCACCGGAGGCAGCTCGCCGGCGGCCACACGCTCCGCCAGCATGGGCGACTCGTTGAACTTGGCCGCTTGCGCGGCGGTGGCCTCAGGCTCGGCAGTGGCCTCGGGCTCGGCGGTAGCCTCGGGCACCGCGGTGGCCTCTGGCGCAGCGGTAGGGGCCGCCATGGTGGCCTCCGCCGTCGGGGCGGCCGCGGTCTCCTGCGGCAGCACTTCCGGCTCGCCCGCACAGGCCGCCGCGATCACGCCCGCCGCGGACAGCCCCGCCAGCCGCAAGAACTCGCGCCTTGTGTGCTTGAGCAACTGCATCGATCGGTCCTCCTCTGTCTGGTCTGCAGCGGCCGCCGCAGAACGCCCATCGCCCCGCTCGTACGACCACCATTTTTCATTATGACAGTCCCCCGCTTCAAGTCAAGGGTTTTGCCGGACCAGTTTCCATGCAGGGTCGATGCGCAGGGGCGACTCCCAGCCAGCGCTGCACCGGACATGTACGCCGTACGCAGCCGCCGCCCCACGCGCGGTATCGAGGGGGCCGTGCCCGGCGGGTGCACCGGCCTTCCGCCAGCCGCCGGTAGGGGGGAGATCACCGCCATGCGCAGGGACTGGCCAGCCCGGCGCGGCCACCGCCGCGCACGGTGCAGCCGCCGGGGCACAGGAGGTAGCAGGCTGGCCGGGCGGGCATGCGCTCGGCGACCGTGCCCTGCGCGGCGGGTGCTGCCGGCAACCGTGAGGGTCAGGTCGTGACGCGCTGCTCCGGCGCCCGCCGACCTGCCGCTGACGGGGGGCGCCGCGGGCCCCCGTGCCGGGCCTGCCCGGTCCGGCCCCGCCGCGGGCAGAGGCCCTGCTGCCCCGAAAGCAGGGCCAGGGCCCGGCCCCAGCCCGCCCCTTTCCGCAGCGAGCTGCGGCACGGCGGCCCTTTTGACCTGGGCCTGCCGGAGCAGCACAGGAGGGCAGCGCCGGTGCGCTGCCCTCCTGCCAACTGTCGTTCGCTCCGCAGGCCTCTGGCCTGCAGGCGCCTCACCTACTGCTCAAAGTACCACTGCTCCGAGTACTCGGTAAAGGCCCACAGCGAGTCCCACGTCCAAAAGCCTCCGGTCTCGGAGACGTTCTTCAGGTTGTTGCGGCAGAAAATCGGGTGCGGGGCGTTACCCACCGAGCCCAGCGTCCACACGTGGGTGGCCTGGCTCTCGAGGGTCTTGCGGGCCGGCTCGTCGTCGTCGGTGATGTTGTACTCGTCGAGCCAGGTGTACAGGTCCTTGATCTCTTGCGGGGGCTCTTCGCCCTGCTCGCCACCGGTGTTGTACCAGCGGCCCCACA
>JAAYED010000122.1 GCA_012728955.1 Chloroflexota bacterium
GCCGGCGCCAGGCAGTTGGTGGTGCAAGAGGCGTTCGAGATCACATTGTGCTTGGCGGGATCGTACATGTCCTGGTTGACACCCAGAACCACGGTAAGGTCGACGTTGGTACCGGGGGCGCTGATGATGACCTTTTTCGCACCCGCGTCGAGGTGTGCCTTGGCCTTGGTGCCATCGGTGAAAAAGCCGGTGCAATCAATGACCACGTCCACACCGAGCTCACCCCAGGGCAGGTCGGCGGGATTGCGCTCTGCCGAGAAGCGAATCTTGTTGTCATTGACGACGAGCCCGTCGCTCACGACCTCGACAGTACCCGGGAAACGCCCATAGATCGAGTCGTACTTGAGCAGCGTGCCAAAACTATTGGGGGGGAACAAGTCGTTGATGCCGACGACCTGCAGTTCAGAAGCATAGTTCTGCGCGATGGCTTTAAAGGCCTGGCGACCGATGCGCCCAAAACCGTTGATACCTACCCGAATCATGCTGAACTCCTTTCCTGTCTACCGTCATCCTGTCGATAAAGGGGTACCTGGTCGTAACCCCTACAACCCCGCAACTCTGCTGCGGGGCGCTCACTGTATACCCAATTGAGTATATTCCCGACCCTTCGGGCTGTCAAAGGAAAAGCGTCGCTCACCTGTGAAAGAGCATGGCTTCGACAAAGCGATCCTGAAAGTCCTGTCTGGCCGAAAGCTCGAGGTACTCGACGTGCTGGAGGATCTGCGAGCCCTTGTCGCGCAGGCTCCGCGACAACAGAGCCATGCGGGCTCCTGAGCCGGCGGCGTTGCCCACCGGAATCAAGGCGGCGTGGGGAAACTCGGGCAGCAACCCGATGCCCAGTGCGCTGGTCGGGCTGATATAGTTGCCAAAGGCCCCGGCGAGGAACACCTTGCGGATTGCCTCTTTTTGAATCCCCAACTCCTGAAGCAGAATCTCGATGCCGGCCCGCACCGCACCCTTGGCCAGCTGCAGTTCGCGAATGTCACGCTGGGTCAGGCGTACCGCATGGCCATTGGCCCCCTCCTCGGCCGTCACCAGCTCAAAGGAGCGCTGACGTCCCTCACCGCTCACGCGCCTGGCGAGGGCAGGGTGACCATTGGCAGCCAGGACCTCCGGGCTCTGCAAGCGTCCCTGTCCATCGATCACGCCGGTACGGACCATCTCTGAGACGGCATCCACCAATCCCGAGCCGCAGATGCCTCGTGGCGCGCCATTGCCCAGCGCATGCCAATGGACGTCCTGGTCAAAAACGAGCTGGTCCAGCGCGCCGTCGGCAGCGCGCATGCCGGAAGAGATGTGGGCTCCCTCAAAGGCTGGCCCCGCCGCGGTGGAGCAGGTGATCAAGCGCTCACGACTGCCCATGGCCATCTCGCCGTTGGTGCCGATATCGATCGCCAGGGCGGGCTGGTCCTCCTCATGGATGCCGGTGGAAAGAATGACCGCCAGCGTGTCGGCACCCACCCAACCCGCGATATTGGGCAGCAGCCATACACAGGCGTCAGGGTGGCAGAGCAGCCCCAGCTCACAGGCTCTAACCTGTTGTGCGCTGGTATAGCCGGGCACGTAGGGCGATTGGGCCAGATAGGCGGGGCTGATCCCCAGCACCAGATGTTGCATGGTGGTGTTGCCTACGATCACCATGGCACTGACGTCTTCCGGAGTGTGCCCGGCGCGTGCAGTGGTCTCGGCGAGAATGCGGTTCAGAGCGCCGGCTATTTCGGATTGCAAGGTGGCCAGGCCCTGAGCGGTTTCGTCTGCAAACTGAACCCGCGAGATGACATTATCGCCGTGGCGCGTCTGCGGGTTGAGCTCTGAGGCGACCGCCAGCTCCTCCCCCGTAGCGAGGTTCATCAGGTAGCCCACCACAGTGGTGGTTCCGATGTCGCAGGCCAGCCCCAGCACTGGCGCCACCGTATGGCCAGGCGAGACGCTGATGACCTTCTGGTCGCTGCGGATGAGGGTGATGCGTCCGTCGTCGCTACGCAATGCCGCTGGCAGCTGGCGCAGCGCACGCAAGGTCAGGTCCAATGGCTCGGTCTGGCTGTCCTGCCAGGCGCGTTCCACCGCATCCAGATCGGCAGTCTGATCGTCCAGCCCGGCGGGGGCAACCGTGAGGTGATGTGTCGTCACCCACGGATCCAGTGGCTGATCTGAGCCTATGCCGGTGGCCAGCACCTGTACCTGGCCACGCCGGGCTTCCTCCGGAACCTGCACCGTCACAGCCTCGTCAGCCGCCAGCAAGACCTGGCAGGCCAATCGATAGCCCTGGGATTGCTCCTGGTTGGTGAGACTGGCGCGCTCGGTATCGGTAATGGCACTGACGATTCCGTCGGTCACAATCACACGGCACTTGCCACAGGTGCCTCTGCCGCCACACACGCGCTCCAGGTCCACACCGGCGCGCTCTGCAACCTGCAATATCGTCTCACCGCTTTCGCAGCGGTACCACTGTCCGTCGGGAGAGAAGCGTACCGGCATTTAGCGTATGACCTCCTCCCCTGTGGTTGCCTCGGGCGCTTTGCGAAAAACGAGCAGGTGCGAGAGCCCCAGCCACTGCAACGGTGTACGTTCCGCGGCATAAGAGAGCCGGCGCAGGCAACTGCCCAGGCGAGGATGTCTCGCCATTACGTTGTCATAGCCGGCAAATACACATCGGTGGGCAACGATCTCTCCCGGCAGCCCGGCGAACAAACTGCGAAGTTGCGAGCGGGTATAGGCGCGCACATGAGGTGCCAGGCGGTTGCGCAGCGGGGTGGGGAGCCAGTTGATCAGCGGGATGTTGCCAAAGTGATACGTCCCTCTCCAGTAGCAGCCGTGGGTCTCAAAGGGATACAGGCGGTTGGGCACAAACATCGCCATGGCCCCTCCGGGGGCCAGCACCCGATAGGCTTCCCGCACCGCCTGGCGGTCGTCGTCTACGTGCTCGAGTACCTCGTTGGAGAAGACGAGCTGAAAATAGTTATCCGGGTATTCCAGCGCCTCCGCCGAACCCTGGCGGATCAGCGGGTTGGTCCGTTGGGCGATGGCCACTCGCTCGGCGTCCACGTCGATGCCGTGGGCCTCCATGCCGAGGGCGCTGAACTGGCTGACGTACAAACCGAGACCGCAACCAACATCCAACACCCGCTGGCCCTGTGCGGGCATCCACGGCTGGAGCATGTCCAGGCGGCGCACCTGGCCGGCACGCCAAACATAACTGGGGTGGCCAAGGGTAATGGTGGGGTCAGTTGGGCTGCTGGCGTGCATTTGGCCGATCCTGTTCTGCTAGATTTCGCCGCAGGCCGTCGAACGGTCGACGGCAGCCAACACAAAAGACCACCGCTCTGCTGGAGCGATGGTCCCGCTGACTATGGAGCGGCTCACCCTCCGACAACTAGTCGGAGAGTCGGTTGAAACGCGCCATCAGGCGCGACTTGTTCCGTGAAGCGTTGTTGAGGTGGATAACGCCCTTGGAAGCAGCGCGGTCGATTTCGCTGATGGCGCTGCGAACGGCCACAGCGGCAGCATTACGATCACCACCTGCGATCGCTTCCTGAGCCTGTCGGATAAAAGTGCGCATGCGCGACTTGGTTGCACGGTTACGCGCCCGCCGTGTCGCTTCCTGCCGCACTCGCTTGATGGCTGAAGGTGAATTGGCCAACTTGTCCTCCCGAGATACAACTGAACCCAGCACTCAAGGCGACGATCGGGTTCGAACCGATGATGGGGGTTTTGCAGACCCCTGCCTTATCCACTTGGCTACGTCGCCGCACCTGTCGACGCCAAGAACCAGGCACACCTGGAGCGGAAGACGAGATTCGAACTCGCGACCCTCTCCTTGGCAAGGAGATGCTCTACCACTGAGCCACTTCCGCACTGTACAACCGACCCATATGCCGA
>JAAYED010000123.1 GCA_012728955.1 Chloroflexota bacterium
GGATCGCAGGAGACGTACAGGATGCGGGAGGCACCACAGGCGGCCAGGGCGACAACGGCTGCGGCGGTGCAGCCGGCCCGGGGCGGGTCCAACACGATGGCATCGACGTGAGGATGCTGCCGCTGCAGCACATGCTCTACGTCGCCCTCCCAAAAAGTGCCACGACCGGCACTGTTGATGCGTGCATCCTCCAGGGATGCGCCTGCCCATTCGATTCCATACAGGGTATGGCTCTCGTCCACCAGGGAGAGCCCCAGCAACCCTCCGCCGCAATAGGCATCCAGCAGCGACCGGCCCGGTTGCAGGGCGAGCAGTTCCCGCGCCTGGCGGACAAGCAGCTCGGCCTGCAACGTATTGTTCTGGAAAAAGGCATCTGCCGAAATGCGAAAGGTGCGGTTTTCCACCCGTTCGTGCAAAGAGGGATCGCCGGCCAACAGCTGCCGTCTACCACCGGGCGTACGCAACAAGACGTTGCAGTCCTCGGGCGGGGAGATTGTGGCCTTGCGAGTCTGCGTTCTTGCTTGGAGATATGCCAGCCGTTCGCCCGTTTGAATGCCGGCCCGCAGAATCACCTCGCTGGCGGGCACGCCCAGCTCGCGATGGGCATCCCACATGGTCTCCAGCAGCGGATGGGCGATCAGACAATGGGCGGTGGGAACGATCTCGTGGCTCCCTGCTGCCAGATAGCCCACGTCCCCCCGGCGGTTGATCCGCAGCTGCACGTGGTTGCGATAGCGCCAGGGAACCTGCATGCCCAGCATGGGCGCAACCGGGGGCTCTGCAATCCCCCCAATGCGTTGCAGTGCGTTGCGAACGATGCTCTCTTTGATGCGCAGCTGCTCTGCATAATCGATAAACTGCCAGTGGCAGCCGCCGCACCGCCCAAAATAAGGGCAGGCAGGCTCGATGCGATGGGGTGAGGGCCGCTCGATGCCAACCAGTCTGCCCCGAAGGTAGGACCTTGTCGATGGCTCCAGTGCTACCGTTACGCGCTCCCCCGGCATGGCCATGGGTACGAACACCGCGCGCCCCTGGTATCGCCCCACGGCATCTCCGCCGTGAGCCATGTCGGTGAGCTCGATCTGTGCCAGTTCAGCCACTGTTCCCCTCATGTGGTCGCTATGGTAGAGTGTAAGCGTAATGCTCGGCTTTCGACAACAGACACCAGAGGGGCTTCAGGGGATGCAACGAAAGCTTTGACACCCCTTTCTCTCCTGTGTATAGTCGACAGTGAATCTCGTTGAGGATGGTGCAGTGAGCGACCTGAGCGAGCAACTACGTGAAGCGCGCGAGTCCCAGGGCATCACGCTGGAGCAGGCGGAAGCGGTAACGCACATTCGCCGTGCTCTGCTCCTTGCCATTGAGGAAGGGCGTTACAGCGAGCTCTCGGGCGATGTATATGGCCGAGGTTTGGTTCGTAATTATGCCCGATATCTCGGACTGGATCCGGATGCCGCTGTACAGGAATTCTCCCGACACTCGGGACGGCCGGAGCAGGTCGTGCCAGAGGTGTTGGATGAACCTCTGGCAAATGCGGGCAGGCGGGTGTCCTGGCTGCCGGCCCTGTTTGTTGCAGTCATCCTCGGCATACTGGGGTGGTTGATCTATACCAGCGTGTCGCGCGGCCAGGGACTGTCTTTGCCCGAATGGTGGCCCTTTGGTCAGGCTGTCACGGAACAGGCGACGGCCAATCCGCCGCTGGCGGGCACCGGGACTCCGGATGCCGTTACGCCAGAGGCGACTGCAACCGCCCCTGTGGCAGAGGGTCAGGGAACACCCACTGCCGAGCCCACCGTGACGACCATTCCGCTGCCCACACGACGCCCGGAGGCCACCGCTACGCCCGCCTACCAGGGGGTATATGTTGAGGCGCTCGCCAATGCCGATACATACGTCGAAGCGACCGCCGACGGCACGCGTATCTATACCGGCATCATGCAGGCCAACGACACCGCGCAATGGCAGGCGGAACAGGTGCTGGTGTTGCGGGTAGGCAACGCCGGTGGCCTGAGCCTCCTGGTGAACGGCCACGATGTCGGATCGCTGGGCGCCAACGGTGAGGTGATCAATCTCGAGTACCGTGTGGACAATTTGCCCGGAGAATAGGTCGGACAGTATCCACGGGGCCGATGCACTGTCGCATGGGCCCCTTTTTTTATGGTGGTGATGCCCCATGAAGTTCTGCCTGATTACATTGGGATGCCCCAAAAACCAGGTCGACTCGGAGATGATGGCGCGTCTCCTGGTTGATGCCGGCCACCAGGCGGTTGCCGAGCCGACCAGCGCTGATGTGGTGATCGTCAACACGTGCGCCTTTGTGCATGATGCCCGAGACGAATCGCTGGACACGCTGGAGCAGGTAGCCGGCCAGTTGCGCACGGACCAGCATCTGATCGCCGCGGGCTGTTTTCCCCAGTGCGACGCTCGGCAGATCTGTCGCCGTGTGCCCAGGGTGGATGGCCTGCTGGGCACGCGTTCGTGGGCGCAGATCGTGGAGGTTGTCGAGCAGGTGGCGGCCGGCGACGGAACGCGGAGGATCCAGCACGTGGCTGAGGGCAATCTGGTCGCTTCGGTGGCACGCACCGCCCTCACAGGTCCCACCGCCTATCTGAAAATCGCCGATGGGTGTGACGCCCACTGCGCCTTTTGTGCCATCCCTGCCATCAAGGGCC
>JAAYED010000124.1 GCA_012728955.1 Chloroflexota bacterium
CGGAGCAGGGCAGGTTTACCACGCGAAGGGTGTCGCTCTGCATGGCATGCAGCGTGGCCCAATCCGCATCAGAGCGCATGCTCCACTGGCACACAAAAGCCAAAATACGCGGCTCTCGGGCGGTTTCGCCCTGCCAGCTCCCCTCCTCAAGCCAGCCGCCAGCGCCCATCCGGGCGATAACCTCCTCAGTGGAGAACTCTTCCAGCGTGATCGAGCTCGAGGGACAGGCAGCCACACACACACCACAGTGCATGCACAGAGTGCGGTCCACCTGGGCGATCATGCGCTCCAAACCATTGACGGTCACAGCGGTGCGCTCCAGCGCGCCATAGGGGCAGGCGCGGGTACACACGGCACATCCGGAGCAGCGCTCCGCATCCACCTCCGCAAAGGGCCCTGGCGCCTCGTACCCCTCGGCGATGGCCAGCGAACGGATGGCTGCCATCACCTCTGAAATATGGATCTGCTGCGGACAACGGAGATAACAGGCATCGCAGGCGGAACAGAGCCAGATCTCCCGGCTGGCGAGCACCTCCTGCCGCAGACCCAGCCCCGCCTTGCGCAAAATCAGGCGCGGGTTAAAGGTCGGATCGTAGCGACGGACGAGACAGGTGGCGGCGCAGGTGCCACATGACCAGCACTTGACAATGTTCTCGCCACCGGGCACCTGCATGACCTCTTGCATGAAACCGGTATCGAGTGCCTCTGATCGGATCATGAGCCCAGCTCCTCGCCACCGGGGAGGTCTCCGGCCGTGGACGCCATCAGTTCCGCCATCTGCGGCGAAGCCTTCCAGCGGCGCAGCCGCCGCTCGATGGCCTCACGAGCACCGCGGTTCTCGGCAAGAATCTGCTCACGGGGCAGCCGCTTGAGCGTCTCGCTCATCTCGGTAATCACCCGGGCGTACTTGTCGCCCTCAGAGGCCGAGATCCACTCTACACGGGTACGCTCGGGGCTGATGCCCAGGCGCTCTACGGCTTGCAACAGGCGATCAAAACGCTTGGCGGCCACCCGTTGCCCGGTGATATAGTGACAGTCCTGCGGGTGGCAACCCGAGAGGAGCACCATGCCCGCTCCGCGACGGTAGGCCTCCAGCACAAAGTCCTGATCCATACGGGCGGAGCACATCACACGGATGCCGCGCGAGTCCGCTGGATACTCGAAGTGGCTGGTTCCCGCCATGTCTGCCCCGCCATAGGAGCACCAGTGGCACATAAAGGCCACGATCTTTTCCTCTGGCTTGTCGGCCAGGATGGCACGCAACTGGGCCACGATCTGGGCATCCGTAAAGTGATCCTGCGAGATGGCACTGTGAGGACATTCGGCCACACAACCACCACAGCCATGGCACTTGGCCGAGGTGATCATCGCCGGTTCGCCAGTCACGCAGCTGATGGCGGTGTAGGGACAGGCCGATACGCACAGGCCGCATTTGGTGCCCTTGGCGCTCACACACACATTTTCGTCCACCCGGGCAATGATCGGCTCGATCTCCCAGGTATCGGAAGAGAGCACCCGGGCGGCGCGTGACGCGGCTGCACTGCCTTGCGCCACACTGGCGGGGATGTCCTTGGGGCCCTGGGCGGCACCGGCGAGAAAGACGCCGTCGGTGGGCGAATCCACCGGGCGCAGCTTGGGGTGGTACTCCATAAAGAAACCGCCCGGGCTGCGAGAGAGCGTCAACTTGCTGGAGACATCTCCCGCATCCGCCCGTGGGATGGCTGCCGAAGAGAGCACCACCAGCTCTGTCTCGAGCTCGAGCACCTGTGAGAGCTCCTGGTCCTCTGCTTCTACGAACAGGTTGCCCGTTGCGGGATCCTGGGTGATCTGTGAAGGTCTGCCGTGGATAAAGCGGATCCCCATCTCGCGGGCGCGGTTATAGAACTCTTCATATCCCTTGGCGGGGGTACGAATATCCATGTAAAAGATCGTGATCTCCATGGAGGGGATCATCTGTTTCATCAGGATGGCATTCTTGATGGCATACATGCAGCAAAAGCCGGAGCAGTACTCGTTAAAGCGCCGATCGCGCGAGCCGACACACTGCACAATGGCCATGCTGCGCGGCTCACGGCCGTCCGAGGGACGAATCAACCTGCCAGCGGTGGGCCCGGCTGAGTTGTCCAGGCGCTCCAGCTCCATGGCCGTGATCACGTTGGGGTATACCCCATAGCCATATTCAGGGATGACCGTCGGATCGAAACTGTCAAAGCCGGTGGCCACGACGATCGAGCCCACGTCCAGCTCGACATATTCGGCCTGCTGGCTGAAATCGATGGCGGCACGGGAACCGCAGGCCGTCACGCACTTGTAGCATTGGATGCAGTGATCCATGTCGATGGCATACTTGAGCGGCACTGCCTGCCCGTGCGGCACATCGATGGCCTTGCGGGGAGCGATGCCGATCTCAAAGCTGTTGGGGATCTCGATGGGACATACAGGAGCGCAATCGCCACAACCGGTGCAGCGATCGTGTATTACGTACCAGGGCTTGCGGTTGATGCCCACACGAAAGTTGCCGATGTAGCCATCGACCCGCTCGACCTCGGAGTATGCGAGAATCTCGACCTTGGGATGACGCGCCGCGTCAACCATCTTGGGTGCGAGTATTCAAATACTACAGTCCATGGTGGGAAAGGTCTTGTTGAGCTGAGCCATCGTACCACCGATGCTCTGCTCCTTTTCCACCAGGTAGGTCGTGATGCCCATATCGCCCAGATCAAGGGCCGCGCTGATGCCCGCCACGCCGCCACCGATGACCATGGCGGCCTTGGTTACCGGCACGGTCAGCGGAGTCAGCGGCGCCACATACGAGACCTTGGCCACCGCGGCAGCCACGATCTCTTTGGCCTTGAGCAGCGCCCGCTCGGGCTCGTGCGCGTGCACCCAGGTGTCCTGCTCACGAATGTTGGCCAGTTCCATAAAGAATGGATTGAGCCCCGCCTCGGCCACACAGTTGCGAAAGGTGGGCTCGTGCATGCGCACGCTGCAGGCCGCCACCACCACACGATTGAGCTTGAAGGCGGCGATCTCGTCCTTGATCGCGTTTTGCCCGGGATCGCCACACATGTACAGGTTGGTACGCGCCGTCACCACGCCGGGCAGGGTGCGGGCATAAGCCGCAACCTCGGCGGGGTCGATCACGCTGGCGATGTTCGAACCGCAACTGCACACGAACACGCCGATCCGCAGTTCCTCTCTAGTCATCCACACACTCCTGATCGTGCAGACTGGTCGTCAGCTCAAAGCTCATGGAGCCAACAGCTCGTCGAACAAGCGCTTGACCACCTCTCGGCGCGCCTTTTGCCGGAGCACCTCCGGCGTGGCCAGCGAGAGTGCCTCTTTGGGGCAGAACTTGACGCACTGGGGGCCGTCCTCTTCCTTGCCGCACAAATCGCACATCTCTGCCTTTTTACTGGCGGGGTTGAGGACGATGGCACCAAACTCACAGGCCTCCACACACCAGCCGCAGCCATCGCACTTGTTGGCATCCATCTCGATAACGCCCGTATCGGGATTCTGCTTGAGCGCCTCCCGCGGACAGGCCACCACACAGGGAGCATCGGCACACATGCGGCAGCTGATGGCTATCATGGTCACCGGCTCGATGCGCACCACCCGTATGCGCGAGAGGTTTGCGTCCATGGCACCGTTCTTGGTGGCTGAACAGACATATTCACAGATGCGACAGCCGGTGCAGAGATCCGGATCGCACACAATGTGCTGGAATGCCGACTGTGTCATCTAGCCCTCCTTGACGATGACGGCTGCCGGCACCGCGTCGACGCCGATTTCTTCCGCGATATCTGCCAAACCCAGCTCGATGAGCTTGTCTCGGGGAATCAGCCCCTCTTCGGTCCAGCCCCGAGCCTGATAATAGTCATCGATCAAGAGTGCGAGCTCTTCGCGGCTGACAAAGTAGCCCTTGCTGGGTCCATCAGGGATCGGGTCCTCCAGGATGCGCGGGGGCAGGGTATCATCCGCCCGGGTCCAACCCTCACGAATGTTAAAGGCCTTTTTGAGGTTGCACACCCGCTCACCCACCGCCGCCAGTTCTTCAGGGGTGAGATCGATGCCCGTGGTCATGGTATAGATGCGGGCCACATCGGTATCAAAGTCGTCAAAACAGTTGCGGAGGAACTTGCATAGCACCAGACAGTCGAGGACGCAGGCGAAATTCTCGTTCTGAACCATCTTCGGTCCGCGACCTGGCCCGGCGCTGAAGCGATCAAATACACCCTTGATGTCGAGTTCATAGGCCAGCGACCGGTTGTGACAGGCGCCGCGGGTGCCCACGGCGTACCCCGCCGCGGTGGTTTTCAGGCTGCGCGGGTCGTACCCGGGCAGTTCGAGTCCCTTGGAATGCATGGCAAAGTGCTCGCTGCCCTTGCCCAGTTTCTCAGAGGCCCGCTTGGTGCCCTCTGCCAGCAGATCGCCGATGCCATCGCGGTGGGCGATCTTTTCCATCAGCGCCACCGCCGCATCATCGTTGCCAAAGTTGGGCTCGAGCCCGTCAAAGTCCTCTTTGGTGAGGAGCCCCCGCTCGTAACACTCCATGGCCCAGCTGATTACCACACCGGCGCTCATTCCGTCCATGCCCAGATCATCGGCCATCTGAACGAGCTTGATGATGGCCGGAAGATCGCCGATGCCACAGTTCGAACCCACCGCAAAGAGGGGCTCATAGTCCAGACCGATCTTGGCGCCCTTGTACTTGCCCTCGCGAACCACACCCCACTGCTCGCAGGCGATTGAACAGCCTGAACAAGCCACTGCTTTTACCCTAAAGTGATCGCGCAGGTACTCGCCGCTGATGGTGTCGGCATGCTCAAAGGTGGTTTCGGAGAAATTGCGCGTAGGAAGAACACCGATGGCGTTCATGTTGAGGACGTTGGAGGGCGTTCCCAGGGAACGGTACTTGAGCGTGCCGGGCCCCTGCGAGGTCTTGATCAGCTTGAGGCCTTCCTGCATCAGCCCGGCGGGGTCGGCCACGGTGATGGGCTTGGTGCCGCGAATGGCGATGGCCTTGAGGCGCTTGGATCCCATTACGGCCCCGTTCCCGGTGCGCCCGACCTGCCGACCATCGTTATCGATGCTGGCGAAACGTACCAGGTTCTCGCCTGCAGGCCCGATAGCGCTTACCCGCACGTTCTCGTCTCCGATTTGCTCGCGGATGTCGCTTTGAACCTCCACAGCCCCGCGGCCCAGATAGCGCGACGCATCGAGAAAGGTGACGCGGTCATCATCGATAAAGAGCACCGTCCAGCGCGGAGCCTTGCCCTTGAGCACCAGCGCATCCCAACCGGCGCGGCGCAGCATCTCGGAAAAGTGGCTGCCCGAGAGCGAGTCCCCGATCAGGCCAGTGAGAGGGCTCTTGGCCGCCACCCCGTGCTTGGTACCTACGGGGATGGGCGTGCCCGCAAAGGCACTGCAGGCAAACACCAGGACATTCTCAGGGCCGAGTGGATCGCACCCTGCCGGCGTATTGTCATACACCAGCCGGGTGGCCAGGCCCACGCCGCCGAGGTACTTTTTCAGAAACTCGGGCTCCAGATGTCCCACCTGTGTGGTCTGCTTTGTCAGATCGACATGCAGAACGTTGCCGGTATAGGCGTGCATCGTACTACCCCCCTGCCTCTGCAAACATCAGCAGCAAGCGCCGCCCCGTTTGCACTGGTTCATCCAATTGACGCACGATCGTGCGCCCATCGATGTTCAACATGTAGGCGTCTGTCAGGCTGCAGCTATCGGGGACGATTACCGGACCAACGAGGGCGGGGAACTGTTGGGCAAGACCGCAAAAGAGGTCACGCCACGTGGCACTATCGGGGAGGGCAACCACGCCCTCTGACTGTCCGGCCAGCTCCCTTGCCAGGCCCAGAAACTCGATTGTGAGGTGCATCCCTGGCGGCTCCATTACCGTTCGGTTTTGGTGACAAGCATTATACTTGAGCTGGGGCTCTGCGACAACAGCGCCCGGCGGCGGCATGGTGCCGATGGTCACCGGCCAAAAGGCCGCTCCCTGCCGCGAGCCGGCCGACCAGTTGCAGGTTAGAGCCAATCGACTATAATGTCAGTTGTTCGGGCAGGTAGCTCAGTTGGTCAGAGCGCCACGTTGACATCGTGGAGGTCGTAGGTTC
>JAAYED010000125.1 GCA_012728955.1 Chloroflexota bacterium
CTCCTCCCCAGTCAGTCCCATCAGCAGACCAACCGTGATGCCCGCCAGCGCCGCCGGAACCGCCGCGGGGCCCAGCATGGCCGTATCCAGCGTGATGGTACCGGGAGCCAGATCGGCGCTGATCTGCACCGTCAGGCGATTGCCCTGCAGACCCCGATCAAGGTGGTCCACCAGCCGTACCTGAGCATCCTCAGAGCGTCCATAGGTGACAGCACGGGCCGACGTCCGATGGCGCATCTGGCGCACCAGTGGGTCGTCGCCATTCAAGACTACCCAACCAGTGGAGGGTAGGGCATCCACCAACTCGGCCTTGGCCAGAGCGATAGCCGCCAGACTTCCCAGACGCTCCAGATGAACAGGCCGCACGTTGGTGACCACTCCGGCATCCGGGTGTGCGATACCACAAAGCGTCTGAATTTCACCCCTCTGGTACATGCCCATCTCGAGGACGGCCACTTGATGCAAAGGTTTGGCCGTCAACAAGGTGAGCGGCAGGCCGATCTCGTTGTTATGGTTGCCGCTGCTCTTGAGGACCTGCAGACGGGCACCCAGCACAGCGGCCACCGCCTCCTTGACCGTCGTCTTGCCTACACTGCCGGTGATGCCAATCACCTGCATGCCCTGCAACGCCGAACGTCGGGCACGGGCCAGCCCCTGCAGGGCGGTCAAAGTGTCCGCAACGCGCAGGGCAAGAGGCTGTTCTGCCAAGGCAGGCGCGTGGCGGCTCACCGTATCCACACAGGCCAAGCCTTCCACAGGGCGGCTCACCAACGCCAGGCGCGCCCCGCCAGAGACCGCCGCAGCCACATAGTTGTGCCCGTCGGTACGCTCTCCGGCCAGCGCGACAAAGAGGCTCCCCTCACCAGCCTGCCGCGAGTCAATGCAGACGTTATCGACCAGCACCCGCTCAGCACCGGCCATGTGCCAGCCAGGGGCAAGCACCGCCAGAATCTCTGCCAGGCTCGTCGGGGCCATGGAAAAGAGATCACTCATTGGGAGGAATCCCCTCATAATCCATCAACCACTGGAACATGCGCGCAAATGCCGGACCGGCCTCCTGACCGCCCCACTGACCCTCGCCCAAACCATCCAGCTTGACGAGGATTACAAACCGCGGGTTTGGGATCGGCCCATATCCCACGTAAGATCCGATGTAATAATCGGGAATGTACGCCCCGTCGCGAGCGACCTGGGAGGTGCCCGACTTGCCAGCGATGGCATAGCCCGGCACCAGCTCGGATCCAAAGCCCAGGGGTACGGCGTCCACCAGCATGGCGGTGACCTGGTCAGCAACCTCCGCGGACACCACCTGGCGGCTCCAACTGTCCACCACCGGGCGGACGCCCGCGTCATCCTGCACGGCCGCCACCACATGTGGCCGCCGCAGCACACCCTGATTGGCCAGCACGCCAAAGGCCGACACCACCTGTATGGGTGTGGCTGACATGCCCTGCCCGTAACTATTGCGGCCCAGATCCGACATGTGCCACTCTTCCTGACCGGGCACGCGCATGATGCCGCGCTCTTCCGCCGTGAGGTCTATCCCCGTGGGATCTGAAAAGCCAAAACGCTTGAACATCTCATAGAATCGCGCCGGCCCCAGATAGGTGGCCACCTGGGCGGCCCCGACGTTGAGCGAATAGGCAAGCAGCTCGGTCATGGTGGTTTCACCGTGGGCCTGCATATCCGAGTTGTGAATCTCCTGCTCACCTACCGTGATCACGCCGTTATCGGTATAGGTGGTGTCCGGATGAATGACCCTCGCGTCCAACGCGGCGGCGATGGTGAGTGGTTTGACCACCGAGCCCGGCTCGTACACCGCACTTGTGGCACTGTTGCGCAACGTCTCTGCGGGCACCTCCCAAAAGTGCGCCGGATCATAAGGGGGTGTGTTCGCCATGGCGATTACCGCACCTGTTGAGGGGTCCAACACGATGAGATTGCCGGACTCGGCCCCGCTCTGCACGGCGGCCTCACGAATGATGCGCTCGGCCTGATATTGCACATTGCGGTCGATGGTCAAGATCAGATCGGCGCCATCGGTAGCCGGCTGGTAGCCTCCCAGCTCGGCCAGCAGGCGCTCGCCAGAAGGGTGATTGATGCCCTGCCAAGCGCCATCCTTGCCGCGCAACTGCCCGTCATAGTAGAACTCGAGCCCGTACTGCGGCTCGCCCGACAGGGTGAGAAATCCCAACACGTGTGCCGCCAACTGACCGTCCGGATAGATGCGCTGAAAGCCCAACTCGGTGCCCAGGATGTTGGTCTCCAAGGCACGCAGACCGTTACACTGTGGTTCGGGCACCCCTGCGCTCACCAGGTGGCGCTGCTGACGACTGGCGCCCAAGAGCTGCGTCATGTCGGTGAGCGGCTCGCCCAGTACTTCGGACAACGTGCGCGCAAACACGCCGGACATGTCTCCCCCACTGTCCAGGGCCTGTTGCCGCTGCTGCTTCCAGATGCCGGTCGAGTTCCTGGCCATCTCGTCGCTGAAGGAGGCAACCAGCAGATCGCGATCCGCCAGCTGGAATGAGAGTGCCTCTGCCAGGGTTGTTGACGAGCCGCTCTCCCCGATCACCGCAGGCTGCGCCTTGAGCAGGTCGGCAAGAGCGGGCACATAGCGATAGGGCATCTCACCGTCTTCCCAAGTCAGGTTCAAAGCCACCACAGTTGCCGTTACCGCAAGCCGCTCGCGCAGCTCGCGCTGCCGTTTGATGTCGTCATACAGATCCGGTCGAAAAAAGACGTTGCAGCTGTACGTACTGGTGGCCAACGGATATCCATACTGGTCCAGGATATCGCCGCGCACGGCGGGAATCCTCTCCGGCGCCTGCGGGTCCTCCACCACGCGGCCCAACACCTGGTACCAGCCCAGCCGCCCGATGATCAAGAGCGCAATACCGGCGAGAACGATCTGTACCCAGATCATCCGCCGGAGCTGCCCATCCTCCCCTGGCCTGCCTGAGCGCTCTACGTACGCCACAAAACCTCAACCCACGTCACCACGTGGGAACCAACGACCTTAATCCCAAGCGAATTCGTTCACCCAACTCGGCCCAAATACTGCCCTCTGGCTCCTCCGGCGTCTGCGGCGCGATGGCCACTGCCGGAGGCTGGCAGTCGCCGGCACAATCCACGAGAAGCTGGCCCGTCTCGGCCGTAATGCTCGGGAGCTGATAGCCCAGCTCGCCTCCCTCGGCCAGCACGCGGTTCAAGGAGCCCAACATCGCCACCTGCCCATGCAGCACCACCATCTCGCGATGGCGTGCCTCTACTTCCAGCTCCAGCTGACGGATCTCGCTGGCCAACTGGGCGACCTCACTTGCCTGGCGCAGGTAGAGCCAGCCGGCGAGGGCGAGCAACGTCAGCACTACACCGAAAAACGAGACCATGCGCAGATCCACCCGGGCAGACCCATCGCCCGTGCGCCGACCATACAGCATAAAGAGACTCTGTCTGTCGTGCATCACAGCCCTTTGTGTCGTCTCTGGCCTGTCATACCTGCGCCTCGGACACTGGCAGACGACGGGCCACGCGCAGGCGAGCGCTGCGGCTCCGTGGGTTGCGCGCCACCTCGGCCGATCCTGCCATAACTGGACGTTTGAAGGGGCGCTCCAGCTGGGCCGTGTGTCCACACTCGCAGACCAGCACCCGTGGCGGACAGATACAGCCCTCTGCCTCACGCGTCATCCAGCGTTTGACGATGCGATCCTCCAGCGAGTGAAACGAGATCACCGCCAAACTGCCACCTGGCACCAGCAGCTGCAGCGCCTGCGGAAGCGCTTGTTCCAGCGAGGAGAGCTCGCTATTCACCGCGATACGAATGCCTTGAAAAGTGCGCGTGGCCGGGTGGATCGTCCCCGACGTGCGTACTGCTCTTGCCACTATCGCTGCCAAATGCGCCGTATCCGCGACGGGGCGCTCACGGACAATGAACCGTGCCACCCGTCGGGCGTAGCGCTCCTCGCCGTACTCGGCGATCACCCGGGCAAGATCCTCTTCTGACCAGTCGTTCACTACGGCGTCAGCGGTGAGCGCTCCTGTGGGATCCATGCGCATGTCCAGCGGCCCCGCCTCGCGAAAGGAAAAGCCCCGTCGCGCATCGTCCAACTGCAGGGAGGACACGCCCAGATCGAACAGGATGCCATCACAGGCGGTAAATCCCGCTTCTTCCGCCAATCGCCCCAAATCGACATGTCGGCCATGCACAAAGGTCACTCGCTGGCCAAAGGGCGCCAGATTCTGGCGTGCCAACTCCAGGGCCCTCGGATCGGCATCCAGTGCCAAAAGCCGACCGTCGGGAGCGCTGCTCTCCAACAAGCGCCGCGCATGTCCACCCAAGCCGACGGTGGCATCGATCAGGCGCGCGTTGGGACGGGGAGCCAGCCACTGCAGAACCTCCTCCAGGAGCACCGGCGTGTGCTCCCATTGGCGCTCTTGCGCGCTTGCCAGCCCGTCCGCATGGCTCATTCAGATGATTCCTTTGGCTGCGAGGCTCTCCAGAATGTCGGGCAAACGCTCTCGATCAGCAGACAGCACCTGCTCATAAGCCAGCGGACTCCAGATCTCGATGGAATCCAGCGAGCCAACGATCACCGCCTGGTCGTCCAGTCCGGCATAGGACCTCAAGTGATCGGGGATCAGCACCCGCCCCAGCCTGTCAATGACTGACTCGGCGGCGCCCCCCCAGGTCCAGCGGGAAAAGGCGCGGCGCTCCTCGCTGGTACGGGGCAGCGCGGCCATCAGCCGCTCCTGCTCATCCCAGATGTGCTGAGGGTAAATGACCAGGTAGGCGCCATAGCCGCGCGTGAGCACAAAGCCAGCTTCCAGCTCTTCTCTCATGCTGGCCGGGATGGTCAGGCGCCCTTTGGTGTCCAGCGCATGTGCAAATGTGCCTCGAAACGACACGCTGCTCTCTCCCGTCTCGACTTGCCGTGACGGAGGGGGTAGGCCCCACTATCCCCCACCAATCCCCACGAATTTACACCAGTATACACAAGATGAGCATACGGTGCCAATCATTTAACGAGTTGCACCACAAAATGTGCAGAATGTCGTGGAATTGGGATTGTAAGGGCGTGGGGACGGGATCAGCGCAGCCTGAGCCAGGGAGGACGGAGGTTGGCGCAGCACTGCTTGACCTTTTTGCCGGAACCGCAGGGGCAGGGATCGTTCCGTCCTACGGGGGCTACGGGCGCGGGTCGCCGCGCAGATGCAGGAGTGTCCGCGAGGATATCGTTGGCCAGTTGCATAAAGCCAGCATAGCTGTGCGCAAAGAACTGTTGCAGCGCCCGGCACAGGCGGTGCCTGGCGTTACCGGCCAGCCCGACAAAGCGCGGACAGCCCTGATGGCAGAGAGGCAGCCAGGCGCACGCCTGGCACTCGTGGCGAGGAGAGGCCTTGGCCCGCCCAAAATCCGCCAGCGCACGGCTGGCAAAGGCACGCTCAAGGCTGAGATCGGTGATATTGCCCAGCAACAGACTGTCCTGGACATAAAAGTCGCAGGGATACAGATCACCATTGTATTCGACCACCAGGTACGCCCCGCATTGTTCCTGATAGCAACAGACGCCCGGCTCCTGGCCGACGTACGCCGCCAGAATGGCGTCAAAGTCACGCACCGACACCTCCGGCCTGCCGCCGTTGAACCAGCGATCGAACAGTGCGCACAGGAAATCGCCGTACTGCTCCGGTTCTACCGAGAACTCGGCGATCTGCCCACTGGCTGGATCGATCTCTACACAGGGAATGAACTGCAGATACTCGAATCCCTGATCCACAAGCCAGTCATAGATCTCGGCGCCGTGGCTGCCGGTGACGCGATTGACCACGGAGAGGATGTTAAAGGCCACGCCCTGCCGCTGCAGATGCCCGATGGCCTGCATCACACGGCTGTGGCTGGGTGCGCCGCCCTCGTGGATGCGAAAATGATCGTGCCACTGGGCAGGCCCATCCAGGCTGACACCCACCAAAAAGTTGTAGCGCCTCAAGAAGCGTGCCCAGTCCTGGTCGATGAGCAAAGCGTTGGTCTGCAGTCCGTTGCTGACCGACTGACCAGGGTGCCCAAAGCGCTGCTGGAGAGCAACCACCTGTTCGAAAAAGGGCAGGCCACAAAGAGTAGGCTCCCCACCCTGCCAGCCAAACACCGCGCTGGTGGGATCGAGATTCATGGCCTGGCTGATGAGCAGCTCCAACACGGTGTTGCTCATGCGGCGCAGCGGCCCGGCGCTGTAGGGGTCGCCCGGCCGATCGTGATAAAAGCAATATGAGCAATGCAGGTTGCAATCCGCAGAGGCTGGCTTGATCAAGAGACTGCGGGCGGGTTTGGGCATTACACAACGCTCTCCTGATGGAATCTGACACCGCTATCGCCGCACGAGAGGCAGCCACATGTGCACTGGCAGTTCGCTGGGGCTGCCCAGGTACAGGCTGCCATGCCCGTAGGCAGCATCCCATCCAGCGGGCACATTGTGCTGGCGAGCCCTGCCCACCAGCAACGCCTGTACCTGGTCGGGCCCCCAGGAAGGATCTCGGCTGAGCACCAG
>JAAYED010000126.1 GCA_012728955.1 Chloroflexota bacterium
GCCAGAGAGGATGAAAAAGTGCGTGGCGTGGTCGCCGGATACAAAGGCGTTGTAGGCGAGCTCCCGAATGCGCAGTGCAGCCGGTGGGGGCGTTACCCCATACACCGCATCGCCTGCCTTGACTGAGGCCATGTGATGGGCCAGTGGGCACACACCACAGATGCGCTGCGTAATGCGCGGCATCTCCTCAACCGGTCGGCCCACGCAAAAGCTCTCAAATCCCCGAAACTCGGGGACCTGGTAGTAGGCGTTGGCTACATCGCCCTGCTCGTCCAGAAACAGCGTAATCGACCCATGCCCCTCAAGCCGGGTGATGGGATCGATGGTGATGCGCTTCACAGGCTTGCTCCTTCCGCGCCAACGCCACGCAGTATGGCGCAGGGCCGCCCTGCCTCGACGGGAGTGCTCTGGATACCGTGGAGCAACGACGCTGCCAAACTAAAGCGATAGAGCAGGCCCACTGGGTCCACAATGGTGCCTACCACGCGACGAATCTCGGCGTCGCTCTCCCCCTCCATGCCCGCCACGATGGCGTCCAACAGCTCTGCCCCCTGATCGATGACGCCCTCGGGGGCACCGTAGCATCCGCGGCAGGGCATGCCCGCGTTGATACACAGAGCACCGCAACCGGCATGGGTGGCGGGCCCGGCACAAACCAGCCCCTGCTCCATGAAGCAGCGAGACGCCTCAGCGATGACCTCATGCGGCCTGTGGAACTGATCGATACGCAGTTTGCCAAATCGTTCGCGGGAGCATTGATCGCAGACGGTGCGACTGTCCACCCCCAGGCGCTGACCCAACTCGGGCAGCCTCTGCTCCACAACAGCAGTGATGGCGTTCCAGATCTGATCATGATTGGGAGGGCAGCCCGGGATGGTATAGTCCACCGGCACCACCTGTTCCAGGGTGCGGAGCTGTGCGGACACGGCGGGCAGGGTGAGCTCCCCCTCGGGCACCGCGGTACGGAGCGAAAACATGGTATCGGCTGGGTTTACCGTGGTGGGCGTGTGCCAGGCCGCCAACTGCAGCGCATGGTCTGGCCCCAGTATGTTGCTCAAGGCAGGCACACAGCCCTCTGAAGCGCAGGATCCAAAGGCCACCAGCACCTTGCTCTTGGCTCGCAGCAGCTGAGCAATGTGCTCATCCTTGTCCGTCCGGATAGAGCCATTGAACAGACAGACATCCACATGTCCGTCCTCCATCGCCTCCACGTCCTCGTACTTGAAATCCATGGCACAGGGCCAGAACACAATATCTGCCAGCTTGGCGAGCTCCAGCAGGTGTTCACCCAGCTCGACGATCGCGATATCGCACCCGCCACAACTGGATGCCCAGTAGACGGCCAATTTGAGCTTGTCCATCATCTCCCCTACACGACGGCTTTCGACAGGGACGCCTGCAACGCAGCCGACATCTCGGCGACCAGTCCGGGAAAGGCGCCACGCTCCAGGGCGCCCAGTTCGGCAAACCGCACGCGAGCGGCGGGGATACCCAGCTGCTCCAGCACGCCATCCAACAGCGCTACCTTGGCGCGGCCCAGATAGGTGCCGCGCTTGTAGTGGCATTCCCCCTCCTGGCAGCCCACCACCAGCACGCCATCGGCGCCCTGTGACAGTGCCAGCAGAATCATGCTTGGATCCACTCGCCCGGAGCAGGGCAGGTTTA
>JAAYED010000127.1 GCA_012728955.1 Chloroflexota bacterium
ACCGAAACGGGCGAAAAAACCTCCCTTCCGCGCAGCACAGCGCTCAGGGGATGTGCGGGCCGGCAGCCACCGGCTCAGAGGTCCGCTCCTGCCAGCGGCCCTGGTGCCTGGGCGCCAGTCCCGAGACAAGCGGGCGGCCGCTCAGGTGAGCGGCCGCCACGGGATCATCGCTAGCTCTGCTGGAGCCACCACTGCTCCGGGAACTCGGGATAGGTCCACAGCGAGTCCCAGGTCCAATAGCCGCCCAGCTCGCTGACGTTGCGCAACGTGTTGCGCACAAAGATCGGGTGCGGCGCGTTGCCCACCGAGCCGATGGTCCAGATATGCTCCGCCTGGCTTGCCAGCACCTTTTGGGCCGCCTCGGGCGACTCGTTCACGCCGTACTCGTCGGTCCACACAAAGAGGTCCTTGATGTACTGCGGCGGCTCCCAGCCCTGCTCACCGTTGGACTCGTCCCACATGCCCCACATCACGCCCCAGCAGTTCTCGTCACCGGTTTGCGGCGCAAAGAACTTGCGGGTGCGCAAAAAGAGTGTGTCCATGGTCTCGTCGCCGTGCCACAGCGACATGGGCTCTTCGTTGGCATCCATCTTTTGCGAGAGCAGCGTGCGGGTGATGGACTTCCAGCGGATCTCGATGCCGATGGCCTTCCAGTATTCGGTGATCAGCTCTGTGATGGGGCCCTTGGGCGTCTCGGTTTCGACCAGATCCCAGGAGATGATGATATCGCCCTTGCTGGTGGGCCAGGTGCGATGGGTCTTGGCGGCGTTCCACTCCAGGCCCATCTCGTCCAGCAGCGCGTTGGCCCTGTCCAGATCGAACTCGGCATAGGCCAGCGCATACTCGGGGCTATAGTGCTTGGAGACGGGCACCACCGTGAACTGGGTTTCGGAGGCGTTGCCGAAATAGATCACATTGTTGATATCGGCGCGGTTGATGGCCAGCGACAGCGCCTGGCGGAAGCGGTCGTCGTAAAAGACCTCGGCCCACTCCTCATCCGCCCAGTTGCAGTTGACGTTATAGATCACCTCACCGCCCTTGCCCGACTGCCAGAGCAGCATGCGGGCGTTAGAGGCGGCGGCCCCATCGGCATAGGTGGCATAGTTCAGGATGCGCAGCTCCATGGCCGCAAAGTCAAAGGAGCCGCCCACCGTCTGAGCGTCCAGCGTGGAGAGATCCACCACCCGCGACATGTTCATTTTGTCGATATAGGGCAGCTGATTCCCCTCGGGATCCACCGCGTGATAATAGGGGTTGCGCTCGCTGAAACTCATCTGGGGCGTATCCCGCACGGGGATATAGCAGGTGAGCCGCGGCGTGTCGATGCTCTGGGTGCGGCTGGACTCGCGGGCGTGCAGCTGGTACCAAAAGTCAAAGCCCGCCGCCTTGGCCAGCTCGGTGGCCTTGTCGTTGTACTTGATGTGGAACTGCTTCAGATAGTGCGCCGGCTGGAAGGGCCGGTTGTCCCCCAGGCCCGTCTGATGCGCCAGGGAAACCAGCGAAAAGGCGGGATAGGGCTGCACAAAACTGAGCTTGAAGGTATAGTCGTCGATGATATCGAACTGCATCAGCTCGCCGCCGGGGCGATACTTGACCGTGGGCACCGGCGTGATCTCGGTATTGAGGAGCATGTCCTCGTACCAGTAGCGATAGTCCTCCACGGTAAGCGGCTCGCCATCGGACCACTTCATCCCCTTGCGCATATGGCAGGTGACGGACATGAAATCATCCGACACTTCCCAATCCTTGAGGATGTGCTCGGTGGCGTGGGTCGCGTCCTGCGAGATGCGCAGCAGATTGGGGCGATCCATGGCCATTTCGGCGTCGCCGGCCCAGAGCAGCGTGGTGAGCGAGGCCACCGTGAGGGTGCCGCCGTACTCTCCCACCTCGCCGATCAGGGGGCACACCCGCACGTCCTCCGGCAGGCGCTCCTCCACCGGGGGCAGCTCGCCGGCGGCCACCCGCTCGGCCAGCATGGGCGACTCGCTGTACTTGCTGGGGCCCTGCTCCGGCTCGGGCTCGGGGGTGGCGGTGGGCTCCGCCTCTGCCTCCCCCTCGGGCTCCTTTTCCGGCGCGCTGGTGGCCACCACTTCGACGATCTTGGTGACCTCTACCGTCTCCTGCACGACTTTTTCAACCACCTGCGGCTCGGGCGTGGCGCAGGCGGCCACCACCACCCCTGCCGCCGACAGCCCGGCCAGCCTCAAAAAATCACGCCGCGTATGCTTGCTGATGTCCATTCCTTGATCCCTCTCCTGAAATGCCGAACCCATTCACCACAGGGGCCCGATCTGTACCCGACACCTCCTTCTTCCGGGCGCAGCGCCGACCCGACCTGCCAATGCGGGCGTGCAATGGCCGTTCAGGCGTCCACCCTTGCGAGCGCGACGTGCCCTTGGCGCACGCCTTGTCGCATCGCTGGATGCCGCGATGATAGATGCACTGCGCATAATCGTCAACCGCTTGCGCATAATTGCCTAAGCAGGGTCTGGCGTGGCCAAAGGCCGCCGACGCAAAGTCGACTGTGACACCGATTTCCCCGCCGATTTGACAATCCCCCGGAGAACCCTATTATTTAGCCAGTATATGATTAACTGGCTAACTAATTGGAGGTGACCGCTTGTTTCGCTTGAAACCACCGAACGCGCTCATCGCGCACCTAATCCCCCGCATCACCCATCGCTACCACCGCAGAATCCAGCGCATGCTGGACGATCTGGGCCTGCACCGCGGCCAGCCCCTGCTGCTGGCGGTGCTGTGGGAGCGCGAGGGGCTGATGCACACCGAGCTCTCCGAGTATCTCGGCGTGACTCCCGCCACCATCACCAAAATGGCCCAGCGGCTGGAGCAATCTGGCTTTATCTACCGCGAGCCCGACAGCGTCGACCAGCGCATCTCGCGGGTGTACCTCACCGAACAGGGGCGCGCCGTGCGCCAGCAGGTAGACGCCGTGTTCGACTCGCTGGAGAGCCAGATGATGACGGGCTTTAGCGGCGAGGAGCGAGCCCAGTTTCAGGACTATCTCACCCGGGTGGCCCACAACCTGCGCACCCCGCAGGACGTGCGCCCCTGGGACGAGGGGCCCTCGGAGGACACCGCGGAAGAGCTCCAGTCCGACGACCGGCCCTGCGACCATCTGCACCGCGAGCACCGGCACCATGGGCACCGTCCCTGGGATGACCGGCGGGGCTCCGAGGCGGACATCGCCGAGCCGCAGCCCCCGTTCGCCACGAGGGAGGCCGAATGACCACCATCGCCACACAACAACCCAACCGCCAGAGCCTGCGCCTGCTGACGCCCTATCTGCGCCCTTACAAGACCATGGCCATTGTGGCGCCGCTCCTGATGCTGCTGGAAGTGGCCATGGATCTCTTTCAGCCGCGCCTGATGCAGAACATTGTGGATGTGGGCCTGGCCCAGCTGGACATGGCTTATGTGCTGCGCACCAGCCTGGTTATGGTGGGCGTGGCCACCATCGGTATGCTGGGCGGCGCCGGAAACGGCATTCTCTCCACCCGCCTGGGCCAGGATTACGGCTATGACCTGCGCGAGGCTCTTTACCGGCGCATCCAGTCGCTTTCGCTGGCCAACCTCGATCGTTTGGGCACCGGCGAGCTGGTAACGCGCCTCACCAACGACGTCACCCAGATCCAGGAGATCCTGGTGATGGTGCTGCGCATGCTGGTGCGCACCCCCCTGCTGATGGTGGGCGCCCTGGCCATGCTGATCCTCACCAGCCCGCGCCTTTCGATCATCATGCTGCTGCTGGGCCCCCTGGTGACCGTCGGCCTGTTGCAGATCCATCGCCGGGCACACAAACTCTTTACCGCGGTGCAGCAGGCCATCGACGGCGTCAACACCGTCACCCAGGAGAACCTCGCCAGCGTGCGGGTGGTCAAGGCCTTTGTGCGCCAGCGCCACGAGATCAACCGCTTTCAGCGCGCCATCGATACGCTGATGCAGCGCTTTATCCACGCCGAGCGCACCGTAATGCTCTTTGGCCCCATGCTCATGATCGCGATGAACGTGGGCATCGTCAGCGTTATCTGGTTCGGCGGACGCATGGTGATCAACGGCAGCGCCCACGTGGGGCAGCTGCTGGCCTCGATCAACTATCTGATGATCACGCTATCGTCGCTGATGATGGTGGGCATGATGCTCACCCGGCTCTCCCGCTCCATGGCTTCGGCCGAGCGGCTGGCCGAGGTGCTCTCCAGCGTGCCGGCCATTGTGGACAGCCCAACCGCACTGCAGGAGCTGCCCGGCGAGGGCCGCATCCGCCTGATCGACGTGGGCTTTGCCTATGGCGACGAAAGCGGCGCACCGGTGCTCAGCGGCATCAATCTCGAGGTCGAGCCCGGCCAGACGCTGGCCATCCTGGGCGCCACGGGCTCGGGTAAATCCACCCTGGTGCACCTGATCCCCCGCTATTACGACACCAGCGCGGGCAGCGTGCTGGTGGATGGCGTGGACGTGCGCGAGGTCAGCCAGCAGACCCTGCGCCGCACGGTGGGCGTGGTGATGCAGGACCCGGTGCTGTTCACCGGCACCATCCGCGACAACCTGCGCTATGGCCGTCCCGAGGCCAGCGATGCCGAGATCGAGCGGGCAGCGCGCATGGCTCAGGCCCACGACTTTATTCTCTCCTTCCCCGATGGGTACGACACGCTCATCGGGCAGCGCGGCGTGAACCTGTCGGGCGGGCAAAAGCAGCGCCTGGCCATCGCCCGCGCCCTGGTGACCGAGCCCTCTATTCTGATCCTGGATGACAGCACCTCCTCAGTGGATGGCCACCGAGGCGCGCATCCGCGAGGCCATCGAGAACGATATGGCCGGCGTCACCCGCATCATTGTGGCGCAGCGCATTTCCAGCGTGCTCCACGCCGACAAGATCATTGTGCTGGAGGGCGCGCGCATCGTCGCCCAGGGCACCCACGACGAACTGATGATATCCAGCCCCGTCTATCGCGAGATCTATGATTCGCAGCTGGGAAACGGAGTAGCAATCGATGGCTGAACGAAACCGATCCGGCGCCAGCGCGCCGGCAGGCATGACCAAGGTGCCCCCGCGACGGGGCCCCGGTGGACCGGGGGGGCCGGGGGCCTGGGGCCGCCCCGTGGAAAAGCCCCGCAACGCCTGGGGTGCCCTGCGGCGCCTGGGCGTGTACCTGGGCGCCCAGCGGCTGCTGCTGCTGGCGATCCTGATCCTGGTGGCGGCGGGGGCCGCCCTCAGCGCGGCGGGACCCTATCTGCAGGGGCTCGTCATCGACCGCTATGTGCTCACCGGCGACCTGGTGGGCCTCACCCGCATCGCGCTGATCATGCTGCTGGTGTACGGCAGCAGCGCCCTGGTGCAATATGGCACCAGCTGGCTGATGGCGGGCATCTCGCAGCGCACCGTGCGCGACCTGCGGCGCGACCTGTTCGACAAGCTGCAGCTGCTGCCCCTGCGCTACTATGACGCCCATCCCCACGGCGAGATCATGAGCCGCCTCACCAACGACGTGGACACCATCAGCATGGTGCTCTCCATGGGCCTCACCCAGCTGATCAACGCGGCGCTCACCCTGACCATCGTCACGGTGACCATGCTGGTGCTCAACTGGCGCATGGCGCTGGTGTCGCTGGTGACGCTGCCGCTCACCGCGCTGCTGACGCGCTTTGTCACCCGGCGCACCCGGGTGGGCTTTCAGGAGCAGCAGGCGGCGCTGGGCGTTCTCAACGGCGTGATCGAAGAGACCGTCACGGCGCTGCCGGTGATCAAATCCATGGCGCAGGAAGACGCCGCCATCGCCCAGTTCAATGAGGCCAACGCGGCCTTGCGCAAGGCGGCCACCACGGCCCAAAGCTACTCCAGCCTGATGGGCCCCATGTCCAACCTGATCGGTAACATCGGGCTGGCGGTGGTGGTGGGCGCGGGCGGCTTTCTCACCCTGGCGGGCTATGCCACGGTGGGAGCCATCGCCTCCTTTGTATCCTATGCGCGCCAGTTCGGCCGGCCCATCAACATGATCGCCAACCTGTACAACAACGTGCAGAGCGCGCTGGCCGGCGCCGAGCGGGTGTTCCAGATCATGGATCAGGAACCCGAGCCCGAGGATGCACCCGACGCCCCCGCGCTGGGCGCCGTGCGCGGCGATGTGGTGTTCGACCATGTGGACTTCAGCTATGTGCCCGGCGTGCCAGTACTGCGCGACGTGAGCTTTCATGCGCGGCCCGGCGAGACGGTGGCCCTGGTTGGGCCCACCGGCGCGGGCAAGACCACCGTGGTGAACCTGCTGACGCGCTTTTACGATGTGGATGGAGGCGCCATCCGCGTGGATGACAAGGACATCCGCGAGGTGCGGCGCGACTCGCTGCGTCAGGCGCTGGGCCTGGTGCTGCAGGATACGGTGCTCTTTGCCGACACCATCCTGGAGAACATCCGCTACGGCGACCTGAACGCCACTGACGAGCAGGTGATGGAGGCGGCCCGCATCGCCAACGCCGACAAGTTCATCCGCCACCTGCCCCACGGCTACGAAACCAAACTGCACGAGGGCGGCGCCAACCTCAGCCAGGGACAGCGCCAGCTGCTGGCCATCGCCCGCGTGGTGCTGGCCGACCCGCAGATCCTGATCCTGGACGAGGCGACGTCGTCCATCGACACGCGCACCGAGATCCACATCCAGGAGGCCCTGTTGAAGCTCCTGGCGGGCCGCACCGCCTTTGTGATCGCCCACCGCCTGAGCACCATCCGCAACGCGGACCAGGTGCTGGTGGTGAACGACGGCCAGATCGTCGAGCGCGGCACCCACGAGAGCCTGCTGGCCATGGAGAACGGGTTCTACCATAACCTCTACATGTCCCAGTTCCGCCTGGGCCTGGGGATGGAGGAGATGGAGGCGCTGCAGGCCAGCGAGCGGGTCACAGAGGCGGGGTAGAGTGGGCGCTGGTGTCGCCAAGCCATAGTCGGGGTGGTGTCCGCGATCGGTACAATAGCAACTCGCGGATGCCGCTCACCCGACCCGTGATAGGCAAGAGTGTAGTAGTGCGAGCGCGAATAGCAGCAGTGTTAGGATGACGACGACGATAGCAAGCAGACGCACGCCCAGAACTACATAGAAGGGTGCCAGAATACAGCCAGCGACGATCTTGTCTGGCGTGGGATCCTTCTGGGCTAGGCGCTCTTGCTGTGCCCGGTAGTGAGCAAGTGGATAGATCATCTGACCGTCTCTCGTGCGGCGGAACGGGCGCGGCTTTTGAAAGGCGGCCGCCAGGTTGTTGCGCTCGCAATCCCCCGGCGCTGATGATTCTCGGTGCTCGTCGCTGCTCATCAGTCGATCGCCCATGAACCGATAGGCGGATGGCGCGGTGCCCCCATCCTCTGAGCATAGTATAGACCG
>JAAYED010000010.1 GCA_012728955.1 Chloroflexota bacterium
GGGCGACGTTCTCCAGGGCCTCTTCGCGATAGACGGCAAAGGGCTTTTCGCTGTAGAGGCTCTTGCCGGCCTCGATGACCTGCTTGCCGATCTGGCCGTGCAGGCGGTTGGGGGTGAGGCTGATGACGATCTCGATTTCGGGATCGGCGAGCAGCTCCTCAGGGGTAAGCACGCGCTGAATGCCATACTGCCCGGCGCGGAACTTGGCCGCCTCGGGGTTGACGTCGGCGATGGCGGCCAGCTCGATGTTGGCCACCTTTTGGGCGGTCTCGATATAGATACCGCTGATCACGCCGCAGCCGAGGATACCGATCTTGGTGGGTTCAATTGCCATGCTGATCATGCTCCTGTATATGGTGTTGCCCGGTGTTTCCGGGAGACAGAGATCGCGATGTTAGAGGTACCGCAGCAGCGCGCGCATGTAGCCATTGGCCCAGGCCGCGGTAATATCCTGCCGGTTCTCCCCTGGGATGTGCTCGGGCATGTGCTCGTGTGACAGTGTGCCCTCATAGCCGATGGCCTTGAGCTTTTCCAGCACGCGGCGAATGTCGGGACCGTCCTTGATGTCCCACCAGAAGGGGGATTCGCCCCAGCTCGTCTTGGTGCTGCGCATGTGGACAAAGTGGATGCGCGGCGCAAACTCGTCCATCAGATCGTACAGACGCTCACCGTCCGACACAAACACGTTGCCGATGCACCAGGTGAGGCCGTTGTTGAGCGAGGGAACCGCCGCAAACAGCTTGCGATAGCCCGCCGCCCCGGCCAGCAGGCTGCGTCCGGTGTGCCCCGAAAAGTGCGAAGCAAGCTTGATGCCGTACTTGTCGGCCAGTGCGGTGATCTCGCCTTAAAAGGCAATGATCTGTTCCCACTGGGCGGGCTCGTCTGCGGGATTTACCGGCTTGGCGAGGCCGGTGAACATGGCGAGTACTTGAATACCCGCCTTGGCGGCGGCATCCATGTTCTTGCCCAGCTTGGAAAGGGTATCAGCGGTAGCCGCTTCGTCGGCCAGGCTGAAGGGTGGCCAGAACTGCATGGTTCCGGTAGAGAGGCCCGCGTTCTTGACCGACTGTACCTGGGCGGCCAGCGCCTTGGCATCCAGCAGGCCCGTCTCGCGATAGCCCGGCACCGCCGCTGCGGTGAGCACGATGCTGGGGATCTCCAGCGCCTTGGCATAGGCGATGGCACCCTCCAGCGTTCCGTCATTCACTGAACCAGCCTGAATACCCAACTTCATTGTCGTGTCCTCCCCTTGCAGACGGCAGCATGTGTGCGCAACGCGACGTCGCCCCGCACGAGCGGCGGCGTCGCGGCTCGTGCCGATTGTAAGTCATATGACAGCGTTGTCAAACATTTCCGTTCATCGGTGCGATCGTGAATGCCAGTTCGACGCATATCACGGACCCAGGCCATCGCCTGTAAGAGGGGCTGCTGCCTTGCTGGACTGGCTGTTCCCCAGCGCGCCCGATGCAAGGGCGGCACAAGGTGTGTGGCCGGCGCCCATTGGTCGCGAGTTGCGATCTGTGGCACAATCCAGCCACCAAGCAGGAGGCGCATCACATGCCCGGTTTATTCGATCCCCTTACTATTCAGGATGTCACACTGCGTAATCGCCTCATGATGTCGCCCATGTGCCAATATGTGGCGGGCGACGACGGCCTGGCGACGGACTGGCACCTGGTGCACTATGGTGCCCGCGCCAGCGGCGGGGTCGGCCTGGTGATGATCGAGGCCACCTCGGTATTGCCCGGTGGTCGCCTGAGCCGGGGTGATCTGGGGCTGTGGGACGATGCGCAGATCGAGCCGCTGGCCCGGATCGTGCGCTATTGCCATTCGCAGGGCGCCCACGTGGGCGTGCAGCTGGGGCACGGAGGCCGCAAAGCCTGGAGCGACGACCGTGCCTGGGGGCCCGAGGTGCCCGTGGCGCCCTCAGCGGTGGCCTTTGACGAAGGCTGGCGCATGCCCGTGGCGTTGGATCAGGCCGGCATCGACGACATGGTGGAAGCCTTTGCCCGGGCGGCGCGCCGGGCCCGTGAGGCTGGCGTGGATGTGATCGAGATCCATGGTGCCCACGGCTATCTGATCAGCGAATTCCTGTCGCCCCTCGCCAACCGCCGCCAGGACAGTTATGGCGGAGACCATCAGAACCGGGCGCGTCTGGCTGTGGAGGTGGCCCGGGCCATCCGCAGCGAGTGGGGTCCCGCCAGGCCACTTTTTGCACGCCTCTCTTGTACCGACTGGGAGGCCGGTGGCAATACTCCCGCCGATGCGGCGATTTACGCCCAGATTCTGCGGTCCCATGGCGTGGATCTGATCGATTGCAGCAGCGGTGGCGTGGCGCCGGTTAGGCCGAGGGTGTCGCCGGGGTACCAGGTGCCTTTTGCCAGCGAGGTGCGCGCTGTGGCCGGGGTACCCGTTGCGGCGGTGGGGCTCATCTCGCTGCCGCAGCAGGCCGATGCCATCATCCGTAACCAACAGGCGGATCTTGTGGCGCTGGGCCGTGCGCTGCTGCGCTCTCCCTATTGGCCACAGTATGCCGCGCGTACGCTTGGGGTGGCTGGCCACTGGCCCAAGCCCTATGACGGCGTGGCGCAGATGCCGGTGTATCCGGAGCGTTGACGCCACGCCCATGGTAAAGGAGCGAGCGGTGCGGGAACAGGGCACTTATGCGCAGCTCAGGCATGACCTGTATACGCTTCGCGATGTGCTGCCAGAGCTGCAACGGCAGGCCGGTCTCGAGGTGGATCCGGAGGCGCCCTGGCGCGTGCGTCTGGTGCGCAGCGTGCTGCCCTCGGTAGAGCTGGATCTGCCCACTCTGCTGGTGGCTATTACCGGCGGTGGCAGCACCGGCAAGTCCAGCCTGTTCAACGCCCTGGCGGGGGCGCCCCTCTCTCAGGTGGCCTTTCGCGCCGGCCTCACCAGGCGCCTGCTGCTGGCGGGCCATCCGGAGGTGCTCTCCGGGCCCGATGTGGCCCGGGCGCTGCTGCACCGCCTTCCCGAGCCCCCGGTGCCATGGTCCTCTGCCGAGGACACCAACCGGCCCGGGCCGCCGCTCTACACCGCCTCGGACCATGTGCCGCGCAACCTGCTGCTCATCGATACGCCGGATTTCGACACCGGCATCGAGGGGCAATTGGTGAATCGAGAGCTCGCCGAGCCCCTGCTGCGCACCGCCGAGGTGCTGATCTATGTGTTCACCAATGCCGTCTACAACAACCTCTCCAATACCTCCTTTCTGGCCGACATCGTAGGGGGCATTGGCGGGCGACCTACCGTGCTGGTGTATCGCATCTCGCGAGTGGCCGATGACGAGACGGTGCTGGAGCACTGCCGTCAGGCGGCCCGTCGTCTGTATGGGGATATGGCCACCGGTCCCGATGGCCTCCCTCCTCAGGTGATCGGTGTATATCGCGTCCACGAGTCGGATCGCGTGGCGCTGGGGCGAGAGCTGCCGCGGCCCATTCCAGTGGGGCACGTCACCGCACGGCGCAGCCTGCCCGATCTGCTGGCCGGGCTGGATGCCGCCGCCATCAAGCGTCAGGTGTTTGCTGGCGATATGGCAGGCATCGCAGCCAGTGCCACCGGCGAGCTGCAGGCCGTGCGTGGTCAGATCGCCCGTACCCAGCTGTACCGCCAGGCGCTGGAGCAGCTGGTGGTGCAGCATGCCCTGGAGGCCCTCAAGACCTTTCCCGCCAACGAGGCCATGGCGCTGGCCACGCGCCTCTTTATCGAGAGCAGTCCGCCCCTGGTGCGGGCCCTGCGCCAGACGGGGCGCGTGGTGGGCGCGCCGCTGAGGGGTGTGCAGGCCGCCGTGCGCAAGGTCGGCCAGTGGCTGGGCATGCAGGAGCCGCCCGAGCCCCCGCGGGACATCGCCCAGGCCCTGCGCGAGGACCTGCTGGTGGCTGCCGGTGAGCTGCGCAACCGTCTGATCGAAGGCGATCTGATCGTACAGGCCAGCCCTGGCGATCGCCTGGTGGAGGCGGCCCGGGCCGCCTATGACCAGGGGGCCCGGGTAGAGGCGCTGGATCATCGTATCTGGCACGTTCACGTCCCGGCGCCCGATCTGGTTCAAGAGCACATCCCGGGCATGCTGGCTCAGGATTGGGACCGCGCCCGGGATTCTCTGGCGCAGGCATCGCAGAGCCTGGTGGGCATGCCTCAGGACATCGAGGCCGAGCTGCGGGAGGCGATCAGCGGCTTTCGTGCCCAGATGGGCTGGGGGCGCCGCCTGCGAGAGGCCTTTTTTGCCTCACTCACGGCGTTGCCTCCGGTGCTGGGGGTTACCTACACCCTGTTGACCGCCAACCCGGTGGCTGGCGCGGGCATGTGGTTTCAGCTGGAGGGCATTCTGGGCTTGAACGACCTCTGGGCCCTGGTGTCCATCCCCATCTCGGCTGGCCTCAGCGAGCAGGACCGCGCCCAGCTAGAGTCCATGATCGCGCCTGTGTTCCGCCTCTGGCTCGCCCGGCGCACCAGCGCCATCGGCAGACTGTTTCGTGAGACGGTATATGCGCCGCTGGCGCAGGCGCTGGAGGCGGTGCCCGCTGCCGACGATGTGCGCCTGGCGCAGGTGGAGGGGGCACTGCAGCGTTTGACGGGAGGCCATTGATGAGCGACGGGGCTGCCGGGTTGTTTCCAGAGCGCGCCGCGCTGCAGCGTGTGGCTACGCTGGCGCGCCTTTACGGCCAACTGGACGATCTCGATGCGCTGCTAAGGCGCCTTGAGCTCTGGGAGCCGGCGCGTCAGCTGGAGGCAGAGTCCGCCTGGGTGCGCGCCCAGTTCGAACGCCTGGCCGAGGCCTGGGATCGTCGCCTGGTGGTGGCGCTGGTGGGTCCTTCGGGCGCCGGCAAGTCCACGCTGCTCAACGCCCTGGCCGAGCGCAACCTCTCCGCCACGGGCCTGCAACGGCCCACTACCCGGCAGGTGGTGGCCTTTGTCCCCACCGAGGATGATGCCCGCTGGCTGGGCGAGCGCCTGGGAGAGGACAATGTGGCCGTCACCGTGGCCACAGACGCCCCGGGCCTGGCACACCTCATCCTGCTGGATACGCCGGACACCAACACGGTGCCCGAGAATCAGGCGCTGCTGGAACGTACGCTGGAGCACGTCGATCTGGTGCTGGCGGTGTTCGATGCGGGCAACCCCATCCTGCTGGATAACCTGGCCTTTTTGGCGCCCGCCATGCGTCGCCTGCCTCCCGATGCCATCGTGCCCGTGCTGAACCGGGTGGACCGCGTCACCGAGCAGGCGTTGGATCGGGAGCTGACACCCGATCTGCTGCAGGCGCTGCGCAGCGAGTGGGGGTTGGTAGCCGATCGGGTGTACCACGTCTCGGCCCGCGCGGCGCTTGAGGGTCGCGGGCTGGTGGAGGACGAACGGCCGCTGCACGGGCGCAACGCTTTTGAGGAGCTCCGCGGGAGGGTACTGCAATCGCTCAATCGGGCGGGAGAGGCGGCCACGAGGCGCGGCGCCCATGCCGAGCGCCTGATGGACCTCTTGCTGGACGACGTGCGCGCCTGCCTCGAGCAGGGCGGCGCCAGGCAGGAGGCGCGCGCCCAACTGATCGCCCTGCAGCGCAACGCCCGTTCCGCGCTGGCCCAGCGTGTGCTGCAAGTGGTGGAGGGTGGCCGCGCCTCCATGCTGGCCGAAGGGCTGTACGAGCGCCTGGCGCGGCAATGGTGGGGACCGGTGGGCTGGCTGGTGGCGGTGTGGGCCGTAGCGCTCCGCGTCATCGGCTGGCTGCGCGGCGCCGTCACGCGCCGTGGGAGCGCCGCCGGCCTGGCGGTGGGGGACGGCCAGGTGCTGCGCACGCTCCAAGCCGAGCAGAGCGCGCTCTACGCCCAGGCCTGGCTGCCTATCGGCGATGCGCTGGTGCGGGCAGGTTTTACTCCGCAGGTGCGGCAGGCGGAGCACTGGCGTGCCCATGCCCAGGCGGCTGCGGCTGCCCTGCTCTCTGCAGGCGAGGAGGCGGTGGATCGGGTGTTGGATCGGCTCGGCCGCCGCTACAGCCACTGGCTGCTGCAGCTCGTGCTCAACGGCCCCCTCATCGCCCTGGCGGGGTGGGTGGCGGTGCGGGCCGTGGCGGGCCTTTTCACCGACGTCTATCTGGGTGCTGAATTCTTTCAGCAGGCGGGCATCGCCGCTCTGGCGGTGTGGGCGGCCTCATTTATTCTCCTCCAGATGGCGGCGGGGGCCTCGCTGCGCCGTCCTTTCCAGTCGCTGTTGATGGCCGCCCTTGCAGAGGTGGTGCATGAGGAGCCGGGGCCCATCGTGACGCAGCTGGAAGCGCTGGAGGATCTGGCGCGGATGGTCCGCGCCGGGCGCCGCTGAGCCAGCCGCCCGGTGGGCCAGACGGGTGCGCCGTTATCCCTGTGGCTCGTCCACCTGGGCAGGCGGGGCCGCACCGATAGTATCCATGGCGCGCACCGAGCCCAGTGAGAGCGCCCACAGCGGGCCAACGATCGATACGATCCCCGCCATGGCGAACCAGGCGCGCAGGCCCAGTCGCTCCACCGCGGGGGCGGATACCAGCAAGCCTGCCGGGGCGGCCAGCTGCACCAGACTTCCGATGGCGGAATTCACCCGTCCCTGCATCTCCGGGGCGATGGCCCCCTGCAGCAGGCCCATGATGGTGCCGTTTCCCACGGCGTTGAAAATTCCAAATATCAGCCAGGCCAGCGCCAGGGCCCACAGGGCGCTGGCTGGTATGGCGGCCATGGCCACGATGGCGGCGCCGCCCACCAAAAAGCCCCCCAGTGACTGCAGCACGCGGCTCCTGGCGCGGTGGCCCCACAGGCTGAGCGCGGCGCCGCCGGTAATCAGTCCCGCGCCCTCTGCCGCCTGGACCAGGCTCAGGCCGGCGGGCCCCTGCCCGAACACATCCCTGACGTACAGTGGCAGCAGCGTCCACACGGGCGCCCCCACCAGGTTCATCACCACCGCCATGAGCATGACGATCATCACCCCGGGCATGCTGCGCATGTAGCGAAAACCTTCCCGCATGTCGTGCCAGATGGTGCCTGCTCCCGTCCGGGCGGAACGCTCGGGCTCGGGGACCGATATCAGCACCAGCGCGCCGATGGCTATGGCGGCGGTGAGCACATCGATAAACATGACGCCGTCCAAGGGCAGCTGCGCCAGTGCCAGGGCGCCCAACGGAGGGCCCACGATCTCGATGCCTCCAAACACGGTCTGGTACAGCCCGTGCGCCCGGGGCAGGTCCTCCCGCGGGACCAGCATGGTGACCGCCGCCTGCGTGGCAGGCCAGTGAAACACATCCCCCAGCGATCTGCCCAGTGTGATGGCGTATACATGCCAGATCTGCAGCTGGCCGCGCCAAAAGAGCCAGGCCAGCCACAACGACAGCAGCGCAATCACGCCATCGGAGATGATCATCGTCCAGCGCCGGTTCCAGCGGTCCACATAGGCGCCGGCCAGGGGCCCCAGCACGATCTGCGGGATGATGGCGATGGCCGACGCGCTGGCCAGTACTGCCGCCGAGCCAGTGAGATCGGTGAGCCACCACACCAGCGCGAAGCGGGCGATGGCGCTGCCGATACGCGACAGCACCATCCCCCCGATGATGACGGCCAGGGCGCGTTGGCGCGCTCTCCTTATAGCGCGCGTGGCGGGCACGGGCGCCTTAATCATCCGATGGCTCTGGCCGAAGCATATCTGTCAATCCCTCCAGATCCATGTCCACATGCACATCGAGCCCGTCCAGGATCTCGCTCAATGGGCCCAGCGGCCGCAGGTTGGTGTGCTCCGTGGTGACATTATCTATCAATGTATCGCGCAGGCGCGCAGCCATCAAGTTGCAGTGGACCAGGCGCGCGCCCCGCAGGTCCGCTCCGCCCAGATTGGCCACCTGCAGGTTGACGTGTTCCAGGTGGACCCCCTGCAGATTGGCCCCTCGCAGGTTGGCGGCCTGCAGGTTGGCATGGGCGATGTGGTTCTCGGTGAGCAGCGCCCCCGAGAGGTTGGCAGCCTGCAGGTTGGCGTGGCTCAGCGCGGCGCCGCGCAGGTCAGCCCCCTCCAGATTCGCTGCCTGCATGCTGGCGTGATCCAATTTGGCCTCGGCCAGGACCGTCCGGGCCAGTCGCGTGGCCTGCATGCTGCTGTGCGAGAGATTCATGCCGCGCAGATTCAGGCCCTCCAGATTGGCGGCCTGCAGATTGGCCCGCTGAAGCCGCGCCTCTGAAAGGAGGCAACCCCGCAGGTCCGCTGCCTGCAGGTTGGCCCGCTCGAGGTTGGCGCCGCTCAGGTCCGCCTCCTGCAGCTGAGATGCCTGCGCATTGACCCGTGCCATATAGGCGCCGGCCAGCCGGGCGCCCTGCAGCCGTGCGCTCTGCAGGTTGGTACGCTCCAGGTTGGCCTGGGTGAGGTTGGCATCCCGCAGGTTAGCGCGGGCGAGATTGGCGCCCCGCAGATTGGCCTTGCTCAGATCAGCCCCCTGCAGGTTGGCGCCGAACAGATCGGCCCCGGAGAGATCCTGTCCGCTCAGGTCAGCGCCGTGCAGGTCGGCGTGGCGGTAGCTCCGGCTGTGCTGGTCCTCAGGCTCCTCGCTGAAGGGCTCTTCTTGTTCGTATGCATCGCTGGCCGCTTCATCGTCCAGGCCAAAGGGCTCATCCTCCGGCATGGGGGGAGGGGCCTGCTCATCATCCAGCGCAAAGGGCTCTGCGGGCTGGGAGGTCGGATCCCCGGGGAGGGGGGGCAGGTCGTGGAGCAGTCTGGTGGGCCCGCCATAGACGGGCATGTCGGCCTCTGTCAGCCGCTGGGTGGGGCGCGTCGGCGGAGCCGGCGGCTGTGACTCGGCTTCCAGCGCCGTCAGCAGCCTGCCCGCTTCCTCCACCGTAAGCTTGCCTGCGGCCACCAGGTTAAGGATCTCCAGCTGCTGGGCCTGCAAGGTCCCGGATGGTTGTTGTGTCATGGTTCGCTTACTCCTGTTTGAGTTGTGCCAGGCGGGCGACGGCCTCCGAGGCGCTGAGGGTGCCCTCCTGCACCTGGCGCAGCAGTTGGGTGCGGGCCTGCTCGGCCTCACTGGGGTCGGGGGCGCCGGGCAGCTCTGGCGACTCGAGCCCCAGCTCCTCGATCACCTGGTTCAGACGGGCGCGCAGCGTCCAGTACGACTCGGCCAGCTCGCGCTCCATCTCTTTCAGATTGCCTCGATTCTTGACAAAGACCTCGATGAACCGCAACGAGTCAGCGTCCAGCTGGCAGAACCGGCAGGGCTCCCAGGTGCCCCGCAGCTGGGTATCGCAGGCCGTGCAGCGCATCTCGGTCACCACCAGAGGGGATCCACAGGTTGGGCAGTGTTCGATCAGCTTGCGCATGGTGCTCCTTTCTGTGTGGAGTATAGCAAATATGATGCGTGAAGTCAAGCCAACTGGCGATTAGATAGGGTGTTGCGCAAAATATATTGCCATCAATTACAACATTACCGATTATTCTAAATCGACGCCACCGTCCTCCCGCTCTACGCACAATCGACAGCAGCGGCCGCCAATGGTACCATCAGGTAGTATCGTTTCATCCACCTACCGGCGCCCACAGGAGCAGCAGCATGACGATCGAACCGATGGAGGCCATGAACACCGTTTATGATGTGGTCATCATTGGGGCGGGCCCGGGAGGCGCTACCGCCGCCCTGTATACCGCCCGTGCGGGCCTCAGCACGTTGATGATCCACCGCGGCCCTGGCACCGGCTCTGGCGCGCTGGCCGACCGCATCGCCAACTATCCCGGTGTGCTCGGCGAGATCTCTGGCCAGGAGCTCACCGAACGGATGGTCGCCCAAGCCACCTCCTTTGGCGCCCGCCTGGTGCAGGATGTGGTGGGCATGGTGGATCTCCACAAAACCCCCAAGAGCGTCTCTGGCAACCAGGGGTACTATCAGGGGCGGGCGATCATCATCGCCACGGGCGCCATGGGGCGCGGCACGCCTCTGCCCGGTGAGGAGGCCCTGGTGGGCCGGGGAGTTTCCTACTGCGCCACCTGCGACGGGGCCTTTTTCCGCGATCAGCCGGTGGCGGTGGCCGGCAATAACCACGAGGCGGTGGAGGAGGCCCTCTTTCTGACCCGTTTTGCCTCGCAGGTGCACCTGCTTTCGCAGACCGCCAGCCTCAACGTCCCAACGGCGCTGGCCGATGAGGTGCTGCGCCATGAAAAGATCGCCTACCACGGTGGCGCCCGCGTGCTGGCCGTCCTTGGCGAGGATGCCGTCACAGGGCTGCGCATCCGCGAGGGCGGTGCCGAGTCAGAGCTGGCGGTGCAGGGGGCCTTTATCTATCTGCAGGGGCGCCAGCCGATCACCGGGTTTCTCCAGGGAGAGCTGGAGCGCTGCGAGGGCGGCTGCCTGCAGGTGGACACCATGATGCAGACCAGCGTCCCCGGGGTGTTCGCCGTGGGCGACGTGCTGTGCAACCATCTGAAACAGGTGGTGGTGGCAGCGGCGGATGGTGCTATTGCGGCCAGCGGTGTGGAGCGCTATCTTTCCGGGCGCGACACCATTCGACCCGATTGGCACTGATTCTGTCGTTTTCGATTGAACCCGCTGCCGGGGCGCACAGCCCGGCGCAAAGGAGTAGTCTGTCCCATGCCGCATAGCGTGCCCGCTGTGATCCTTGCCTCGCAATCCCCTCGTCGCAGAGAGCTGCTCTCGGATCTCGAGCTGCCCTTTACCGTCGACGCGCCCACTGGCAGCGAGACCGGCCGCCTGGGTGAGGCGCCCGAGGCGCTGGCGGTGCGGTTGGCCGCAGCCAAGGCGCAGGAGGTCAGCGCGCGGGCGCCCGGAGCGCTGATCATCGCCGCCGATACGCTGGTGGTGCTGGAGGGGCGGGTGTTGGGCAAGCCTCACTCTGCAGAGGAGGCGGTAGAGATGCTCATGCGCCTGCGGGGGCGCAGGCATCATGTGTACACCGGCCTGGCGCTGATGTACGGCGGCCGCGGCCTCAGCGCCTCTCTTCTGGCGACAACTCCTGTCCAGATGCGCACCTACAGCGACATGGCCATGCGCGCCTATGTCGCGACGGGCGAGCCCATGGACAAGGCCGGCGCCTATGCCGTGCAAAGCGAGGTATTTGATCCGGTGCAGCGCGTCGAGAACTGTTGGGCCAACGTGGTGGGCCTGCCGCTCTGTCATCTCTATCGCAGCCTGGTGGATTGGGAGCTGGCGCCTCCGCGCCACCCGCTGGAGCGCTGTCCCTGGGCCGTCAGGCATGGTGGCTGCAGCTGGGCGGGGGCCATCCTGAACAATAGAGTGCCCTGAGGGGCCTCGAGGAGGATCCATGATACAGCCCTGGCGCGGGATATTTGCCATTGCCAACACCCCCTTTGACGGAGCGGGACATCTGTTGTGGGATGAGCTCGATGTGGTGTTCGACTGGGTCATCCGCGCCGGCGCCCATGGACTGGTGTGGCCGGTGATGGCCAGCGAGTTCACCTCTCTCACCACGGAGGAGCGCATCCGCGGTACGCAGCGGGCCGTCGAGGTGGCCGCCGGCAGGGTGCCGGTGGTGATCGGAGTCGCCGATGTATGCACCGATGGTGCGGTGGCCCTGGCCCGCGCCGCCGCCCGGTTCGGCGCCGATGGAGTGATCGCCATGCCTCCCTGGGCCACTCACATGCCCGCACACCTCATCCCCGACTATTACCGGGCCCTCGCCCAGGCCAGCGAGCTCCCCATCGTGGTGCAGAACGCCGGCCCGCCGCTGGGCTCTTCCCTTCCCTGGAGGAGCGTGGTGGCCCTCTGCGAAGAGATCCCGCAGGTACAGTACCTCAAGGAGGAAAAGGTACCCCAGGGCCAGTCGCTGAGCGAGGTGATCGATGCCGGCAGCCCGGCGGTGCGAGGGGTCTTTTCGGGCAACCAGTGCATGTGGCTCATGGCCGATCATGCCCGGGGCGCCTGCGGCTGCATGCCGGCCTCGCACATGGTGGACGTGGATGTGCGCATCTGGGAGCTGCTGGAGCGCGGCGATCTGGCGCAGGCTGAAAAGGTGCATCGCGACAAGATGGTGCTGGAGAATGCCGTCACCAGCATGCGGGGCGGCTGGCTCTCGGCCAAGGAGGTCCTGCGGCGCCGAGGCGTCATCAGCTCGGCGGCCATCCGCAACCAGGGTCCGCTCTACGTCGACCCGGTGGAGAGCGCCGTACTCGATCTCGCCCTGAAGACAGTTTCGCCCCACATGACTGCCCACATCTAGCGAGGTGGCCATGATCTCGATCGACTTGTCCGGCAGGCGTGCCCTGGTGACCGGCGCTGCCCGGGGATTGGGTCGGGCCTGTGCCCTGACGCTGGCGGAAGCCGGCGCACAGGTGGGCGTGGTGGACCTGAATCTGCAGGGGGCCGAGGAGACGGCCCAGCTCTGTGCGGGCGGCATGGCCTGGGCCTGCGATGTGGCCGATTGCGACGCGGTGGAGGCCCTCGCCCCGCAGGTGGAGCGCCAGCTGGGCGATATCGACATCCTGGTCAACAACGCCGGCATCGTGGCCTATGCCCAGGGCGCTGCAGGCTTCAGCCTTGAGCAGTGGGATCGCGTGCTGGACGTCAACCTGCGGGGCACGGTCTGGATGTGCCGCGCCCTGCTGCCCGGCCTCAAGCGGCGGGGCGGCGGGGCCATCGTCAACTTTTCCTCGCTGGCGGCCCGTGTGGGCGGCATCGAGGCGGGCCTGCACTATGCCGCCTCAAAAGCCGGTCTGATCGGCGTCACCAGGACGCTGGCCAAGGAATGTGGCCCCTATGGCATCACCGTCAACGCCATCGCCCCCGGCATCATCGGCAGCGACACTGTGCTGGGCCTGCTGAGCCCCGCCCGGCAGCAGCAGCTGGCGGAGCAGGCGCTGCTGCGACGACTGGGCACCCCGCAGGACGTGGCCAACGTGGTGCTCTTTCTGGTATCACCGCTGGCCTCCTACATCACGGGTACGGTGATCGATATCAACGGTGGCATGTACCTGGGCTAGCGGTCGCCAGGGCGAACCCAGCGTAGCGGGCCACACCCCCCTTCGCTGGTCCCATCCTCCGGCGGCGAACCTCTCTGCATTGCTACAGCCCTCGCATCTCATATTCTTCCGCTGGCGTATGTAAAGGATACTTGACATTCGCGGGAGATCTGCTACACTGTGTGTAAAGCGCGCTTTACATATGCCTTGGGAGGTGAGATGCGAAACAGACTGGAAGAGTGCCGGTTGGGGCGCGGTTGGACCCAGCAGGAGCTGGCGGATCGGGCGGGCGTATCTCGCCAGACGATCATCTCGCTGGAACGGGGGCGCTACAACCCCTCGATCCTGCTGGCTTTCAGGCTGGCGCGGATCTTTACGGTGCGCATTGAGGAGCTGTTCCTGTACACGGAGGAGGACGACGATGAAGGGGTCTGATCGCGCGTGGTTGCGTCAACAGAGTCGCTGGGGCTCGGTGGTGGCGGGGCTGGGAGGCCTGCTGCTGGCGGGCGGTGTGTTGCTGCAGCTGCTGGTGCGCGGGCTGGCCTGGGACCCGCGCCTGCTGAGCGGGTTGGGGCTGTTGCTGCTGGGCCTGGGTGCGGGGCAGCTGGTGCGCCAGGCCTCCCTGCGGCGCGACCCGGCTGCGGCGCGCCGCCAGCGCCTCGAGGCGCAGGACGAGCGTTCCGCAGGGATCCGGGCCCGTGCCGGCCTGCGGGCCTTTATCGTCTCTTCGCTGTGCACCTGGGCGCTGCTGAGGTGGACCTCCTTTGCCTCTAACGGCCAGCTGCCCGTGCTCAGCGGGGATACCCTCTGGTACGCCCTGATCGCGATCTTGCTGCTGCCCCAGCTGGTGTTCTTTTGCAGCCTGTTGGTAGAGGAGCGCCGGGGGTAGGGGCGTGGTACCCGGCGCTGCGCGTGCAGGCAAAGAGCGGGCGCAACAGCATTGCGCCCGCTCCTGAGTTCTGCAGCCAACCTAAAAACTCAGTTCCTCGCGCGAGGTGATGGCGTCGTCGTTCAGTGCCTGGCCCAGTCCCGGCGCCGTGGGCAGCGGAATGCGCCCCTGCACCGGCTGGATCTTCCAATCCAGCAACGCCTGCGACAGGATCCCGTGCTGGATGAGCCACTCCTGAATGGGGCAGGTCATCAGCGGTTGCGAGGCAATCAGGTGCAGCGAGGCGATGCCGCCGTGGTGCGGTACCAGCGGGATGCCATAGGCCGAGGCCAGCGCCGCGATCTTGGTCATCTCTGTGAGGCCGCCCGCCCAGGTGGGGTCGGGTTGCAGCACGTCCACCGCCCGCGCATCCAGCAGCGCCTTGATGCCCCAGCGCGTGTACTCGTGCTCGCCGCCCGAGATGGCCACGCCCTGGGCCGCCGCCCTCAGCTCGGCATACTGGGGGATCATGTCCGGCATCACCGGCTCCTCGATCCACCAGGGACGGTATTGGCGCACCTGGTCGATGACCTGCAGCGCGTAGGGTACCGTCCAGCTGTTCCAGGCGTCAAACATGATCTCGACGTCGGGGCCTACCGCCTCTCGGACCGTCTGCACCAGGCTGACGTTCTTGCGCAGGCCCCCCATCCCTTCCGTCGGGTCGTGGCGGAAGAACCACTTGGTGGCCCCATAGCCCTGCGCCACCACCTCGGCGCAGCGCTTGCGCACCAGCTCGGGCTCGATCGAGTGCCCGAGCATCGAGGCATAGGCGACGTTGCTCTCGCGGGTGGGGCCGCCCAGGATCTCGTATACAGGGGCGCCCAGCAGCTTGCCCTTGAGATCCCACAGAGCAATGTCCACTGCGCTCAGTGCCATCATGGTATCGCCCTTGCGCCCATGGATGGCGTGGCGGTACATCTTGTCCCACAGCCTTTCGATGGCCTGCGGGTTCTCGCCCACCACAATGCCCGCGAACTGGTTGAGGATGATGCGGATCAGGGGCTCGCTCACGGGTCCCCACATGCCGCTGACGCCCTCATCGGTGTCGATAAACATAAAGATCTGCGACAGCTGGTACGGTGCCCCGCTGTTGACGCCCGCCGCCACCGGCAGCGATGCCCCGATGGCACGAAACTCGGGATAGATGTCGATGGGGCGTACCAGGCGCTCCTCGAACATTGGCCCCGCATAGTCCAGCGTGCCCCGCACCCGTACGAAACGAAAACCTGTAATCTTGACCATTTGCGACCTCTTTCGCCGGTCAGCTCAGTCCCATCTTGTTCAGGTTGCGGTAGCTGATGGCAAGCGACTCAAAGGGGTCGCGGTCATAGCTGCGGTCCTGCTCCACAAAGTACCACTCGACGCCCACCTCTTCGGCCGCCTCCAGGATTGCCGGCCAGTTGAGGTTGCCCTCGCCCACCTCGCCAAAGCGCTGCTCGCGCTGCTGCGTGATCACCATGTCCTTCAGGTGGAGCAATGGCTGGCGCTTGCCACAGTAGCGGATCCAGTATGCGGGATCACCGCCGCCGTGCTGCACCCAGTAGGTGTCTACCTCGAGCTTGAGCTGCTCGGGGGTGCTCTGGTCCACCATCAGCTGGAACCATGGCTTGCCATCAAAGCGCACAAACTCGTGGCTGTGGTTGTGGTAGGAGAAATCCATGCCCACGCTGGCCAACTTTTCGGCCACCGGCGCCAGCTCGTCCAAGAAGCGCTTGACCCCGTCAGGGCCCTCATAGCCGCGGAAGATGCCGCCAATGGCGGGATGCTTGCAGTTCCACAGCTGGTGCTCTTCGATGATGCCGTCCAGGTCGTTCAAGAAGCGCTCCCAGTTCATGTGGCTGGAGGCGATGGTCAGGCCGTTGTCCGCGGCGATCTTGGCCACGTCGCTGGCCGACACATCCCCAAACCCCGACACCTGCACCGCCGTATAGCCGATCTTGGCGACCTTTTCCATGCTGCTCTTGACGCCGGCGAGGTCCTGGCAGAACTCGCGCACGGTGTACATCTGTGCCGCTACCACGTTCTTTTTCATGCTTGCCTCCCGAGATCAATTGGTGCCGCAGCCTGCGGCGCTGACCACGTTGCGAGGGTAACACAACGCCGCGTGTCAATCAAGGGCACGCGGCGCCACATCGTTGAGGGGAGCGCGATCAGGGGGTCAGGCGATTCTGCGAGCGGTGCAGCATGGTGGCTTCCCGTAGGCTGGCCAGGCCCAGCAGCTGCATCAGCATCCGGCCCAAACCAAAGCCCAGGCCGCCGTGGGGCGGGCAACCATACCGGAAAAAGTCCAGGTAGAATTGGACCGATTCTCGCGAGATGCCCTTTTCCTCGGCCTGGGCGGCCAATTGCGCGTAGCGGTGCTCGCGCTGCGAGCCGGTGGTCACCTCCACGCCCTTCCACAGCAGATCGAAACTGCGCGTAAGGGCCGGGTTATCCGGATGGCGCATGTGGTAAAAGGGCCTCACGCCGACGGAATAATCGGTGACAAACACAAACTCGTGCTGAAAGCTGCGCTGGATGATCTGGTAGAGGGCGCGCTCGCCACCGGGATCAAGATCGCCGGGTTTGGTGTCGGCTGGTGCGCGATAGCCGGTCTCGGCCAGGGCCTGCTGGGCCTCGGCCATGCTGATGCGCGGAAAGGGCAGCGCGGGCACACGCACCTCAACGCCAAAAGAGGAGGCGATTTGCTCGCCGTGGCGCGCCGCCACCTCCTGCAGCACCTGCTGCAACCAGCGCTCCTCCAGGGCCATTACATCCTCGTGCGAGTTGATCCAGCTGATCTCCATGTCCACGCTGGTGAACTCGGCGGCATGGCGCGTGGTCTGCGAGGGATCGGCGCGAAACACCGGTCCGATCTCGAACACGCGCTCTAAACCGGCCGCCATGGCCATCTGTTTGTAGAACTGGGGCGATTGTGCCAAAAAGGCCTGCTGTCCAAAATAGTCTACGGTGAACAAATCGGCGCCGGTTTCGCTGGGGCTGCCCATCAACTTGGGCGAGTGGATCTCCACAAAGTGGTTGTCGTACCAAAAGGTACGCATGGCGTGTTCCACCGTGGTCTGCACATCCAGCATCAGCTGGTTGCGGGGGTGGCGCAGGTCCAGGTATCGCCAATCCAGCCGCTTGTTGAGCGCCGTCTCGGTGCGACCAAACACGTCCACCGGCAGTTCAGGCTCGGCGACGGATTCGACGGTCAGGCTGTCGCACAGGATCTCGCGCTGGCCCAGCAACACGGCTGGGTTCTCCACCACCCGGCCGGTAACGCTCACGGTGGACTCGCGCGTGAGGCCCGACACCTCTGCGCACAGCGCGCGGTTGGCCTCGTTTCGCTCTACGACCACCTGCACCATGCCCGAATGGTCGCGCACCAGCAGAAACTGGACCGCCTTTTGGTCACGCACCACCTGAACAAAGCCCTGCACCAGCACACGCTGGCCGATGTGTGTCGCCAGATCCTTGATGAGTGTGCGTTCCACAGCTGCCCTCCGCGCAGAATGGGTAACTTTAGCACACTTGAGAGGGGAGGGCCAAGCGGGCATCAGAATGCGTTCCTGGCGGGCAATGTGGTAGAATGGGCCTTGCGGGCGCGGCCTCGAGGGGTGCGCCCCAGGCTTGGTGTTCCAGCAGGAGGAAGCATGCGTATCATCAGCACGGACAAGGCGCCCTCAGCGGTGGGGCACTATTCGCAGGCCATCGTTTCCCAGGGGCTGGTGTTTGTAGCCGGACAGCTGGCCATCGATCCTGCCAGTGGTGCGCTGGTGGGCGACACCATTGAGGAGCAGGTGGCGCAGGTGATGGCCAATCTGAGCGCCATCCTGCAGGCCGCAGGCAGTTCGCTGGGGCAGGTGGTCAAGGCCACCATGTTCCTCGCGGACATGTCGCTCTTTAGCCGGGCCAACGCGGCCTATGCCGCAGCCCTGGGCGAGCATCGCCCGGCCCGCTCGGCTGTTCCCGTAAGCTCCCTTCCGCGGGGCGGCATGGTCGAGATCGAAGTCATTGCTGAAGTGACGCCCCATGTTTGATCGTACCGGTCCTCAATCGCTGGTGTGCACCAGTTGTGACGCGCGCTATGCCCTCTCCGATCCGGTGTGGCGCTGCCGTTGTGGTGGGCTGTTGGCGGTGCTCTACACCCCACGCTTTGACCGGCGACGCATCGGCAACTCGGGGAGTACCCTGTGGCGCTATCGCGATGCGCTGCCTCTGGCCCGCGAGACGCAGCCTGTCTCTCTGGGGGAGGGCTTTACGCCCCTGCTGCAGGGCATGCTGGCGGGCGTGCCCGTCTATCTCAAGCAGGATCACCTCCTGCCCAGCGGATCCTTCAAGGATCGTGGCGCCACCCTGCTGATCACCCAGGCCGCGGCCATGGGTGTGCGCCGCGTGGTGGAGGATTCCTCCGGCAACGCCGGCGCCGCGATCGCCGCCTATGCCGCAAGAGCCGGCATCGCCTGTGACATCTATGTTCCCGAGGATGCCTCCGGGACCAAGCTGGCCCAGATTCGGGCCTATGGCGCCACGGTGCACCTCGTGCCCGGCGGGCGGGCCGCCGCGGCCGAGGCGGCGCTGGCGGCGGCGGAAGAGGCCTACTATGCCAGCCATGTGTGGAACCCCTTTTTCTTGCACGGCACCAAAACGCTGGCTTTCGAGATCTGGGAGCAGCTGGGCTGGAAGGCGCCCGACACGCTGGTGTTGCCCGCTGGCAACGGGTCGTTGCTCCTGGGGGTGGCGCTGGGTTTTGAAGAGTTGCTGGCGGCCGGCCAGATCCGTCGCCTGCCGCGGCTCGTGGCGGTGCAGGCTGCCCGCTGTGCGCCGGTAGCCCAGGCGCTCGCCGCCGGGCAGGCCGCCCTCCAGCCCGTGGAGGCCGAGCCCACCATCGCCGAGGGCATCGCCGTGGCGGCACCCCTGCGCGGCGGCCAGATGCTCAACGTCCTGCGGCGCACTGGCGGCGAGGCCATCGTCGTCAGCGAGCAAGAGATCGCGCAGAGCCTGCGTGCCTGGTGGCGCCTGGGCTATGCGCTGGAGCCCACCGCTGCCGCCACGCTGGCCGGTCTGGCGCGCTACGTGCAGCAGGGCGGCCATCAGCAGGAGACCATCGTATCCACCATCACCGGCCATGGGCTCAAGGCCATGGCGCCTGTCGAAGGCCTGTTGGTATAGGAGCAGCATGCAACCGAACGTTCAACGATACCGGGCCAGCCGCGTGGCCTTTACCATTGGGGCAGTGGTCGCGCTGGGGTTACGTGTGGCCACGCAAAATACCACCTGGCCGCTCATCGCCCTGGGCGTGGCAGTGGTGGTGGGCCTGGTCATCGATCTGGCCATCCGCAAGGCCTAGCGGTTCCGGTCAACGCTGCGGCGGGAGCTCCGGCTCGCTGGCCTGCCGCTGCTGCAGCAGGGTTGCCGCGGCGCCCGCCCACAGGATCAGCGCCGTGCCAAAGCCTGCCGCCAGGTTCATCGGGTTGCGGTGGATACTGGGGATGCCGGGCACCCACAGCACGGTGGCCAGGGCTGCCAGGGCGATAGCGGCGCCCATGAGCCCCTCGCCGGGCGTGCGATGGATGCTGGACATGGCTACAAAGTGCAGCCCCACGATCAGCGCCGTGACGGGGGCCACATAAGCGTGCCTGTTGGTGAGCACCAGGGCCGCGCTGGCCGCGGTGATCAGCATGGCCTGCACCCGAAACACCCAGTGAGTGCGTGCCCCCCGCAGGCCACGCTCGCGGCTGGCCTCGGGGCTCGCCGCCTCCTCCTCTACCGCGTTGGCGCGCTGCATCCCTCGCACGGAGAGGATCAGCAACAGGCCGGTGGCCAGGCCCAGCGCCACCGCAACTTCGGGCATGCCCACCGGGCGCATCTCCAGCACACCCAGCAGCGCCCAGGCGGCCCCCAGGGCCGAGTAGAGCAGCGCTCCGCCCGCCGAATGAAAGGCCCTGTAGCGGGCCGGCAGCTCGGGTTGCGTCATGGTACCCCTCGTTCTTTGGCAACTTTTGGCGATTCTAGCATGGCAGGCAGCGCCGGCGCAACGGGAACGGGCAGCGGTTGACGGCGGCCGGGCCTTGCACTAAAATCGAGTACATCACTTGACAATTAGAGGAGCGCGATATGGCAGATACCGATACCGCCACCATCCGCTACCATGATGACAGCTGGCAGATCCAGAGCGGCATCAGCGTGCGGGCGGCCATCGAGCAGGTGGGCCTGGACCCCGAACTGGTGCTGGCCATCATCCAGAAAAAGCTGGTGACCCACCAGGCCATCATCCAACCGCAGGACGACATCCGTCTGGTGAACATTGTCACCGGTGGGTGAGCCTCAGGCGGTTCCCGCCGCTGGGTGGATCGTTCTGTGAGCGCTGCCGCGCCCGCTGCAGCGAGCCCCGTCTATCGCTGGTATGATCTGATCATGGCTGGCTTTGTGGCCGTGTTGCTGGTCAGCAACGTGGCCTCTACCAAGATCGTGGCGCTGGGCCCTCTGACCTTTGACGGCGGCACGCTGCTCTTTCCAGTGAGCTATATCTTTGGCGACGTGCTCACCGAAGTGTATGGCTATGCCCGCGGGCGGCGGGTGATCCACGTGGGCCTGCTGGCGAACCTCGCCATGGTGGCGGTGCTGGCGGCGGTGGGCGCATTGCCGGCAGCACCGGGCTGGGAGCATCAGCAGGCCTATCTGGCGATTCTGGGCACCACGCCGCGCATCGTGGCCGGCAGTGTCGCTGCCTACCTGGCGGGGAGTTTCAGCAACGCCTGGGTCATGGCGAGGCTCAAGGTCCGCACCGCCGGCCGCTGGCTCTGGCTGCGCACCATCACCTCCACCCTGCTGGGCGAGGCCATCGACACCGCGCTCTTTGTGTGGATCGCCTTTGCCGGCCTGTTGCCCCCCACACTGCTTTGGGCGGTGCTTGGCTCCAACTATGCCTTCAAGGTGGGCCTTGAGGTGCTGATGACCCCCGTAACCTACCGCGTGGTCAATGGGCTCAAGCGTGCCGAGGGCGTGGATCATTATGACCGGCATACCGACCTCAGCCCCTTTTCCACCGGATTGTGACCGGCGCTGACCGCATCCTGAAAGGACGAACGATGGATCAACCCTGGCCCGATACCAGCGGTCTGCCGCAGACGCCCGATATCCCGGATACCCCACTTCTGGATGATGAGCTGCCGCCGGATCACCACAGCGGCTTTGTGGCCATTGTGGGCAAGCCCAACGTGGGCAAGTCCACCCTGCTGAACCACTGGCTGGGCGTCAAGGTGGCCGCTGTGAGCTCCAAACCACAGACCACCCGCAGCCGCCTGCTGGGCATCCTCACCCGCGAGGACGCCCAGGTGATTTTTGTCGATACCCCGGGGGTCCACCACCCCCGCACGGCCTTGGGCGACTATATGGTGTCGGTGGCGGAATCGGCGGTGCCCGATGCCGACCTGGTGCTGCTGATGGTGGATCTCGCCTCTCCCCTCGAGCCGAACGATCAGCACGCGGCGGCACTGGTGCAGCGCTTTGTGAACGTGCCCGCCATTCTGGTGATGAACAAGATCGATGCGCTGGATCCCTCGCAGCAGGAGGCGCGCCAGGCAGCCTATCGTGCACTGGGCCAGTTCGATCGCGAGGTGGTGATCAGCGCCCGGCAGGGCACCGGCACCGATGCGCTGCTGGAAGAGGTCCTGCGGCGCCTGCCTCTGGGGCCCCGCTTTTATCCCGCAGACCAGCTTACCGATCAATCCGAGCGCTTTGTCGCCGCCGAGCTCATCCGGGAAAAGGTCCTGGAGAATCTGCGCCACGAGGTGCCCCACGCCGTGGCGGTGATGGTGACGGACTTCTTGGAGCGCGACAACGGCGTGCTGTATCTGGCGGCCACTATCTTTACCGAGCAGGAATCGCAAAAAGGTATCGTCATTGGGGCGCGGGGCAGCATGCTCAAGCGCATCGGGAGCGCCGCCCGCGTGACGCTGGAAGAGTTCTTTGGCCAGCCAGTGTATGTGGACCTGTGGGTCAAGGTGCGCCGCAACTGGCGCACCGATCCGCGCTCGCTGCGCGAGCTGGGCTATGGCTGAGCGGCGGCGCTGAGGATCAGCCCGCCACCTGGAACAGCTGCAGGCTGATGGCCATCACCGCCATGCCCGCCACCAGGCCGTACAAAGAGTCGTGCCCCTTGCCATAGGCTCGCGAGGTGGGCAAGAGTTCGTCCAGCGAGATGAACACCATCACCCCCGCCACCGCCGCAAACAGGATCCCCATCACCCCCGGCGTGAGAAACGGTCGCAGGATAAAATAGCCC
>JAAYED010000128.1 GCA_012728955.1 Chloroflexota bacterium
GGCCCTTGACGCATTGCACGCCAGCGCTAGTATCAGGCGGCAGCATGCGACGGAGGTACAGAGGATGCTCAAAGCAGGTATCGTCGGGGCTGGAATTCTGGGCGGTGCACACGCGGAGAACCTCCGCGCCCATCCGCAGGTCGAGCTGGTGGCGGTGGCCGACCCGCGCATGGAGGCCGCGCAAAGGCTGGCTGGCTCCGACGTCAGGGCCTATCGCTCGGTCGAGGAGATGCTCGGCGCCGAAAGCCTTGACCTGGTGGTGGTGGCAACTCCAGACCCTTTTCATCGGGAGCCGACACTGGCGGCCATAGCGGCGGGAGTGCCTTATATCATCCAGGAGAAACCACTGGCCACCACCCTGAGCGATGCTCTGGCGATTTATGAAGCGGTGGAGCGCGCCGGCACTGGGTTTTACGTCAACTATGCCAACCGCACCGCCCCACTGGACATTGCCACCGCCTATGTCATCCGGCAGGGGCTGCTGGGACCTATCGTGTATGGCGACGTGCGGCTGGATGACAATATTTCGGTGCCCACCCGGCTGTGGGGCACCCGCTCTCGCGATTGGGCGGGCGGCTCCTCCACGGCGCACTTTTTGCTGAGCCATGTTGTCGACCTGCTGCACTGGTATCTGTACCCCGCCACCGTATCTGAGGTGTACGCCATCAAACAACAGATGGTGCTGGGCTATACGCCGGATCTGTACGACGCCTTTCTCACCTTTACAAACGGAGCCCAGATCCGCGTCAAGGCAGAGTGGATTCGCCACATGGACGAGCTGGTAGAGTTTGGGATGAGCTTTTCGGGGGCCCAAGGCACGCTGGTATACAACAAACTGCCCGGATTCGGAACTCGCACCAGCTGGCGTGCCAACCTGAGCCCTGAAGTGGCTATTGACAGCCTGCTGCAGCACCAGCAGGCCCTGCGGTCGGCGGGCGCGCTCACCCGGGCGATCGTGGATCGGGGCGCACCCGGGTTGCAGCGCAGCCCCGGGGCGGAGGAACTACTGCCCGTTGCTCTGGAATCGCTGGACCATGGCATCGGCAAACCCATGGCCCTGGTGGACCACGTAATTGATGCCATACTGGAGGGCAGTAACCCACCCCATTCCTGGGGTGGGCCAGGCAGCCTGCCTACCCATGTGGACGGGTTGGCGCAGACCCAGGTCGTGCTGGCGATCGTCGCTTCGGCGGAAAAGCACCACCCGGTGCGACCCGATTCCCTGGCTTGAGAGGAGCATGCACATGGCTACCTTGAGTGATCTGATTGTTTCAACCAAGTGGGTTCCCCGTGCCAGTGGCCTGCGCTTTACAGAAGGACCGCTCTGGCATCCCGAGGGTTACCTCATCTTTAGTGATATCCCCGGCGACACCATTTATCGCCTCGACGAGGATGGCACGGTAACGCCCTGGAGACGCCCGAGCGGGAACTCGAATGGTCTGACCTGTGCCGCCGACGGGCGCATCGTGGCCTGCGAACATGGCAACCGGCAGGTCTCTATTGGTGGCCCCTGTGCAGCCACACAGCCGGTGGCCACACACTATGGTTCAGCGCGGCTCAACAGTCCCAACGACGTGGTGATGCGTTCCGATGGGACCATCTACTTTACCGACCCGCCCTATGGCATTCAGCCGGAGCAACAAGAGTTGCCCCACCAGGGCGTGTACCGGGTGACCCCGGATGGGGAGCTGTCGCTGGTGGTGCCCGACATGCTGCGGCCCAACGGGCTGGCCCTGTCTCCCGACGAGTCGGTACTGTACATCGACGACTCGGGGCGAAAAGAGATTCGCGCCTATGATGTGCGACCGGATGGCAGCCTGTGGGGAGGGCGTATCTGGGCGGACATGGCGTCGGACGAGCAGGGAGTCCCAGATGGGATGAAGGTGGATCAGGAAGGAAACGTATACTGCACAGGCCCCGGTGGAATCTGGGTGCTGGATGCCAAGGCCCGCGTGCTGGGCATTCTGCGCGGGCCCGAGCACCCCGCCAACGTGGCCTTTGGCGATGCGGATTGGTGCACCCTCTACATTACGGCCCAAACCGGCGTGTACAGCCTGCGCACGCAGGTGCCCGGTATCCCAACTCACTGAAAAGGTAGAGGGGCACTCTGATCAGAGTGCCCCTCCATTGCTCCAGGTCCTGCAGTCACGGCTTGATGATGGTCCCGTCCAAACGGCGGATCTCGGGCCAGTAACCGTTGCCGGGCTCTTCCTTAAAGGGATAACGGGCGGCCAAGGCCTCGTCGATATCCACGCCCCAGCCCGGAAGGTCGTTCGCCCACATGGCACCGTCGTGCACCTCGGGAGTGCCGGGGAACACCTCTCGGAGCTCGTCGCCCATCAGCGAGAGCTCCTGGATACCAAAGTTGGGTGTCGCCAGATCGAGATGCATGTTGGCGGCGTGGCCAATGGGCGATACATCGCCAGGGCCGTGCCAGGCGGTACGCACACCCATGAACTCGCAGAACGCCGCGAGCTTGTGCGCCATCGTAAAGCCGCCAATGTCACTGATGTGTACCCGGATAAAGTCGATCAGACGGTCTTTGATGAGTGGCACATACTCGGCCTGGTTGACAAAGAGCTCGCCCATGGCCAGAGGGGTAGACGTCTGCTGGCGCACGATATTAAAGTAAGCAATATCCTCAGGCGAAAAGAGGTCCTCAAGGAAAAAGAGGCGATACTGCTCCAGAGCCTTGGCGAGCCAGACGCCATCAGAAGCCGGAATCCGCTCGTGCACGTCGTGCAGCAGCTCGACATCGTTACCCAAGGCGACACGGAGGTGCTCGAACAGGGCGGGCACCGTGTTGATGTACGGTCGGTGCTCCCAGGTTCGGGTTTGCGCCGGGTTCAGCGCGGGGACCGTGGCGTCCCCACGGCTGCCATAGGTGGTGAGGCCTGGGATGGCCATCTGGCAGCGTACATAGCGAA
>JAAYED010000129.1 GCA_012728955.1 Chloroflexota bacterium
CAGGCGCAGCGAGGTGGTCTTGCCGCAACCGGAGGGGCCTACAAAGACGAGGAATTCCTTGTCCGCGATCTCGATGCTGAGGTCGTTCACCGCGATCACGTCGCCAAACTGCTTGTATACGTTCTGGTACGTTACACCGGCCATTGGGGCTCCTTTATGAATCAGCCCTGGTGCATCCTCGGAGGCAGAACTCTGCGGTCAGGGGCCAGCCGAACCTCGCTGGCGCTGGGCACGATGCCAAAACCGTCCTTCCGGGGAGCAGCTCCAACGATCGTCATCGGTCTGTGGTCTGCGCACCTCCTTCTCACCACCATGGTGACGCTGTACCGGTTACGCTCCCGGGGACCCGTGTATGAGCACGCCGCCCCTCGGTTGCGCACAGTCTACGGGCACTGAAAACGGCTGTCAAGCCCAAAAGGCACAATTGGTCAGAAACTCGTGAAATTGATACCTGTTTCCTCGGTTTTGGGCGCCCGCACCCGCTCAGGCACCCCTCAGCGGCACTGGCCAACCCGGTAACCGGTTGCTGAAGTGAACGCAGCGCTGTGGCCCGGGGCGAGCGTGCGCGGCCCGACTGCCGCCACCACGGCCACTTGCTCGATCAAGCCCACTCGCTCGCGCCCGAACACCGTTCGTCCGGCAGCGCCGGCCTGCCTGCTTTGGTGGCCGCCCCACCCTTGACGAGGCCCGGCAGTGGGACTAGGCTCCCCGCGTAACCTTTACTACCACCCGGAGGAGCAGAGCATGAATACCAGCCGTTTCGATCGCGCCATCGCCAAGCCCGGCCACAATGGCACCATTCTCGCCATGGACGTGCTGCCCGCCGGCATGCGAGCTCCCTTTCAGCATGCCTGGGGCCACCTGGAGCCCGGCCACACCATGGAAGGCCACAGCCACGCCCACGATGAGATCTACTTTTTCCACAGCGGCACGGGCACCGTGATCGTGGGCGACGAAGAGGCACCGGTCAGCCCGGGCCTGGTGGTCGAGATCCCCGGCGATACCTGGCACACGGTGCGCAACGATTCAGAGGGCGAGTTGCTCTGGTTTGCCCTCTGGTGGCCCAAGCTCCCCTGAGGCAGCGTCACTATAAGCCTGCGCCCTCTGGAGGAACGTGATGACCGACCCGCAAGCGCTGTCAGCGGCTACGCGTCAGGACATTCTGGCCGCTCAGCGCACCGAACGGACCGAGTATCTGGTGTATCGCCGGCTGGCGGAGCGGCTGGGCGATACGCCCAACGGGCGCGTCCTGGCAAGGCTCGCCCAGGACGAGCTCAACCACAACATCTTTTGGAAGCAGTACACCGGCGTCGACGTCGAGCCCGATCGGCGGCAGGTGGCCTGGTATGCTCTGCTCAGCCGCGTGGCGGGCCTCACCTTTACCATCAAATTGATGGAGGGGGGCGAAAAGTCCGCTCAGGCACTCTATGCCCGCATCGTGCAGCAGGTGCCCGAGGCGCAACCGCTGCTGGCCGCCGAGGATGAACACGAGCAGCGGCTGATGGAGATGATCGACGAGCACGGCCTGCGTTATGTGGGCTCCGTAGTGCTGGGACTCAGCGACGCCATCGTCGAGCTCACCGGCACCCTGGCGGGGCTCACCCTGGCACTTGCCAACACGCGGCTCATCGCCCTCACCGGATCGATCGTCGGCCTCAGCGCCTCGCTCTCCATGGCCGCCTCCGAGTTTCTCTCCACCCAGTCCGAACAGGACGGCCGCGAGCCCGGGCGCGCCAGCCTGTACACCGGTATCGCCTATGTCTTTACTGTGCTCTCGCTGATCCTGCCCTACCTGCTCACCACGCGCTACCTGCTGGCCCTGGGATTGACGCTCAGCGTAGCCATGCTGATCATCCTCACCTTTACCTATTACGTGAGCGTGGCGCTGGGCGTACCCTTTCGCAAGCGCTTTCTGCAAATGGCGGGCATCAGCCTGGGGGTTGCCACCCTCAGTTTTGTGATCGGGCATCTGGTGCGGACCGTCTTTGGTGTGGACGTGTGAGTCAGCAAGAGGTCAAATGCCCGGCGGCTGGCACTCTCCCTGTCGCCGGCCCGAC
>JAAYED010000130.1 GCA_012728955.1 Chloroflexota bacterium
AGGGAGGCTTGCTGCGGCGGCCAGTGTTCCACGATGACGTTGACCTGTCGGCCCAGCTCTGCCAGGTCCGCCAGCAGCGCCGGTATGCCCAGCTGGCCCGCCCCTGCCGGGCATCCTTCCACCAACAACCCCAGCCCTGCATTCGTGCGTCTTACCCTGACGTCCTTGATGTGCAGGTTAACCGTCCAGGGCCCCAGGGTGCGTACCACCGTCTCGGTGCCCTCCATGGCGGCCAGCGAATTGGCGGTGTCGAGGCAGATGCCCACGGCGGGGCTGTCCAGACGCTGCAGGATGTCCACCAGTTGTGTTGAGTGAAAGCGGTCATGGTTCTCGATGGCCAGCATCACACCGGCAGTCTCCAGGTCGGCGGTGAGCCCCCGGAGCGTAGCCAATACCTCATCTGGGGTGGGGCGGGTCTCTGGCGTGTCGATCACTACGCGGAGCAGTGCCGAGTCCAAGAGTTGTGCGATTTGCAGGTAGCGCAGCAAATGGCCGCGTCCGATGCCTCGGGTGCCGACCTCCAGTTGGACCTGCTGCTGCTGGGAAAAGGCGCGCAGTTCACCAAGCTGGATATCGTTCCAGGTATCGAGGGGCAGGTTGTCCGCCAACTGCAAGACCCGTACGTTCAGGTGCGCGGCGATGGCAACGAGGTCAAGGGCACCCAGCGGCTCTGCCGGGGCACATCCGGGCACTCCCACTGACCAGGGAAAGGCCCACGAGGAGATGCCCAGTTTCACTCTGCCTGCACCTCACCGTGGATGATGGAGGAAACTTGCTCTCGGACTCTCTGTGGCGTCAGCACCTCGCGCCAATCGGGCCGGAACAAACTCTTGCGCGCGCGCTCCACTGCCAGCCGGGCGCCATCTGAGACCTGCGCATCGATCAGACCGAACAGGATAGCGATGCTCACGTTGAGGTGTCCCAGAATAAAATCCATCGCTGCGGCTTCTGGCACTCCCTGGGCAATCACCCCGTCGACCGCCTCCCGTACCACCGTCAGGCAGGTGAGAGCAACGGTATCGGCCATGGCAGGCTCCAGCAATGCCATTTGTTCGACGGTGATCCGGTGCACCACCGAGACGGGGGCAAACATGGTGCGGCAGATCGCCTCACCGCGCACATAGTCATCCTCCGAGCCCTGATACAGGGCGCACACCAGTGCCTGAGGAGCGATGCCTCCGAAATAGTCACGTAACGCATCGGGAGGCAGGTCCTTGTTCGCGAGTGAGGGGTGGCAGGGATGTGTCACCAGATAGGCGATATCGTGCCGAGCGGGCAGCGCGCCGCCATACGCCGCCGCCGGGTCCAGCGTGATCACCAGGGTCCCCGACTTGAGCAGGGGTACCAGTTGATGGGCCACGCTGCCAATGGCCACGTCGGGCACTGCCAGCACCACCACATCCGCTGCTGTCGCCGCTTCCTGCGCATCGCAGGGCGTGAACCCGGCTGCCCGCAGTCGACTGAGGCCGACGGCACCGGACTCGACACAGCGCAGCGCATAGTCGGGATTGTTACCGAGCACAGAGGCGATACGGGCGCCCATCTTTCCCGCCGCTCCAAAGAGTGCCAATTCCAGCATATGTCCTCCCGATTCGGTGCCGGTGTGCGGCTGCGGCGCAATTCACACCTGTCAGACTGTCCGCAGTGTAAATCCGTGGCCGGTGCTGTCAAGGACGGTTTGGGCTGGCAGGCTTTACTTGCGTCCTTGTACGGCTATAATCCCCGTGGAGGGGGACCGGTCCGCAGCGTGCGGCACGTCGGATCGATCCATAGTGATGAGTGCAGTGGGTAATGATTTCAAGGAGGCGGGTACGAATGGCGAAAAAGCTGTGGGCGGTGTTACTGGTTTTGGTCTTGTTGGTCCCGTCATGTTTGACGGGCTGTGCGCGGGAGGCTGCCTTGGGGACGGAGGACCATCCGTTCCAGATCTACTTTGTGCCCTCCGTTGAGGTATCGGTGATCGTGGAGAGCGGCGATGCCATCGCCCAGTTCCTGGAGGAGCAGACCGGGTACAAGTTTGAGGTCAAAGTACCTACGACCTACTCGGCTGTAGTGGAGGAGATGGGCGCCGCTGAAGGCGATGCCATTGCCTTTATCCCTGCGCTGGGCTATGTGCTGGCCGCCGACACCTACGGCGCCGACGTGTCGCTGGCGACGGTCCGGTATGGTTGGGGATTCTACTGGGCGCAGTACCTGGTGGCCTGCGACAGTGGCATGACCAGCCTGGCAGACTTGAACGGCAAGCGTTGGGCCTA
>JAAYED010000131.1 GCA_012728955.1 Chloroflexota bacterium
GTTCAGTGCCGTTCCATTGAGGGCATAGGTCCACACCAGTGGCAACTCGCCCGCCTGGGGGGCAAAGAAAAAGCGTTCCGCCGAGTTCGCCCACTGACCGCCGAACACGGCCTCACCCGAGGCCCAGGTCGTGTTTGAGACGTGCCTCGCCAGCAGGTCATAGTTGCTGGGATTGAGCACGTCCAGTGAAGGGGACCCGTCCGGTTGCACTCCGGCGCACACCAGGGCCCCGGCAACCGGCTCACAGTCTGCGTAGCGGGCCTCTGTTGTGCTCTTGAGGCGATCCACCAACTTGCCGTCGCTGTCCCAACGATAAAAGGTGCGGCCATCCGCGCTGACACCAAAAAAGCCGGTCGCGCTGACCGCAAGAGCACTGGCCCCGCCCTGCAGCGTAAAACGCCCCTGCTCGATGAGCGTCACCTTGTCCAGAACAATCATCAGCGTGCGATTCATCGCTTCAGGCAGCAGCCACACGTACAGCTGCCCTCCCGCCACCTGCAAGCCACCAGGTCGGACATATCCGTCGCCGGAAATGTAGGTGCGCGTGCGTACACGGCCGGTGGCCTGATCCACCACAACCACGGTGCCGCAGGCGCCAGTGGGCTCACAGCCCAGTGCGTACAGGCTGCTGTCATCTGCAGAGAGCCCGTATACGGTGAGTGGTTCGGTAACCAGGGGCGTCACCGAAAGCAACATCAGCTCGGCAGGTTCGGCATTCCCCAGGGCATCGAGCTCGTCAAAGGTCTCTTGTAGAGAGCGTCGGCTCTCCTCTTCGCCCAAAAGATCGGGCAACTGTTCCTCGGTGGGCGTTGGCCGCGGCTCCTGCACGACCCTGGGGGTATCGGACAGAAACTGCCTTCGCAGCATCACGGAAACCAGCGTCAAGAGCACGGTGGCAATGACCATCACCACCAGACAGGACTTTTGCACGGGCCCGACTCCTACAGGTCTAGCGTAAACTCACCCGGGGCACGCGCTGTCTCAGTGAGGGCAAAAGCTCTTCCAGCTGTTGGGGACCGAGACATGGGCGCGTCCGTACTGACTGTAGCACAGTCTCGGCTGCGACGAAAGGCTGCAAGATCCACGTATCGGTCGGCTCGAGGTCTTGAGCCAGATCGAGGAGGTCAGCCCGGCCCAGCTGTGGATGCACCGTGGTACGAAACTCCCAGGGCACCGAAGCGGCACGCAACAGTGCCATGCTCCGCCTGATGTTATCCAGATCCACTCTGCGCCCCGTGGCGGCTTCATAGCGCCCGTCGAGGGGCGCCTTGATATCCATGGCGACATAGTCCAACTGGCCCTGCTGCAGGAGATTGGCCAGCCTGTCGGGGAAGCATCCATTGGTGTCGAGCTTGATGGCGAACCCAAGGTTGCGGATGTCTGCGATGAGCGGAGGGAGATCGGTGACCATCAGCGGCTCACCGCCGGTAAAACAGATACCATCGAGCTTGCCCACCCGGGTTCCGAGCCAGCTGAGCAGGTCAGCAGGGGACATGACCTCAGTCACGTCCCCTGCATTGATCATCCCACGATTATGGCAAAAGCCACAATCCAGATTACAACCGGCAATAAAGACTGTCGCGGCGATGCGATCGGGAAAGTCGATCAGCGTTACGCGCTGCAGACCAGCTATCTTCATGAGCCGGTAATGGTGGCGGGCGAGCCCTCCGTTACAGAGAACATGGTGCGATCTGCATATTCGGCCCGCTTGCCCTTGTTCCACTGGCTGACAGGGCGCAGGTAACCGACCACGCGAGAGTAGACCTCGCAGGGCTGGCTGGTGGCACACTTGGGGCACTCAAAGTGCTCCCCTTCGAGATAGCCATGGGTGGGGCACACCGAAAACGTCGGCGTAAGGGTAAAGTACGGCAGCTCATAGCTGGCGGCTACCCGTCTCACAAGACTCTTGGTGGCCTCGATACTGTGCACACGCTCACCGAGAAACACGTGTACCACCGTGCCCCCGGTATACCGCGTCTGCAGCTCATCCTGCCAATCCAGCGCCTGGAACAGGTCATCGGTCGCGTTCACCGGCAGCTGGCTGGAGTTGGTATAGTACGGTTCGCGAATGGGACCATCCATACCGGCAGTGATGATGTTGGGATAGAGATCCCGGTCCAACATCGCAAAGCGATAGCTGGTGCCCTCTGCCGGCGTTGCCTCCAGATTGTACAGCTGCCCCGATTCGTCCTGATATTGCTGCAGCCGATCCCGCATAAAGTCCATGACCCGCATGGAGAACTGTCGCGCCGACTCATCGGTCAGATCAACACCCATAAAGTTCAGGCAGGCCTCGTTCATGCCGTTGAGGCCGATGGTGTTAAAGTGGTTGGCCCAGTACTCACCAAACTGACCCTTGATGGCGTTGAGATAGTGCTGCGAATAGGGATAAAGACCCGCCTCTGTAAAGCGCTCTATTACGCGCCTCCTGATGCTGAGCGCATCGCGAGCGATGTCCATGAGATGTGCCACACGGTCGAGGAACTCTTGTTCGTCGTTGGCCAGATAGCCGATACGCGCCATGTTGAGCGTCACTACACCGATACTGCCTGTGAGCGGGTTCGAGCCGAACAGCCCCCCACCCCGCTTTCGCAGCTCGCGGTTATCGAGCCGGAGACGACAGCACATGGAGCGCACGTCATCCGGATTCATGTCCGAGTTCACGAAATTGGCAAAGTACGGAATGCCATACTTGGCCGTCATCTGCCAGATGGGGTCCAGCTTGGGGTTATCCCAATCGAAATCGGGCGTGATGTTATAGGTGGGGATGGGAAAGGTGAACACCCGTCCATTGGCGTCCCCCTCCTGCATCAACTCGGCAAAGCAACGGTTGAGCAGATCCATCTCATCCTGGAACTCGCCGTAGGTCTGCTCCTGCGGCTCGCCCCCGATGATCACATACTCCTCTGCGAGGTTGCCAGGCACGTGCAGGTCAAAACTCAGGTTGGTGAACGGCGTCTGAAAACCGACACGCGTGGGCACGTTCAGGTTAAAGATAAACTCCTGCAGCGCCTGTCGCACTTCGCGCTCGCCCAGCTTGTCATAGCGGATAAAGGGAGCAAGAAAGGTGTCAAAGTTGGAAAAGGCCACCGCACCGGCGGACTCACCCTGGATGGTGTAGAAAAAGTTGACGATCTGGCCCA
>JAAYED010000011.1 GCA_012728955.1 Chloroflexota bacterium
CTATGAAAACTGGTGCGATCGCGAGGTGCCCCCATGGACCCGGCCACGCCCGGGACACGCCGATCTTCCCGGAGCCCTCAAGTACGGCCTCTCTGACATGCGCCTTGTGGCTGAGCGGGCCAGCGCCCGTGAGACGGCCGCCCGAGTGGCCGCGGGCGCCGTGGCCCGACAGTTGTTGCAGCAAGTAGACATAACGATCGGTTCCTATGTCACAGCCATCGGCCCCATCGCTATGGCCCCTACGGAGGAGCCTCATGGGGTGCTGATCGAACGCGCGCGCCAGTCCAACGTGGGCTGCCCGGACCCTGCCGCGGCGGAGCGCATGCGCCACCTGATCGACGAAACACGCCTGGCGGGCGACTCGCTGGGCGGAATCGTGGTGGTGGTGGCACAGGGCTTGATGCCGGGCCTGGGCACCCACGTCCAATGGGACCGACGCCTGGACGGACGGCTGGCTCAGGCCCTGTTTTCCGTCCAGTCCGTCAAGGGCATGGAAATCGGTCCTGCCTTTGAGAACGCGCGCGCGCTGGGCACTTCCGTGCACGATGCCCTCTACGCCGGGGCCACACGCCGCACCAACCGTGCCGGAGGCCTGGAGGGTGGCATTACCAACGGCGAGCCACTGGTGATCCGTCTGGCACACAAGCCCATCCCTACAACGGTGGCCTCAATCCCCACCATTGACCTGCAGAGCGGAGAGCAGACCGGCACCCAGTACCAGCGGTCAGACGTGTGCGCCGTGCTGGCGGCATCGGTGGTGGATGAGGCGATGACAGCGATCGTCCTGGCGGATGCCCTGCTCGAGAGATATGGTGGCGACTCGCTGGAGGTGCTCAAGAGGAGGGTGAGGGATGATCGGCAACGATAACCTGATCTTGACCGGCTTTATGGGCACAGGCAAGACCAGCGTCGCCAGCCGCATCGCCCAGCGGCTGGGACGCCCCTTTGTCGACATGGATGACGAGATCGTCGAGCGCATGGGCAAGTCGATCCCACAGATCTTTGAGCAGATGGGGGAGCAGGCCTTTCGCGCACTGGAGAGCAGCGTATGCGTCGACCTGTCGCAGCGTTCCGGTATGGTGATCGCCACCGGTGGGGGCTGCCTGGTCGACGAGGCCAACCGCGACACGCTCTCCTCAAGTGGCCTGGTGGTGTGTCTCGACTGCGAGGCGCAGACCATTGTCCAGCGCCTGCAGGGCGCCCATGACCGGCCCATGTTGTACGGTGACTCACCGGACCGCCGCATTCGCGAGCTGATGGCAGCGCGAAGGCAGGCGTACGCGCGGATACCGTATCATATCGACACCACACACCGTACCATCGACCAGGTGGTGGAGGAGGTCATCAGGTTGTACAAGGGGCAACCACAGGTTTATCCCGTCAAGACGCCCACCTCCGGTTACCCGGTTCACCTGATCGCTGGGGGGCTCGGCATGCTGGGTGACCTCCTGAGCACGGCAAAGCTTTCTTCCAGCCTGGTACTGGTGACGGACGAGGATGTGGGGCCCCTGTGGGCAGATCGCGCGGTGGCCAGCCTGGAATATGCCGGCTACCACGTGACACCCATCGTGGTCCCCGCCGGAGAGGAACACAAGCGGCTGAGGACGGTGGCCCACCTGTATGACCGTTTCGCAGCCGCCGGCATGGATCGGGGCGGGGCGGTGATTGCCCTGGGAGGGGGGGTCATTACGGATATGGCAGGCTTTGCCGCCGCCACCTATCTGCGAGGGGTGCCCCTGGTGCAGGTGCCCACTACTCTCCTGGGGATGATCGACGCCAGCGTGGGCGGCAAGGTTGCGGTCGACCTTCCGCAGGGCAAGAATCTGGTCGGCGCCTTTGTGGAACCTCTGCTGGTGCTGATCGATCCGGAGGTGCTTGAGACCCTGCCCGATGAGTTGGTGCGCGCCGGCCTCGCCGAGATCATCAAGGCAGGGGTGATCGCCGACCCAGCACTGTTCGCACGGTTGGAGCAGGAGGCGAGCCTTCCTGCCTGGAATGAGCTGATTGGCCCGGCACTTCAGGTCAAGATCGACGTGGTAGAGCAAGACCCCTACGAGCACGGTCGTCGGGCGGTGCTGAATCTGGGGCACACCTTTGCCCATGCCTATGAGGTGCTGGAAGACTTTGGCCTGGCACATGGCCTGGCCGTGAGCATGGGCATGGTGCGTGCTGCTCTGCTCGCCGAGAACTGTGGTTTGTGCAGCGCCGAAACCAGGGCCCGCATCATTGCTGCGCTGCGGCTCCACGGGCTGCCGGTGGAGCCGCCTCCGCTGGATCCGGAGCGGGTCTATGCGGCGATGCAGATGGACAAGAAAAAGCGCAGCGGTCGAATCAAGTTCGTCTTGCCCCGCGCCATTGGTGATGTGACCGTGGTCGACAACATCACCCAGGCTCAAGTCATCCAAGCACTCACACAGGAGGTGCCATGAGGCGACTGCTGGTACTGCACGGCCCCAATCTCAACATGCTGGGCAGGCGCGAGCCCGAGGTGTATGGAAGTCTATCCCTGGCCGAGATCAATGATCGCCTCCAAAAGTGGGCGGCCGAGCACGCCGTTGAGCTGCGGGTACTCCAGTCGAACCACGAGGGCGCCCTGATCGACGCCGTTCAAGAGGCTGCCGACTGGGCCGATGGCCTGGTCATCAACCCCGGCGCCTATACCCATACCTCGGTGGCACTGCGCGACGCCCTGGCCAGCGTCTCTTATCCGGCCATCGAAGTACACCTGTCCAACGTGTATGCCCGCGAGGCTTTTCGCCATACCTCACTGCTGGCGCCGGTGTGTCGCGGCCAGATCGCAGGGATGGGCTGGTACGGCTATCTCCTGGCATTGCAAGCGCTGGCGACGGACCCGGAGACGATGTGAGAAAAGATCAAGGGAGGGGACTCTGTCCCCTCCCTTGACCAGCAGACGACTCAACTAGCGCCGTCTCAAGAAGGACGGAATGTCCAGATCGTTGTCGTCGTAATCTGCCCGCACTTCGGGAGGACGCACCACCGTACGCGAGTCTGGAGCGTGCACCTCGCGCACCCGTGCCCGCTCATCCAGATCAAATCCCGTGGCGATGAGGGTGATCTGCAGCTGTCCGTTCATCTCCTCGTCCACCACCGCTCCAAAGATGATGTTGGCATCCGGTGCAGCGGTCTGGCGGATCAGGTCAGCGGCCTGAGATACCTCAAACAGCGACATGTCCGTGCCACCCTTGACGTTGAACAACACGCCGCGGGCGCCACTGACGTTAATGTCCAACAGCGGGCTGGTGACAGCAGCTTCGGCTGCCGCCAGAGCCCGTTCCTCTCCGCCCGCGCGACCGATGGTCATGAGCGCGGCTCCACCGTCCTTCATGATGGCCTTGACGTCGGCAAAGTCTGTATTGATCAAACCGGTGACGGTGATCAATTCAGAGATGCCCTGAATACCCTGGCGCAGGATATCATCCGCCACGACAAAAGCCTGTTGCAGCGGAACCTGTCGGTCCACCAGCTCCAGAAGGCGGTCATTCTGTACGGCGATGAGTGTATCCACTCGCTCATTGAGGCGCACAATGCCCTCCTGAGCGGCACGGGCACGGCGCGCGCCTTCAAAGGCAAAGGGCCTCGTCACCACCGCCACCGTCAATGCCCCCTGCTCGCGAGCGATCTCGGCGATGATGGGAGAGGCGCCCGTGCCGGTGCCGCCGCCCATGCCCGCCGTCACAAACACCATGTCGGCGCCCTCGAGGACGGACACAAGCTCATCGCGCGATTCCTCAGCGGCCTTTTGACCCACAGCAGGATCGCCGCCCGACCCCAAACCACGGGTCATCTGGTTACCGATGCGCACCCGGATGTCGGCGTTGGATTGCGCCAGAGCCTGGGCATCGGTATTCACAGCGATAAAATCCACTCCGGTCAAACCGGCCTCAATCATCCGGTTGACAGCATTCGAACCTCCACCGCCCACGCCAACGACGCGGATGACGGCCTCTCTTCCCAGCGCTCCCATCAGATCATCCAAGGTAACCTCCCCGTGGGCTCACAACAATGCGCGTGTACGGTGTTTGCGGCGAGGCGATGCCACAGCTGGCACCCTCCCGCCGATATGGCTGATCCCGCTAACGTCGCGACCGCGTCGCTGCATCGGCTTCGGACGAGTCAAAGGGCCGATGGTCCAAATCCACATCGATCGGTGCCTCAGCGCCCCTGCGCCGCCGCCGATCGCCGCTGTTCTCCCGGTAACTGGTGGCGATCACGGTGATCACAATCGAGTCACCCAGATCCGGGTTATCAATATAGCCAAAAATGATGTTGGCGTCAGGATCCGCCATAGCCGTGATGGTTTCCGCAGCGGTATACACTTCGCCCAACCCGAGCTTGCCGCCCTCGATATTGAGCAGCAATCCCGTGGCGCCCTGCACGTCGATGTCCAGCAGCGGGCTGCTGGTGGCCGCCTCGGCCGCAACCACTGCGCGGTCAGGCCCGGTAGCCCGGCTGACCTTGACCATCGTACGGCCTCCCCGCGTGAGAATGGCGGTCACGTCGCGCAGGTCCACGTTGATGAGCCCCACCTTGAGCACAAAGTCGCAGACCGTCTGCACGGCCTGTTGAAGCATCTCATCGGCCAGCACAAAGGCCTCGGTCAGCTTGAGATCGCGCCGATCAAGGGTGAGCAGACGATCGTTCGAGATCACAATCTCACTGTCCACCTGCTCGATGAGCGCCTGCAGCCCCGCCTCTGCCACCCGCGACTTGCGCGCGCCCTCAAAGGTAAAGGGCCTGGTCACCACACCTACCGTCAGGATGCCCATCTGACGCGCGATGCGCGCGATCACCGGAGCGGCGCCGGTACCGGTGCCACCGCCCAGGGTGGCAGCGATGAACACCATGTCGGTATCTCTGAGCAGCGCCTCAATCTGTGGGGCGGCAGCCTCAGCCGCCCGGGTGCCCAGCGCCACATCGCCTCCGGTGCTGAGGCCGTGGGTAACCGTCTCTCCGATCTGTAGACGCACCGGCGCCAGGGACGCCGCAAG
>JAAYED010000132.1 GCA_012728955.1 Chloroflexota bacterium
CCCGTATCGTTACCTTCAAGGACCGGCTTTTGGCGGAGCAAAAGCCGAACCTGGCGATCCATGTTCAAAATGGCGGTCTGTACCATGATGGTGAGGATCTGCCCTGGACGGATCCCTTTATCCCAGAGGTGTGGGAGTACAACATCGCCATCGGCCTGGAGGCCATCGAAAAGGGCTTTGATGAGGTCCAGTTCGACTATCTGCGTTTTCCTTCCGAGGGTCGCGTGTCTGATCGGGTGTACGTGCAGGAGGCGACTTTTGACACGCGCATCAAGGCCATGCAGGACTTTTGTGCTGCTGCTTATGCGGCCATCGAGCCCACGAGGGGCTTTGTATCTGCTGACGTGTTTGGCCTGACCATGTGGGTGGATGAGGATCAGGACATGGGCATCGGCCAGCGCCTGGAAGACGTCGCCTCGCACATGGACTATATCTCGCCCATGCTCTATCCGCAGACCTTTAATCCCGCCAACCTGCGTTTTCTCGGCATCAGTGATGTGGAGCTGTATCCCTACGAAGTGCTTTACTATAGCGTCGAGCGCACCCGTGAACGCACCAGCACACTGGTACGACCCTGGCTGCAGCACTATTCCGGGCGCTATCCCTATGGCCTGGACGAGTTGTTGCGGCAGCGCAAGGGCGCCGAGGATGCGGGCTCTACCGGTTGGCTTTTCTGGAACGCCAAGGGGAATTATCTTCTCGAACTGTTCGATGACAATCCCTACCGCCGCATGCCGGTGATCCCCACACCTCCTCCTGATGGCGGCCTGGATGGCTGATCCCCAGTTTCCCAGCTTAAATGACACGTGTGCAGGATGCGCGCTCTCAGCGGCGCGCATCCTGGCGGCACAGCGTACCGTCAGCCTCGGGCGCGCGGTAGAGTACTATACCGCCATCGACTCGACAAACCGTCGGGCGCTGGAGTGGGCGGCAGAGGGGGCTCCCGACGGGGCGCTGGTCATCGCCGAGGAGCAGACGGCCGGCCGCGGCCGGCTGGGCCGCCGCTGGCATGCGCCGGCCTGCAGTGCCCTGCTGTTCTCGCTGGTGCTCAGACCCGACATGGAGCCGACACAGGCTCAGCGCCTCACCATGATCTGCAGCCTGGGAGTTCTCGAGGCCATCGAGCAGGTGGCGGGGCTGCAGGCGCAGGTCAAGTGGCCGAATGATGTGGTGATCGACGGGCGCAAGGCGGGGGGCATCCTCACCGAGTTGGCATTCCAGGGACATGCATTACGCCACAGTGTGGTAGGCATCGGGCTGAACGTGAACCTGGACGTGTCCGTTCTGCCAGACGTGCTGGTGCCGGCCGCCAGCCTGATGTCGGCTGCTGGCGGGCCCATCTCACGGGAAGACTTGCTGAGCCTGACCCTCGCAGCCATCGAGCGCCGTTACCTGCAGATGGCCCAGGGCTGGTCGCCCCACGCTGAATGGCGTGAGCACCTGGCTACGCTGGGCACCCACGTACGCGCTGGAACGCCGGGGGACGTGCTGGAGGGGCTTGCGGTCGATGTTGATGCCGACGGTGCCCTGCTGGTGCTCGATGACCGTGGTGAACAGCATCGCGTGCTGGCGGGCGACGTTACGCTGCGCGGCCACTCCCTCTAGCGCAGCAAAGGGCCGTACACCTTCATCGGCGTATCGTGAATCCCGCGGCCGCCCTGCCGGGCCATCTCTGCCGTCGGGAGCGAGGCCTCGTCCGGCTTGTCCGACAGGCCGAACACCAAGGCCCCCTGCCCGGCAAGGCGCTGGCACACATCCAGTACCTCTGCGGTGATCACGATCTCCTGGTTCAGCACGTCGGCTGCAGGCGCATCGGACGGGAGCACGTCCATCAGGGCTATCGTCTCCAGATACTCGTGGCGGCGGAAGGACTTGAATGGCGTGGGGTCCGCCCTGCGAAGGCCATCGGATACCTCGCGATGTACCTCTGCCAGGCCTGCCGGCATGTGCTTGATTCGGCGATCGCACTGTGCGGCAAAGGCAGCCACATCGGTGCACTGCCGCTCCACCATCATGGCCCAAAAGCTGTCGGCAGCGCAGGCGCCGCCGGCCACCATGATGCTCAGGTAGGCGACATAGTCCTGATTGTCCTCTGTGAGCCAGTGGCAA
>JAAYED010000012.1 GCA_012728955.1 Chloroflexota bacterium
ACGCTCTCCACGGGCGCCGGCACCAACTGCAGGGCCTGGTCCATAAAGTGGGCGCCCCAATCATACATGATGCCTGCGCTCTGGGCCTTGACACCACGCCAGCCTCGCGGGGCGCCATAGCCAGCGATGGCGGCGTGGTACAGGAAAGGCTCGCCCAGCATGCCGCTCTCGACCACCTGCTTGACGGTGAGATAGTCCCAGTCCCAGCGGCGGTTGTGAAAGACCGACAGCATGACCTTGTTCTGCCGCGCTACGGCGATCATCTCTTCCGCCTCGGGCGCGTTCATCGCCATCACCTTGTCCGTTACCACATGCCGACCGGCGTTCATCGCCTGGATCGACAGCGCATGGTGGGTGTTGTGGGGCGTCGCCAGAATCACCAGTTGGATGGAGTCGTCCTGCAGCATGGCCTCGAGGCTGTCGAAAATCCTGGCCTCGGGATGATCGGCCGCTGCCGCCTTTTGCACTTCTGGGTTGCGCACGGTAATACCGCCGAGCTCGAGCCCGGTCGCCAGTGTGGGCAGATAGGTGTGAAACGCCCGCCCCGAATAACCATAGCCAACCACGCCAAACTTGATCATGCTGACACTTTCCTCGTCAAGATTTGGTGAGCGCCCTTGGGGTGGCGCTCACATTGAACACGGGCAGGAAGAGTCGCGGGCCGAGCTGCTTTCAGCCCGCGACAGCGAAACACAACCTAGGCGGCGCAAACGGCCCAGGCGCGACGCAGCGCCTCCATGGGATCGCCCTTGGAACGGAACTCGTGTCCCACATAGTATGCATAGCCGGCGGCATCGATGCCACGGCAGATACCGGTATAGTTCAGCTCCTGATCGTCATCCAGATCGTGCCGCCCGGGGTTGCCGGCGGTGTGCATGTGCCCGATCCACTGCACATTGTTCTGAATGGTGCGGATCAGGTCGCCCTCCATGATCTGCATGTGGTAGATGTCAAAGAGCAGCTTGACCCGCGGGCTGTTGACCATCTCGCAGAGCGCCACGCCCCACAGGGTGGAATCGCACTGGTAGCCGGGATGGTTCACCTTGCTGTTGAGCAGCTCCATGTTGAGGTTGACGCCCTTTTTCTCGGCATAGGGGGCGATTTTACGCAAGCCATGGGCGCAGGCGATCATGCCCTCCAGGTCGCTTTGGCCGTCGTTGCGATTCCCACTAAAGACGATCAACCCGCCGATGCCGTGGTCCGCCGCCAGGTCGATGTTGGCCTTGAGCTGGGCCACGATACGATCATGGTTCTCGACTTTGTTGAGGCCGTCGCGCAGGCTCTCGTGGCCTACCATGCTGGGCACCGCCAGGCCATACTTGTGGCAGGCCTCCACGATCGTCGACAGCTGATCGCCGGGATTCATCAGTTCGATGCCCGCATAGCCTATCTCGGCTACCTCACGGCAGAAATCATCGAGGGTCATCGTGGACGGATTGTAAAAGTTGGTCATCACCAGACACTGTTTGACTGCCATGGGCCCTCCCCAACCTGAATCTGATTCAGCATAGCCCCACACCACAGGAGGTGCAAGGCGGCATCCGGTCTATTCTATCAGTCCCACACACTGACCAAAGGCTCAACTGTAGCGCACTCCCAGCTTGAGATAGCGCTCTGGATGGGCGGCGATCTCGGCGTACGCCTCGGGCAACTCGGCCGGCGTCACCACGGGCTGGACGATCAGTTCGCCCGAAACCTCACCGCGGGCCAGCATGCCCCAGGCGGTGGCATAGATACGGTCATTGTCCCAACGCGGATGCTCCCGGTTGGGCTCGCTGCAGGCCCGGGTGAACACAATGTTGGGCACGTTGTGATGCGCCTCGGCACCCAGGTCCAGTCCAGCGCCATAGGCGGGCGGATACGCCCCCAGCGCCACCGTGCCGCCATAAGCAACCCCGCGCAGGGCCTGCTGCAGCGCAGCCCGTGAGCCGCTGTAATCGATACACACGTCGGCGCCCCGACCGTCGGTCAGCCGGCGAATCTCTTTGCCCGCGTCGCAGCTGGTGGGATCCAGGGCATAGTGGGCGCCCAGCTGCATGGCGATCTGTCGGCGGCCCTCCAGCGGCTCCAGGGCGATGATGGGGCCCACCCCCGCCTGGCGCAGCATTTGCAGCACCACCAGGCCGATGGCGCCCATGCCGAACACAGCCACCGCATCCCCCAGGCGTGCCCGGCTGTCGCGAACGGCACCCAGCGCAAAGTCAGCCGGGTCGAGGCACACCGCCGTCTGCCAGGGCATGCCGTCGGGCATCGGCCAGCAGTCAGAGGCACGCGTGGTCACCGTCTCGGCAAAGCTGCTGTATACGCACACCCGGTCGCCACGCTGCAGCCTGGTTACCTCCGAGCCCAGCTCCTCGACGATCCCCACGGCCATATTACCGACTCGAAAGGGATAGCCGGTGTAATCCTCTGTGAGCGGCTCAAAAATCTGGGTGCGGTCGTTATACACGCCTCTGGCCAGGCCGTACCCCGTATAGATCGACATCTCTGTTCCGTGCTTGGCCGCGCCATACAGAGGGCGCACCCGTACCGAATCCGGGCCGAGTTCTGGCTCGCTGTACTCTTGCCATTCCAGTTGCCTGGGGCCGGTGCAGACCAATCGCCTGGGCATCGCAACCTCCACTGATCGCCTGGTTTCGCTCCGGCCCGTATTCTAGTGCAGGTAAAGGCTCCCCGGCAATCGCATTGCGGACGACTTGACCTGACATTCCTGCAGAATGTCACCCACGGGGCGAGCTCGGGGAAAAGCGCTCTGAAGGGAGCGCAAGAGAGGCTGTGCAGGGATCAGGCGCGGGCGCCGTGTGGCTGCCGACAAGCGCCCGACTCTCGCCGTGGATACAAGCACTGACACGGTGCGGTCTGTAGGGCACTACATCCAGGCGCGCTGGCGCATCCACAGGTACATGCCAACCGGCGTGGCCACGAGCCCCACGAGGGTCAGCACCAGGGCAAGATGGCCCGTCCAGGGTGCCAGGTCGACGCTGGGCGCGAAAAAGTTCATCCCGAAAAAGCCGGTGATAAAGGTCAACGGGATCAGCAGCGTAGAGACAACCGTCAGCACCTTCATGATCTGGTTCATCCGGTTGTTGATCACCGAGAGATACATGTCCAGCGTGCTGGTCAACAGGTCGCGCAGGCTCTCGATCAGGTCGTACAGACGCACCAGGTGATCATACACGTCACGAAAAAACATGGCCGACTCGGGCCTGAGCACCGCATAACCATTGCGCGACAGGCGATTGAGCACCTCGCGCAGCGGTGCCACCGTGCGCCTCAGCTGCACCAGGGTGCGCTTGAGCCCAAACAGGCGATCCATCTCTACGCTTTCGGGCGATTCGAGCAGCTCGTTCTCCAACTGGTCGATCTCGTCATCGATGTCATTGACGATGGGGAAAAAATCTGCCACCAGCTCATCGCTGAGGAGATAGAGAATGTGCTCGGCGCCCCGGCTGAGGTGCCTTTCGTCGCGCTGGACCATCTGCCACACGCGCTCGATCCCTGCCACCGGCCGCGACTGGTAACTGACCACATAGCCGCGCCCGACAAAGAGGTCTGCCTCTACCGTATCCAGCTGCTCCCAGCGCTCCACATGCTTGGTGACCGAGTGGAGCGTGACATAGATATAGTCGCCCCAATCATCCAGCTTGGGCACATGCGACTCGGTGAGGGCATCGTCCACCGCCAGTGGATGAAAGCCAAAAGTCTTTAGCAGCAGCCCTTCGGCACTGGCAAAGGGTTCGTCCCGAATGTCCACCCACAACAGGCCGCCAGATGATGCCTGCAGCCGTTGCCAGGCGGCCTCTGCTGTAATGTCGGTGGTGATCTGCCCCTCGGGGGACCTGTAGATGGCTCGGATCATTGCGACGTTTCCCGATGGCGTGCCAGAACCTGCGCGCGGCTGGCGGTCCCCGTGGTGCCCAGCTGCTGGATGGTGATCGAGGCGACGAGGTTGGCCACTGCCGCCGCCTCTACCGGTGTCGCGTCGGCACACAGCGAGGCCACAATGGCCGACATGGCACTGTCGCCCGCCCCCACAATGTCGATGGGTCCTGTTGCGGCCGGCGCAGGCACATGGGTTACCTGACCGCCATCGACCACCAGGATCCCCCGATCGCCCACCGTCACAAACACCGGGCGCCCGGTGCGCCGGGCCAGGGCACGGCCACAGGCGGCGGATTCATCCAGCGCAGGGGTACCCTCCGGTGGCAGGCCGTGAACGGCCTCCCAGGCCTCACGCTCGTTGGGCTTGAGCAGCAGCGCATCGAAACGTCCGATGTGGCGGCGCGAGTCCACCGCGATGGGTTTCTCGGGCGAAGCCTGTGCCAGCTGCGCCAGCGCCTGCCGCATTGGCGCGGTTATGGCGCCGCAATCGCTTTCGGGCACCTGGTCCGCCACGATGATGCCATCCACCTGCCCGGCCAGTTGGCGCAGGGCCTCAATCAGACGCCCCTCCAGATCGGTGGGCGTGGGCATGCGGTTCTTGATGTCCTGTCGCTCGGTCTCCCGTTCGCTGCCGTCCGCCAGGCGCTCCATGGGCTTGGTGTAGGTGGGCGTAACGCGCTGGTCGCTCTCGATCATGGCCGCTACGTCAACGCCGATGCGCTGCAGTGCGCGCTTGAGCTCAAAGCCCATGCCATCCCTGCCGACGATCCCCAGGGCCACCACCCCCACCTCCAGGGCGCGCAGGTTGTTGGCCACCGTGCCGGCTGCGCCAGGGCTGTTACGGATATCCACCACCTGGTGGGCAGTGCGGCCCGTCTCCAGCGACAGCTCCGCCAGCCCCGGGTCTATGATCAGGTAGCGATCCAGGAAATAGTCTCCCACCACCAGGAGGCGCAGGCTGGGAAAGCGCTCCAAAATCTCGCCCAGGCGTTTCTCATCCATGAGCAGGGGCCTCCGCCTCCCATCCAGCACAGATCAGCCGATAGAGGATGGGCAGGGTGGTGCGGTGATCGGCACGCACATAGTAGCTCTCGCCGCCGTCCTGCACGGTGCGCACCAGGATCGTCTTGAACGGCCGAAAGTAATAGGCCGCCTGGCTCTTGTCCGGCGTGTGGTGGACGTCGGGGCCGAGGTCCTGCAGATCAAAGACCGCGGTGGTAAAGATGTTGATCTGTTCGCCCCGCTGGTGGGCCACATTGCGGGCCATGCTCAGCGCCTTGAGATAGACTTCCGGGCCCATGACGGCTGTGCCATAGTTGAGGAACACGCCGCCCTGCAGCTGCGTGACGGTGTGCGTGAACACCAAAAAGTCGCGGTAGGAGGCCGCGCCCCAGGCGGCGCCATCGCAATTGGGGTGCTCGTGGATAATGTCGTTGCCGATGCCCACGTGGATGGTGGCGGGGATCCCCGCGCGCCAGGCGGCTGCCAGCACGCTCAAGTCACTGTGGGGGAAGGGAGACTCGGCGATCCACCTTCCGATGGCCTCGCCCGCTCCCATCTCCTGCGTCAGCCCCTCGCGCACCACGTCGTTCAGATAGCCCGTCTCGTTCCACAGCCCAAACTGTCCGCTGGAGATGTAGCGGGCCACGCTCTCGGTGGTGGCTCCGATGGCGGCCAGCTCATAGTCGTGGATGGCAAAGGCGCCGTTGCAGGCTATGTGGGTCACCATGCCGCGGGCAATCAGGTCGACGATAAAGCGCGACAATCCGACCTTGATCATGTGCGCGCCCATCATCAGGATCACGGGGCGGCTGGCACGGCGCGCGGCGATTACGCGGTCCGCCAGCGTCTGCAGCTCGGTGCCCTGGTAATCCCGCAGAGGGGGCGCATCCAGAGGCAGGACTTCATCCAGCTGCATGTCGTGGATGCGTTCTGCCAGGGGCAACAACCGCAATTGGCTGCGGTCAAAGGTTGGGTATGGCATGGGGATCCTCCTCGCGCTTACAGATGGCCCTGGTCCGCCAGGTATGCCAGCAGTACCTCGTGCTCGCTCAGATCGGCAACAATCAGATGTGCGCCGGCGTCGATCAGTCGCTGACGCTTTTCCACATTCAGGGTGCCCGGCTGCAGCTCTGTACTGGCCACACCGATGGCGATGCCTCCCGCTCGTGCAACGGCCGAGATCTCTACCGGGCCATCGCCGATCCCCAGCATCTCGCCGCCGGTATACAGTCCCTCACGGATGAGCCGCTCCACCAAGAGGTCTTTGGTGAACACTGCCGGAGGGGGCACCGCGCCGGCAATTCCCAGCTGGAAAAAGCCCGTAAGGCCCAGCAGTTCTGCTTCCAGCACCACTTGATCGTGGTCGGTGCCGCTGGCTAGGAACATGCCAATGCCGTGCGCCTGCAGGCCCTGCAGCATGCCTCTTGCTCCCGGAACCAACCAGTGCTGCCCGCTGGGGTCTCTGGCGGCGAGCGTAGTGTGGCGGGAATCGATCACCGAGGCCAAATCCCTCCGGTAGCGCTCCATGAGCGCTTCCACCGGCAACGGCTCGCCGCCCCGTCGGGCCACGGCCTGCGCAAAAGCGGCCATCTGGTGCGCCGTGGGTTCTCCAGTGGTGCGGTCGATCATTTCCATCATCTCGCCGCGCAGATCGGCCTCGGTCTCGCCCGTACCCAGTGCCAGCAGGTCGGCGACCATGCGGTCGGCCATCACAGTCTGCCATCCTGCGCGAATGAGTGAGAGGGTGCCATCCAGATCGAGCAGGGCCATCCGCAGCCGGGGGCTCGCCGCTCTCCGGCGCACGACCTCGATGGAGGTGCCCGGTATCAGTTCAGACCTCATATTCCTCCGCCCGCCATAGCGTGGCGGCGATATAGGCAGCGCCGCCGGGCCTGTCGTTGAAATAGTACACGGTCACCAGTGTGCCATCGGGTCGTTGGATGGTGCGTGGATAGCCCAGATCGTGGCTGCCCCCGTCCTTCCGCAGGATGATCTCCGGGCTCCAGCTGACGCCCCGATCGGCGCTCAGGCGCGCCCGGATCCCATAGGGAGGGTTGCGGTAGCCGTACGTCAGGCAGAGGCGACCGTCCTGCAAGAGGGTGAGAGCAGGGGGGTTGCCGCCCACTCCGGTATCGGGGACGGGGTCCTCCATCGCTGACCAGGAGAGCGCATCATCGTTGGAGCGGTAAAGCGCGATCCAGTTACGCCGCTGGTCGCCGCTCCCCTCGGCCCGTCGCACAGCGGTCAGCCAGCTGCCATCTGCCAGGCGCACTGTAGAGGGCATGATGGCATAGCCGCTCTCTGTTTGCAGTACCCACGAGCGCAGCGCCCAGGTGCGCCCGCCGTCCACGGTGCGGGTGCAGAACACGCCCTTGCCCTCGCCACCATCTGCGCGCGCTGCCGTCAGCATGAGCGTACAGGTGTGGCCCTCTCCCGCAACCACGTCGGTGCGTGCCTCGATGCCGGCCTGACCCAGGCGCGGCAGCCAGTGCGGCCCCGCCCAACTGCGGCAGCGATCGGCCGAGCTGTAGAACCAGGCGCGCGTGCCGGTACCCAGGCCGGTGCGGGCGCAGAGAATGGCCAGACCAGGCCCAAAGGTCAGAGGCGTGCTCAGCGGCGTGGGCTGCGGCGCCTCTCCACGCTCCAGGGCGGTGGCCAGGCGTAAAGGCGCTATCATGTGCTCGTCGGAGGAAAGGGCGCGGCCGCCGGGGGAAGGGGCGTGCATAGGCTCTGGGGACCAGGAGTGGCCGCCGTCGAGGCTCCGAGCCTGCATGGTGACAAAGGGTTGGTTCTTGTCACGGGCGTGAAAGGGCCCATCCGCCAGCGGAGCGCCCACGGTGAAACCTGCCACCAGCTCGTTGCCCCAGGCCCACAGACCATAGTTCGCCGGCCAGCCGGCGTAACGGTCCGGTTGGCGATAAACCGTTACGTGCTCCATGAGGCGTGTCTCCCTCCCTGTTCATCATGGACACGCTCTATTGTACGCACCGTCTCCTGCCCATGCCAACGGATTGGGGCACTATCTGCGATATTTGGGAAAACTTTTGGGATAACTCTGCCTTAAGTATTCCGTGCCGCCGTCGAGCGCGGGAGGTTCCCCCCGGCTAGTACTGGTAGACGCTGCCACCGATAAACTCGCGCAGTAGCGAGTCGCCGGGGATCAGCCCTTCGTCCGCCAGAGGAGCTACGCTGGCCAGCATGTCGCGGATGCGCTGGGCGCGCTCGAGGGCGTCATGGCGCAGCGGATCATCGCGGTACTGCTCCGCCCAGGCCTGGAACTGGCTGTAGAGGCGCTGGCGCATCACCGGCAGCTCGTAAGGCAGTGCGCTGTTGACGATCGTGTCGGTTGTATTGACAAAGGGGATGATGTTGCGCATCTCGCTGGAGCGCACATAGTGCCAGTGTTCCAGCGTGCGTTGCGGATCATAAGCCCGATGCGAGGCGTCGCGCTGCATGCGCCGCATCAGTCGCAGGTCCGTCCAGCGGATATAGCGCCCGTCAAGGCCCTTGATCTGAAGCAGAGGCTCGATGTACAGCGCAAAGCGCTTGTCAGTATCGATGCCCTCCATCATGGGACCGTACAGGCCATGCAGGCTGTCGATGAGGATGATGTCGTCCGGACCGATCTGCATGGGGGTCACGTTCAGGCTGCGGCGGCCGGTCTTGAAATCATAGTAGGGAATCATCACACGCTCGCCAGCGATCAGTGCGTGCAAGTGTGTGTTGATCAGCGACAGGTCCAGCGCCTGGGGCGTCTCATAGTCATGGTCCCCAAACTCGTCGATGGGATGCTCTTCCAGGTCGTAAAAGTAATGGTCCACCGTCAGTGGCACCAGGTGCATGCCCATCTCTACCAACAGCTGGCTGAGCTTGATAGTAGTTGTGGTTTTGCCGGAGGAGGAAGGTCCTGCGACCACCGCAATACGGATCTCACCGCGCCGCTCGTGGATCATGTCGGCGGCCAGATGGATGTCGTCGTTATAAGCCCGGTCCGACTCGGCGACGATCTCGGCAAACTCACCCCGGGCCATCCGGGCGTTGAGTTGCTCGACGGTGTGCACCCCATGATCCAGACTCCAGTTGAGCACCTCGTAAATCTTGCGCCAGGGAATGTTCTGGGCGGCGAGGGCATCGTGCTCCTGGCGCCGCTGGCGGCGCCGCGCACGCTCATCGCGGTACAGGATATAGGCCTTGGCCGTTCGGGCGTGGCCGTTCTTGATGAGTACCGTCTCGACGATATCCTGGATCTCTTCCACGGTGGGAGTGGCTCCGGGAGGGGTCTGGGCCTCCAGGGCTGCAACCACCTGCGTGGCCAGCTCCTCGGCCACGCTGCGGTCGCGCCCCCCAACAGAGACCGCGGCACGGTAAATGGCATTGCTGATGCGATCCTTGTTAAAGGGAACCACCGCCCCGCTGCGCTTGATGACAGAGGTGATCGGAGCCATGGCTATATCCTCCTGGGGGTGCCTTGCCGCCCCGAGTCCGGACAGGAGCTAGGGGAGATACTCTTCATAGTAGCGCGTCACCAGAGCACGCATATCGGCGTCGTCGGCAACCTCGGGGCGCATGTACAGTACCGTATAGACACCGGCAAAGCCCTGGTCTGCCGGGGTCAGGTCCAGCTGCCCGAGCCACTCGCCATCATAGCCCACCTGTACGATGGTGGTGTTGTTCACGCTGCTGGCTTCGGTCAACAGATAGCGCTCGTTTCCTCCGACGATGACGTCGATGCCAGCTACATTCTGCGCCAGCACTTGGTCGCTGTCCAAGCCCAGCAGCGAGAGCACCACCACCACGTCCGACTGGGAGCGCACCTCGTCCAGATACCTGGTCAGAGCCTGCTGCGCGGGCAGGATCTCGGCTCCGGGCCAGAGGGACTCGATGCCCAGCAGTGCCCCGGGATTGGAGAGCCCCAGCACACCAAAGCGCGTACCTTTACGCTCGATGAGCACCCAGGGCTCAAAGAGGGGCTCGCCGGTGGCGGCGTCCACCAGATTGGCGGACACCAGAGGAAAGGACGCCTCCTGCGCCCGTGCCTCGAGGATCTCGGGGCCCTGGATCAACTCGCCCACGCCGATTCCCAGGGCGTCATAGCCCATCAGGTTCATGGCATCGACCAGCACCCGCCCTTCGCTTGCGAGAGAGAGAGACTTGCCCATCAGCGTATTACCGGCATCCACAACCAGCACGGGAACGTCCGTCTGGTCGCGCGTGTCTTGAATGAGGGTGGCCCGCCGGGCCAACCCGCCCATGGGGACGCCTCAACCACAGGGGTCTGTTTCGCCGTGTACCTCGCTGGTAAACAGGATGGTGGCGCTCCCGGGCGCTCCAGCAGAACCCTTGTTGCTGCAACCCGCCAGCGCGACGATGGTCAATAGAATCAAGAAGAGCGTTTTCAGGACACGTTGCAGAGGCATGATCCCCCTTGTAGCGCACCCATGTTCAGTATCCAACGTGGCGACGCTGCACAGGCGTGCGTCACGATGTATGCGCGATTATAACATGGCGATACCTGCTGTCAAGATATACCCCGGGCAGGTATACCGCTCGCAAAGTTGCTGCGGCGCAGACAAGGGCTGGATTGACAGTCTCCGTCCACCTTGCTATACTGCGCCCCGTCGGATGGAGAGGCGCCATCCACGTCAGTGGAGGGATGGCAGAGTGGTTTATTGCGGCGGTCTTGAAAACCGTTGATCGCAAGATCCGGGGGTTCGAATCCCTCTCCCTCCGCCT
>JAAYED010000133.1 GCA_012728955.1 Chloroflexota bacterium
CAGGGGGGCACGCTGGCCACCGAGAGGCGCAATACCATGGCCAGCGGCGCCGAGAAGGGAAACAGGCTCAGCACCAGCGCCACGGCCCCCTGCGGATCCGTGGTGAGGGGCATCCACAAATAGTACGGTATCAGCATGGGCAGGGTGATGACAAAGACCATGGTCTGGCTGCTGTGCACATCGGGGGTGAGGGCCCCCAACCCTGCCATGAGTGCCGCATAGAGGGCAAATCCCCCCAGGGCAAAGAGCAATACCGGCAGCAGCTGGATCTTCTGCAGGTTGAGGCCGCTCAACAAGGCGGCCAAGGGCGTGCGCGCCACGCTGGACACGGTCCACAGCACCAGGCCCCACACCAGATAGAGTACGGCGATCAGCGCCCCCACCCCGATCAGCTTGCCCATGAGCAGTTGCGCCGGCCGCACCGATACCAGCAGCACCTCCATCACGCGGGACTCTTTTTCCTGCGAGAGGCTGCGCAGCAGCCAGCCGCCACCGGTGAGCAGCGGCACCATCACCGCGCTGGCAAAGATCAGCGGCCACATGCTGAACTGCTCCAAAGGCGCGTGGGCATCCTCCCCCTGGGGCGCCACCCACTCCAGCCCACCGGGGGCGATGGGCTGCGCCAGACGCGCGGCCTGTTCGGCGGGACGATCCTGCAGCAGCGCCAGGGTCAGCAGGCGGTCCACCTGCCCGGTATCCCCATCCAGGCCGGGGAACCCGCGCCCCACCCGGCGCAGCGCGCCCGTCTCGCGATAGTCGGGGGCAATCACTGCATAGTGGTCGATCCGCCGCGCCAGCAGCGCCTCGCGGGCCTGCGCCTCCTCCGCAAAGAGCTCCAACCCGTCGGGCAGGGCCAGCCCGCCCAGCAGACCGGCCTGATCCACCAGCCCGATGGGCAACTGCGCTCCCTCCGCGGGGCCGGCCGGCTGCGGTTCAAAGCTCTGCGAAGTCAGGGCGCCGGTGGCCAGCCAGATCACGATCAAGAGCAGAGGGGTGCCCACCGCGCTGAACAGGTACCCTCGGGAGCGCACACGCACCGAAAACTCGCGCCAGGCGACGCGCCAGGTGTTGCCCATTCAGCCCATCCTCCCCGCACCTGATGAGGTGCGGCCCAGAAATGCCCGCCAGAGGGCGCGCGGCGAGAGGCGTTGCCCATACAGCAGCGACAGCGCGCGGAACAGGCGCGCCGCAAGCCAGATGCAGAGGGCAGCACTCACCCAGAGCAGGGCCAGGGCCACCAGCAGCTGCCAGAGGGGCACCTCGGTCATCATCATGCGCAAGAGCGCCATGCTGGGCGCCGTAAAGGGCACCAGGGTGAGTGCCTTAGCCAGGGCGCCATCGGGGGCCATGAACACGAAACCGGTGAGAAACATGGGCGCCATAACGAGGAACACCAGCAGCCCCGAGAGTTGCCGCGCCTGTTCGCGCCCGCCGGCCAGGATGGCCAGGCAGGCCGCCAGGGCCGCATAGAGCAGATAGCCCGGCCCTCCCAGCAGCGCCGCCCACAGCAACGCCGACCAGCGCAGCGCCGGCAACCCGCCCTGGCCGCCCCGCCACCAGCCCAGCGCCAGGGCGCCCAGGCCCACCAGCAGCCAGACAGCCAGCTGCAGCAGAGTCAGGGCCGTCAGGCCCAGCAGTTTGCCCGCCAGCAGCTCGCTGGGCCGCAAGGAGGTGAGCACCATCTCCAGCGAGCGGTCCTCCCGCTCGGCGACGATGGCCGGACCCACGCTGCTGAGCGTGGTGGAGAGCATCAGCATGAACATCATGCCCAGGGCCATGGGCAGCAGGCCCCACAGCACGGCCTCCAGCCCGCTGGAGAGCACCCGCCCGCTGGCCAGGTCCTCATAGCTCCAGGCGGGATCGCTGGAGAGACGATCGGCCAGCCAGGGGGGCGCGTCAGGCGCCAGCGCACGACGCAGAAAGCGGTTCAGGGCCCACTCGAGGCCAGAGGCGGGCTGCCGAACGGCGTGATATTGCAGATGGCCGCTGGCCAGGTAGTCTTCAGGCACCACCAGGAGCCCCTGCAGCTCGCCGCTGGCCAGCGCCCGCTGGCCCTCGGCCTCGTCTGGCTGCGCCACCAGCGGGAGGCCGTCCTCCTGATCGCTGATGGGGATGGTCAGCTGGCCGGAACGATCCACCACGCCCAGCGGCCCCTGGGGCACGCGGGTCTCGGTGAGAGCCGCGATCACCGACACCACCACGATGATGGCGGGCAATACCAGTGTCATGATCCAAAAGAGGCGACTCTGCACCTGCTGACGAATGGTCTGGAGGGCCACCAGCCGGATGGTGCGCCCGTTCATGCGGCCACCTCCCCCTCGGAGGTGCCCTCCGCCCGATGCCCCACCGTCTGTACAAAGATCTCGTCCAGCGAGGTACGCACCCGCTCAAAGCGGTGCACCTCCACCCCGGGGGCGCTCACCAGATAGCGCAGCAGCGCCTCGGGGGTGGTGCCTTCGGCCAGATAGAGCCGATAGACATCCTCACGCTGTTCGCTACGCAACACCCCGGGCACCTCGCCCAGGGCGCCGCTGAGGGCCACTTCCACCGCATTGCTGGAGAAACGCTCGCGGATCTCGTCCAGGTCGCCATAGAGCACCGGCCGTCCGCGGTCTATCAGCAGAATGCGCTGGCACATCTCTTCAACTTGATGCATCTGGTGGGTGCTCATGATCACGGCGGCGCCGCGGTCACGCATGGAATAGATCAGCGAGCGGATGACGGCGGTGTTGACGGGATCCAGCCCGGAAAAGGGCTCGTCGATGATCACCAGGTCGGGCTCGTGCTGGGCCGCGGCCACAAACTGGGCCTTTTGCCCCATGCCCCGGGAGAGCGCCTCGACTTTGAGGTTGCGGGCCTCCCACAGCTCGACCATGCGCAAATAGTGCTCGGTGCGCTGGCGGGCCAGCGCCGCACTGAGGCCCTTGAGCTGCCCCAGGTACACCAGCACATCCCACAGCTTCATGTCGCGGTAAAGGCCGCGTTCCTCGGGGAGATAGCCCACCCGCGCCTTGGTGGCCTCGCCAAAGGGCGCACCCAACACGGCAATGCGGCCGCTGTCAGGCTGGATGAGATCCAGCACCATGCGGATGGTGGTGGTTTTGCCGGCCCCGTTGGATCCCAGCAGCCCAAAGATCTCGCCGTGCCCCACGACGAAACTCACACCGCGCACAGCCTGCACATCGCCGAAACTCTTGAACAGATCTTCGACCTCGAGCGCCAACGCTTGCATGGCATCCTCCTCACACACGTCCACAGGCACAGCGTACTCTTCAGAGGCCCCGCTGACAACCGCCAAGCTGCCTATCCGGGTAAAGCCTGTGTAAAGGTTTCCTCCGGCGCAGGGCGGTGCTACCATGGAGGCATGCACAACCAGAATCCGCACCAGCCCGCCCGCCGCCCAAGAGGACACGCCGCCCTGCGCGGGCTGTGGTGGTACCCGGGCTGGGTGCTGGCGGCGGCCAGCGCGGGGTTGCTGGCGCGCCCGCTGGAGCTGGCGCTGTCGCCCTGGGGCGCACTGCTGGCGGGAGGGCTTGCCGGCGCGTTGCAGTGGGCGCTGCTGGGGGAGCGGCTGGGCGGGCCCCTGTGGGTGCTGGTTACCGCGCTGGGCACGCTGGCGGCCACGGCACTGCGCAGCCAGGTGGCCGGCACAGGGGTGGGGCCCGCCGTGGGGGCGGCCGCCGGGGGCGCGCTGCTGGGCGCTGCCCAGGGCGCCCTGCTGCAGCGAGTGCTGCGAACAGGCCTGCAAGGCAGGGCACAGACTGCTCTGCAGGGGCCGAGTGCCTGGGTCTGGCCGGCCTGGGCGCTGCTGGAGGCGGCACTGGGTCCGCCGGCGGCGATGATCGGTCTGCGGACGTTGACCTGGCTGCTGCCCGCCAACGACCCCTGGGTGGCGGAGGGGCTGGCGGGGGCCTGCCAGGGGGCCCTCGTGGCGACGGTGAGCGGGCTGCTGCTGGCGCTGTATCTGAGCCTGCGGGGCGCGCCGAGCGATGCGGTCGAGTGACGCCCGCGGCGGGCCGTCTGGACCCAGCGCTCACCTGCCGCGAGGCGCCCGACCGGGCAGGCAAGGACCCCGTCACGTGGACGCCGGCCGCAGTCTCAGGGGAGCACCAGCGGCCCCCTGCTGGCGCTGCTCCTGGGTACGCGGTACGCCCGGGATCGCGCTGGAGTAGCGCCCGCGGCAGGCGCCAGAGCCCACTGCCCGCGTAGGCTGGGACGGCGCCGTGGGCAGGCAGGGCCCGCGGTGCCCAAGTGACGGCCGCAGCAACGGGCGCAGCGGGCGTCCCCGCCGGCCCACGCTTGACAGGGGCCCCGCCCGCGGGATAATGCAGCCAAACACGATCGAGCGAGGTAGTGCCATGATCCGTGGTGTGTTCCCCCCCATTGCGACTCCCTTTGGCAGCGATGGCTCCCTGGACAAGGCCGCCCTGGCGGAGAACATCCGCCGTTGGAACCTCACCGGCCTGAGCGGCTATGTGGTGGCGGGCTCCAACGGCGAGAGCGTGCTGCTGGAAGACCAGGAGGTCTGCGAGGCGGTGAGCACCGTGCGGGCAAACGCCGTTGCCGGGCAGCTGGTGATCGCCGGCGTGGGGCGCCAGTCCACCCGGGCCACCATCTCCCTTACCAGGGCCGCGGCGGCGGCGGGCGCCCAGGTGGCGCTGGTGATGAACCCTTCCTTTTTCTCCGTGGAGACCACCCCCGAGGCGCTCTATCGGCACTATGCTGCCGTGGCGGACGCCTCGCCCATACCGGTGATGGTCTATAACGTGCCCAAGTTCACCCATCTGAACATGGCGGGCGCCACCGTGGCGCGCATCGCCACCCACGGCAATATCGTGGGCGTCAAGGACAGCGCCGGCGATATCCCGCAGATCTGCGACCTGGTGCGGCTCTGCCCGCCCGGGTTCGACATCCTGATGGGCAACGGCCCCGCCTTTTTGAGCGGGCTGCAGTTGGGCGCCGCGGGCGGCATCCTGGCGCTGGCCAACGTGGCGCCACGCGAGTGCGTACAGATCTATCAGCACGCCGTGGCGGGCGAGTTCGAGGCCGCCCGTGACATCCACCTGCGGTTGATCCCGGTGGGCAAGGCGGTAACCTCGCGCTGGGGAGTGCCCGGGCTCAAGGTGGCGCTGGAGCTGCTGGGCTATGCCGCCGGCGTGCCGCGCCTGCCGCTGCTGCCCGCGGACGACGGGGTGCGCGTCGAGATGCGCAGCCTGCTGGTGGAGGCCGGGCTGCTCAATTGAGAGGAGGCGTGATGGCGGCGCTGGACAGTCTGATCCTCTACTGGAGCGCCGGCGGCAATACCCGGCGGGTGGCCGAGGCCGCCGCCGAGGGGCTCACGGCGGGCGGGGCACAGGTGGCCCTGCTCTCGGTGACGGACGGCGCCGCCGAGCAGCTGGACCTGAGCATCTACCCGCTGCTGGGGCTGGCCTGCCCCTCTTACCACTTTGGCCCGCCGGCCCCCATGCGCCGCTTTGTGGAGCAGGCCCTCCGCCGGCAGGGCGTGCAGCCCACCGCCCCCACGCAGCCCCTGCGCTGGGGCATCGCCATGGTGACCTATGCCGGCCCGCACACCGGCCTGCGAGAGGCCACACCAGCGGGGGACTTTCTGGCGCAGGGGCTGCAGCACCTGGGGCGCCAGGTGCGGGGCGAGTGGTACACCGTGGGCGCCTTTCACGGCGACCTGGACCAGCCCAACAACCGCATCGGCCTGCTGGGAGACATCCGCCACCGCCCCAATGAGCATGACCTGGGGGTGATCCGCAGCAACGCCCTGGGGCTGGCCACTGCACTGCGCTGGGAGCTGGAGGCACGCTGAGCCCTCCGACCCGAAACAGACAGGCCCCGCGATCGGCGCGATCGCGGGGCCTGTGCTCTGCCATGGGCGGGATCAGGACATCAGCGCTTCCAACTCGCCCAGCAGCCGCTCAAACTCGGAGAGGGCGGCAGCCACCGGCACGGGGGTGGTCAGGTCCACGCCGGCGCCCTTGAGGGTCTGCAGGGGCTCGGCGCTGCCCCCGGCCTTGAGAAAAGTCAGGTAGCGCTCCAGGGCCCCGGGCTGCCCTTCGCTGATGGCGCGCTCGATGGCCACGGCCGAAGCCATCCCGGTGGCGTACTTGTACACGTAAAAGTTGTAGAAAAAGTGGTCGATGCGGGCCCACTCCCAGGCGATGGGCGCATCCTGCTCGTCAAAGGCCACCGAGTCGCCATAGTACTCTTTTACGAGGCCATAGTAGAGCGCGTCCAACCCGTCGGCGGTCATGGGCTGGCCGGCCTCTACCGAGCCGTGCATGGCCTTTTCAAACTCGGCGAACATGGTCTGGCGGAACATGGTCCCGCGGAAACCATCCAGATAGCGATCGATGAGGTAGGCGCGCACGTTGCGATCGTCGATGGTGTTGAGCAGATAGCGGTTGAGCAGCGCCTCGTTGGTGGTGCTGGCCACCTCTGCCAGCAGGATGGGATAGTCCGCCTGATGGTAGGGCTGGCTGTGGTTAGAGAGCCAGCTGTGCATGGAATGGCCCAGCTCATGCGCCATGGTAAAGACCGCATCCAGCGTGCCGGTAAAGTTCAGCAGGATAAAGGGCTGGGTGTCATAGCAGCCAGAGGAATAGGCCCCCGAGTGCTTGCCCACGTTCTCGTAGCGATCCATCCAGCCGCCGTCGATGCCCTGGCGCAGGGTAGAGACATAGTCCTGGCCCAGGGGCGCCAGCGCCTGGCACACGATATCGGCCGCCTCGTCAAACGTGTATTTCAGGCTGACCTCGGGCACGGCGGGCACATAGATGTCGTACATGTGCAGCTTGTCGAGACCCAGCAGGCGCCGGCGGAGATCCATATAGCGGTAGAACACCGGCAGGGCGTTGTGCATGGCGGCGATCAGCGCGTCATACACGGCCACCTCGACGTGATCGTCAAAGAGCGAGGCCTCGATGGCCGAACCAAAATTGCGCACCCGGGCGTTGAACACGTGGGTCTTGACCGCGCCGCTCATGGTGGTGACGATGGTGTTGCGGTTGCCCTTGAACTCGCGATAGTAGCCCTCAAAAGCCTGGCGGCGCACCTCGCGGTTGCGGCTCTCCAGCCGGGTGATGAAGGATGCGTGGGTGAGCTGATCCACGCTGCCGTCGTCGCTGGGGGCCTCGGGCAGGCGCGCCGAGAGATCGACATTCTTGAGCACGCCAAACACCTGCGAAAAGGTGCTGAGCGGCTCGCTGGCCATGGCCAGGATGCGCTCCTCGGCGGGGGAAAGGGTATGCGGCTTGCCCCGCAGCAGCTCCTGCAGCCACACCCGATAGGTGGAGGCGGGGCCGGCGGCGATCCAGCTGGAGATGCGCTCATCGGGAATGGTGAGGATCTCGGGAGCGAGATAGGCCGTGGCGGCCGACAGGGCGATATAGGCCGAGCGCGCGCGATCGACCATCTGCTGATAGTGGCTGTTGCCCAGATCTTCATCGGCCCGCAGATGGGCATAGACATAGATCTTTTCCATCTCGCGGTTGGCGCCGAAATAGGCCTCCAGCGCCTCGGCCAGCACCTCCTGAGACTCGCCCAGGTGCCCCTCGTAGCTGGCCACGCGCTCGGGCAGATCGCCCGCGGCGGCCAGGGCCTGCTCCCAGGCCTCGTCGGTGGCATAGATGGATGCGACGTTCCAACGATCCTCTGCCGGCACCTGGTCGCGCCGGCGCAAGTGTACGGTGGTCATGCTCTCCCTCCGATAGTGGAATCCATTGCCCTCTATTGTACGTGAGGTGACGTCCGCTTCCAATGCCGGGCTCGGCCCGTCCCCGCGTGGGAGGATTGTCGCCAGCCACGCCTGACGGTATACTCTGCCGGCGGCTCTCGAGAGCCCGGCCGATCATCCAACGAGGACAGACGATGCGAATGTTATGGGACCATCCCGCCCTGCGACCGACGCTGTTCGCCCTGCTGTTGCTGGCCACGGGGATCGCCCTGTGGCTGCCGGCGGCGCGCTGGCTGGGCTGGCTGGCGCTGGCGGCAACTCTGCTGCTGGCGGCGCTGGTGCTGCGGGATGGCCGCTCTGCAACCAGGCGACAGGGGGCGCTGCAGCAGCTGGAACAGATCCTGAGCGGTGAATCGGAGCAGCCCCCGCTGGCCACGCTGACCCAGCTGGCGCTGCAGGTAGCTCCGGATGCCAGCGCCGCCACCTTTTACCTGGTGGACGCCCATGGGCAGCTGCAATATGGGCGCCCTAGCCTGCGCAACCCGTTGGCCATGACGGCCCCCGTGGTGGCACCGCCGGCACTGGCCCAACGGGCGCTGCAGGAGCGGCGCCCTCTGCAGGCCCAGCAGCTGGCCCCCGGGGCGGCGCTCAACGCCAGCGAGAGCATCGCCGGCCTGACGCCCCTGTTTGCGGCGCCGCTGGCGGTGCACGGGGTGCCCATGGGGGTGCTGGTGCTCTCGGGCCCTCCCGGCGGCCGCTGGAACGCCTCCCAGGAGCCGCAGGTGGTGCTGGTGGCGCAGACGGCGGGCATTCTGCTGCGCGAGGAGCAGCTGCGGGTGGCCCTGCAGGAGGATCTCCCTCAGGACGGCACCATCCTCAACGCCATGTCCGATCCGGTGGTGGTGCTCGATCAGCATGACCACATCGTGCTGCACAACCCCGCCCTGGCGGGCATCCTGGGCCCCGACCTGGGGGCGCTCAGGGGCGCCCGGCTGCAGGTAAACAATCCGGATCCCCGCATCCAGCGGCTGGCCTACCTGGTGGGGGATGCCACGGGCGACCGCCCCACCCGCCGCAGATTGACCATCGACGAGCCGATCCGAGCCACCCTGGAGATCGAGACCAGCGCCGTGCGCGATAGGGGCGGGCGGCGCCTGCGGGTGGTGGCCATGCACGATGTGACGTCCAGCCAGGTCGGGCTGGAGGCACAGACGCTGCTCCTGAGGGCTACGGCCGAGGGCCTGCAGGAGCCGCTGGCGGCGCTGAGCAGCGCGCCCGCTCAAGGCGCCATGGCCCGGCATGCCCAGCGACTGGAACGGCTGCGACAGGATCTGGAGGCAGTGGCCGAGCCCATGGAGAACCTGGCGCACAGCGCCAGCACCACCGCGCCGTGGGGCATTGTGCGTGAGCGGCTGCTGGCGGCGCTGCCCCGCAACCTGGTGCGCCGGCTGACGGTGCACGCTCACCCCGCGCTGGACCAGCAGGCCGTGCCCGAGCGCTGGCTGGGCCATCTGCTGCTGACCCTGGTGGAAGAGACCGGTCGCAGAGAACAAGGGCGGCTGGGGCTGGATGTGGAGGGCACCCCCGGGGAGATGGTGTTCTCGGTGCGCATCACAGGCGGCGGCACCCCGCCGGAAAACGAAGAGAATTCGCTGGGCTTTGAGGCCAACCAGTCCACGCTCAGCCTGCATGTGGCGCGCCGCCTGGCCGAGGCCCTGGGGGGCTATCTGTGGGAGGCGCAGGATACGGGGGCGCTGCGCTACCAGCTCATTCTGCCCACGGTGCGCATCCACCGTCAGGGGTCCTGAGCAGGCTTTCGGCAAGGGCCAGATCCTGCGGCGTGTTGATGTTCAGCAGGGCCTGCGGCAGGGCGCCGCAGCGACGCTGCTCCTCGGCGTCCACATGGCGCACTGACAAACCCGCCAGCGCGACGCTGACCGCTCGATTGCCTGCCGCAAGCGAGGCACGCAGGGCCGTGGCACAGCGGCAGCGGTAAAGCGCCTGCAACGGCTCGAGCCCCTCGGGCACGCGGGGCACCACAGCATCCACGCCCGCGCCGAGCAGGCCCCGCTCGTAGCGCAGCAGGTCGCAGGAGACAAAGGGTGTGTCGCAGGGCAGGGCCCAGGCGCAAGGGTGCCGCGCCGCCTCCAACCCATTCGCCAGCGCCGCCAGCACCCCTCCCTGGGCGGGGGCATCATAGACCACGGTGCAGCCCGGCGCCTCCAGCCGCTGGCCCGCGCGCAACACCAGCACCACGTCGTCGGTCAGCGGCGCCACACGCCGCAGCACGTGCTGCCAGAGCGGCAATCCGCCCAGCAGCAGAGTGGCCTTGTCGCGCCCCAGGCGGCGCGAGCGCCCGCCCGCCAGGATGACGACGCTGGTGGAGAGTGCGGTCACGGCGGCTCCTTCACCAACGGACGCCGGAAGGGCATCGAAAAAGGGGGATGCCGGCACGCGACATCCCCCGCTCCAGCGCACAGATCCTACGAGGCGGCCTTTTCCAAAAAGGCAACGGCCTCGGCCACCGTCGTGATCTTTTGGGCGTCGTCGTCTGAAATCTCTCCGCCGAACTCTTCCTCAAAGGCCATGATCAACTCGACCAGGTCCAGCGAGTCCGCCTCCAGATCCTCGCGAAAGCTGGCCTCCATCACCACCTTGTCGGCTTCCACACCCAACTGATCCACAATAATCTCTTTTACCCGCTCAAAGACCGACATCCGTTCCCTCCTGGATCTACCTGTAGCATGCATGGCGCCATGTTAGCATCGCCATGGGGCACGGTCAAAGGACCTCGTGCCAGATAACCCCCGAGGCGCCCGTGCGTTACGCCCGGGGCCGAAACTGGTCAGGGTATGGTGAGCACCATGCCCACGTAAATGGTCGACGTTTCCAATCCATTGGCCTGCTGGATGGCCGCCACAGTCGTGTTATAGGCCAGCGCCAACCCAGAGAGCGTCTCGCCATAGGTGACGGTATGCTGGCGCCCCGCCGGCGCCGGCGTGGCGGTTCCCCCGGCCTGGGGGATGCGCAGGATCTCGCCGGCGCGCACCTCGGGCGAGATGAGTCCATTGGCGCCCATCAGCGTGAAAAAGCCCACGCCATAGCGGTGCGCGATGGCAAAGAGCGTCTCTCCCTGGCGCACGATATGGCAGCCCTCGTCGGCATCCTGCGGGATCTTGAGCACCTGGCCCACCAGCAGATCCTCGCTCTGCAGACGATTGAGGCGCTGGATGGCGACGGTGGTGGTACCATAGGCCCGCGCCAGCGACGAGAGCGTGTCGCCCTGACCCACGGTGTAGCGCACATAGCCATCGGGCTCTTTGGGCTTGGGTATCGTGATCACCATGCCGCGCCAGATCATGTCGCCGGAGAGGCTGTTGGCCTGCCGGATCTCGTTGACGGTGACGCCAAAGCGGGTGGCCAGGCCCGAGAGGGTGTCGCCTGCCTGTACGGTGTAATCCAGCGGCAGGCCACCAAAGGTCCAGCTGGAGCCGCCGGAGCCACCGGCACGGCGACGGGCGCTCTCGCTCTCGGGCACCCCGGGGCGTGCGGGGATGTCGGCGGCGCAGCGGGCACGGGTCAGCTCCATGCCGCGCAGGCTCTCTGGATCGCCCGGCAGCAGGCCCAGGGCACGCTCAAACTGCAGGTAGGCCGCCGGGCACTGCCCCGCGGAGTAGAGCTCCCAGGCATAATTGAGTCGTCCGCGGCGCTCCCGCTCGATGACCCCCTCGTCGTTGGGGTACTGGGCCCGCAGCTCGTCCAGAATGGTGAGCGCCAGCGACCACTCGCCGCGGTTCCAGGCGCGCTCGAGGTAGCTCACCATGGTGGCGAGGTCGTCATCGGCCGCCACGGGCAGGGCCCAGGCCAGGGTGCCGATCAGCAGCAGGGCACCGATCGCCAGGGCACGCCGGACACGATTATGCATGGCTGGTCCTTTCACCGACGCGGAATCAGAGCAGAGAGCGGACATCGGGTCAGTCATCCCCGTGACGCCAGGGGCCGAACAGGCGCCTGCGTGGGCGGGCGGGCGGCGCGGCGGGCGCGGACTGCATTGGCCCGGGCGGCTGCGCCTGCTGGGAGGGCTCTCCCTCGCGGACATCCAGCAGCTGCGGCGTGAGCGCCACGGGGCTGAACGGCTCCGCCGCGCCCTTGAGCGCCCGCTGGATGCGCTGCTTGTCCTCGGGGCGACTGGCCTCGCGGGCGCGCGTCTCCAGATAGCGGTCCACATCCACCCGCTCCTTGAGGCTGCCCAGGGCCCGCAGAATCACGCCCTCCTGCCCCTCCGGGGCGGCCAGCAGCGCGTCCACCAGGGCGGAGGCCGCCCCCATGTCCTCGCTCAACAGGGCCTCCACCAGCCCCGGGTGGTGCTCGGGCGTGGTCACCAGCAGGGCCTGCGCCAGCTCGCGGCGCGCCCCCAGAGCCGCCACCAGACGTGCCACCGGCGCGGTGATGCGGGGATCGGCGCTGCGCAGGGCGCCCAGCAGATCCTCCCGCACGCTCTGCCCCATGCCCTTGAGCAGGCGCTCGCTGCGTTCGCGCACCGCGGAGGCATCAGAGGCCAGTCCCTGCAGCAGGGTGTCCAGCGCCGACGGCCCGATGCGGGCAAAGGAGGCCTCGGCCGCCTCGGCCACCTCGCGGCTGGGATCGCCCAGCGCAACGAGCAGCGGGGTCATATCCAGCAGATCCGCCACCTCGCCCAGCTGGGTGGCGGCCGCCACCCGCAGCGAGCGATCACGGCTGGCGAGATCGGCGCCCAGGGCAGCGGTGCGCCGCAAAAAGCGCACGTCGCGATAATAGGGCGTCTCTTCTTCGATGGCGGCAAAGGCCTGCACCGCGGCGGGCCAATCACGCTGGCTGTAGGCCTCCAGGCCCGTGCCATAGAGCTGATCGCGCCTCCAGGTGGAGGTCTCGGCGGTGCTGATCAGCGTATCGAGCCGATCGAGATCGCGATAGGCAGGGGCCAGCAGGCGCAGCTCCTCGGCGCGCTGGCGGGCGGCCAGCCAGTTCTCCACCTTGACCTCGTCCCGCAGGCGGGTGTAGAGGGCCGAGAGGCGCTGCTCGCGGGCCTGGCGGCGGCGCAGGCCAGCGTTGTACCACACGCGCCAGAGGGCCCCTACAAGGATGACTACCGTGCCCACCGGCAGGCCCCAGCCCGCCAGCCAGGTGACGCTGCTGCGCAGGGCGTGGCCCAGACGGCTCTCCACCAGCGTGCGGAAAGAGAGCTCGGGCAGGGCCACACTGCCCGAGGGGCCGAGCAGCAGGGGCGTGACGCGCACCTGCCGCGAGGAGAGCAGGCTGGGTTGCATCTGGGTGTCGGCGTGGGCCAGCAGCAGGCTGTAGGGCAGCGCATCGGGCCAGCCGGGCAGCACGCTGAGCCGGCCGGCAACCGGCAGGCCCTCTCGATCGACGATGGCCAGGGTGGCGTCGGGCAGCGGGAACACCAGCTCGATGGGCTGCACCGCATCGGCGCTGGCTGCACGGGCGTACACAGTGAGCAGGCTGCCTCCAGCAGAGGCACCGGCATAGGGCACCCGCACCGGATACACCAGCACCAGCTCTACGGCGGGATAGCCATAGGCCTCCAGGGATACGGGGGCACCGGCGCGGTGGCTAGGGGCGATGGCGGAACGGATCGCCCAGGCGGCGGCCACCACGCCCACCAGCAGCACGATGGCCAGGGCCACACGCACACGGCGCCCCGTGAATGCACGCTTCAAGGCGTTCTGCAGATTCCCGGTACGCATCCGCTCTGCCATCCTGTTCATGCGCTCCTAACGCCCGGTGGAACCAAAGCCGGTCTTGAGCGTGCGGACCCCCTCGGGCGGTCCATCCACCGGCTCCAGCAGATCACGCCTGGCCGGCAGGGCCCACATCTGGGCGATGCGATCGCCATGGCGCACCAGCCGCGGCCAGGGACAGTACACCAGAGCGCACAGCTCCTGCCCGTTGAACTCGGACTCGATGAGGCCGTCGTGCACCAACAGCCCGCGCATAAAGCCGCCACTGCGACCGGTGACGCGCACCAACGTATCCTCGGGCATGCACAGCGCCACGCCGGTGGGGATGCGGGCGGTGCCCCATACCAGGCGCCAGCCACGCCCGGGCAAGCGCGCCTTGAGATCCAGCGCCACACCCAGGTGCCGCTCCGGGGCCTGGGCGCCCTCGCCCACCAGCCAGTATGGAATCTTTTCCCTGTTGCTCACCGGTTCCTTCTCCACAGTCTGCGGCGGATTATAGCACACCCGCTCAAGGGGCTGCCACTGTCACCACGCTGATTGACCGAGGGGCGTGGTGAACCTACACTCTGCGCATGAGCAAGCAGCCAAACATACCCGAGGCCCTGCCCGTCCCCGAGCCCCCACGCCCCAGCGCAGCCCGCCTGGTATCCCGGTTCCTGGGTCTGTTGCTCCTGGCGGCGGTGGGCATTCTGACGTTGCTGGGAGCGGGCAACCTGGACGGTCTGGGCAGTGTGCTGGGCCTGCTGCGGCCCCGCAGCGCCACGGTGGGCATTCTGGCGGGGCACTGGAAGAACGACTCGGGGGCGGTCTGCGAGGACGGGCTCACCGAGGTAGAGATCAACCTGGCGGTGGCCCAGGCGGTGGTGGAGAAACTGCGCGCAGAGGGCATCGACGCCGAGCTGCTGCCCGAGTTCGATCGTCGGCTGAACGGGTATCGCTCGCGGGTGTTTGTGGCCATCCACACCGATTCGTGCGTGTCGCTGAGCGGATTCAAGGTGGCGCGCATGACCCATGCCAATGATCCCGAGGCGGAGGATCGGCTGGTGCAGCTGTTGACCAGCAGCTATGGGCAGGCCACGGGGTTGGAGCCCCACAAGGATACCATCACCGAGGACATGCGCCAGTACCACGCGCTGCGGCGCATCTCGCCCGATACCGCGGGCGCCATCATCGAGCTGGGCTTTATGGGCGGCGACCGTGCGTTGCTGACCACGCACCCCGAGTGGGCAGCCACCGGGATCGCAAGAGGCATTGTGGCCTGGTTGCAGGAGAGCGACACGCCATGAGAGGAGTGCAGAGATGCAGGTAGCGGGCAGGCACTATCGCACGGTGACCATGCAGCGGGGTATCGTGCGCATGATCAACCAGCCGGCGCTGCCTTATCGGCTGGAGCTGGTGGACCTGCCCACCCATCGCGAGACGGCGGAGGCCATCCGTAGCATGGTGGTGCGCGGCGCAGGCGCCATCGGCGCCTGCGGCGGGTTCGGTGTGGCCCAGGCGGCGCTGGAGGCGCCCGAGGGGGAGGGCTTTTGGCCCTATGTGGAGCGCGCGGTAGAGACCTTGCGGCACACCCGCCCCACCGCCCAGGATCTGTTCCACGCCATCGACGGGGTGCTGGCGGCGGCCCGCTCGGCGCCCGGTATCGCAGAGGCGCGCGCCGCAGCCGTGGCGCAGGCCCAGGCCTGGGCCGATGCCAATGCCGCTGCCGGTGAGGCCATCGGCCGCGTGGGAGCCGCGCTGATCGCCGATGGCGCGCGCATCCTCACGCACTGCAACGCAGGCTGGCTGGCTTTTGTGGATTGGGGCAGCGCGCTGGCGCCGATTTATTGCGCGGCGCGCCAGGGCAAGCAGGTGCTGGTGTATGTCGACGAAACACGGCCCCGCAGCCAGGGCGCCCGACTGACGGCCTGGGAGCTGGCCGGCGAGGGCATCCCCCATCATGTGATCGCGGACAATGCCGCGGGCTACCTGATGCAACAGGGGCTGGTGGATCTGGTGATCGTGGGGGCCGATCGCATCGCCGCCAATGGCGACGTGGCCAACAAGATCGGCACCTATGAAAAGGCGCTCTGCGCTGCCGATAACCAGGTGCCTTTTTATGTGGCCGCGCCCTGGAGCACCTTTGATCCGGCCTGCCCCAGCGGTGCCCACATCCCCATCGAAGAGCGCAGTGAGGACGAGGTGCTGTGGGTGACGGGCGAGGACGGCCAGGGCCGGCCGGCACGGGTGCAGCACAGCCACGCCGGCGCCCGAGCGCTCAACCCTGCCTTTGACGTGACCCCCGCCCGCCTGATCCGGGGGATCATCACCGAAGAGGGGATCTTTGCGCCGGGCGCCATGGCCGAGGCTCAGCCGCGCCAGATATAGTCGCGCGGGATATCCGCCAACAGCGGCAGTTTGAGGTCCTTGTCCGAAAGGATCGGGTCGCTCACCGGCCAGTCGATGCCCAGGGCCGGGTCGTTCCAGAGCACGCCGCGCTCATCCTGCGGGGCATAGTAACTGGTCACCTTGTATAAAAAGTCCGCCCGCTCGCTCAGCACGCAAAAGCCATGGGCAAAGCCCACCGGCACGTACAGCTGGCGGTGGTTCTCGGCGGTGAGATGCACCCCCACCCACTTGCCAAAGGTGG
>JAAYED010000134.1 GCA_012728955.1 Chloroflexota bacterium
CACCCACCACGGGCGTACCCTGCCGCAAGCCCGTCAGTTCAGCAACCTCGGCTGTAATGGTACCGGTGATCTCCTGCGACTCGAAGCATTCGGGCATCCATGCCCGGGGGATGTCCAGCGCCCCCAACACCTCGTCGCTCCACTGGCGCCTGGCAACATCCAGCAGCACCGTCCCGGAGGCGTCCGATACCTCGGTTGCAAAAGCCCCCGTCAGACGGTAGCGCAAATAGTCTTTGGGCAGCAGGATGTGGGCCGCCTGGGCGTACACCTCAGGCTCGTGAGTGCGCGTCCAGATGATCTTGGGGGCGGTAAAGCCGGGCAGGGCGCGGTTCAACGTCAAGTCGAGAAAGCGCTGCGGGCCCACCGTCTGCATGATCCAGTCGCACTCGGCGGCGGTGCGCTGATCGTTCCACATGATGCAGGGGCGCAACACGGTCCCCTTGGCATCCATCATCACCATGCCATGCATCTGCCCCGTCAGGCCGATGCCACGGACCTCGGCGGGATCGATGGCCGCCTGGTGCAGTGCTTCGCGGATCGAGCTGACCGCTGCCTGCCACCAATCCTCTGGATCCTGCTCAGCCCAGAGGGGACGGGGCGTGTACATGGGGTACTCGCAGGTGACACTGGCCGCGATACGGCCGGTCTCCTCGATCAGCAGTGTTTTGGTACCGGTCGTGCCGACGTCGATCCCCATCAGGTAGGCCATACCATCCTCCTCCGCGGGCATTGGTGCATGGCAGCAGTCTAGTGCGTGGGCCCTCTTGTGGCAAGTGATCCGCGTTGCGAGGAGCAGGCCTGCAATGCGACAGGCGCGCGCGCAACTGTTGCGCTTGATGGCATGATGGTGTATGATGGCGCCCGCGGGTCAGTCGTGGCCTGGCATTCGGAATAGTGTGCGGAAGGAGACCCCCTGATGGTCAAAGTGAGAATCGATCGGGATGAGTGCATTTCCTGTGGCGCTTGCTGGTCAAGCTGCCCTGACGTTTTCGCCGAGAACGACGACGATGGGTTGACGATGGTTGCGACAGATTATCAGGTCGATGGCGAGCCCGGCGAGGGCTCGATCCCCGATGACCTGGAAGATTGCGCCAATGATGGGGCCGACAGCTGCCCCGTCGAGTGCATCCACGTCGGTTAGGCAGATCGCCCGGTTTGCCAGAGAGTGACTGCAGCGCCCTGACCAGCCGGTCAGGGCGCTGTCGTACAGCACTCTGTCGTGCAGTGTCTTGATGGAAATCCCTTGGATTGACACAGGATATGGCAATGCGGCCGGGCTCGGGGACACGCTCAGGCATGGGAATGAATCGCCAGTTGGGAAGAGGGCTGCCGCGGCTGCGTCTCATGACGCTGCTGGTGTTGGTGGCTGCCCTGCTGACGGGTGCGGTGCTGCAACAGGTGTGGCCCGTGCGCATCGGCGGGCGGCAGCAGCCGGTGGTGCTTTCCGGCAGCAGCCCCTCCGGTCGCCCGTCGCAGCCGCTCCTCGCCACCGAGCCGGTCGCGGCACCTTCGCGGGCGGAACCCCAGCTCGCGCCCACAGATGCCCCTCTGTCCGCGACTAACGGGACCGCCGCTGCGACTCTGACCTTGCCGCCGGCCGCCAGCGAGGCCCTGCCGCCTGCCACTGTTATCGTTACCCCGACGCTGTTGCCTACCGTGGCGCCGACACTGACGCCGTCGCCGACACCGTCGCCGTCGCCGACGCCGACACCTGCCTCTGCCGAAACGCCTTCTCTTGAGGCGCCAACGGCCGGCAGTGGTGCGCCCCCGCCCAGTGAGCCCACGCCTGATGGCGTTGAGCGCGTGGTGGATGTGCCCATCCTCATGTATCACTATGTCTCCAGCCCGCCCGCCGATGCCGATGACGTCCGGCGAGACCTGTCAGTTTCGCCAGAGCTTTTCTCAGCGCACCTCACCGCCCTCCAGAACGCCGGCTATACAGCGATCTCGCTTGAAGACGTGACCCTGGCGCTCACTCAGGGGGTAGCGTTGCCTGCGAATCCTATTGTGCTCACCTTTGACGATGGGTATCGTGACGCTTACGAGAATGCCTATCCCATCCTGCAGCAACATGGCATGCAGGGTACCTTCTTTCTGTTGACCAGCGTCATCGATCAGGGTAACCCTGTCTACCTCTCCTGGGAACAGGTGACAGAGATGTCGGCGGGGGGCATGGCCATGGAAGCCCACAGCTATACCCATGAAGGGCTTTTTGGGCGCGACAGAGACTTTTTGATCTGGCAGATGCTCGGCTCCAAAGAGGCGATCGAGGAGCGCACAGGCCGTCCAGTGCGCTTTTTCTGCTACCCCTCCGGCTATTATGATGAGCAGGCAGGCCAGGTGCTGCAGGAACTGGGGTATTGGGCTGCCACCACTACCGAGTATGGCCTGTCGCACTCGACGAACGGTCGCTATGCGCTCAGTCGCGTGCGCGTGCGTGGCTCCTATTCGCCCGAGCACCTGCTGCTGGTTCTGGAAGAGTTGTTCCGCTCATGAACCAGGACGCGCTGACGCTGGCCGCCATCCGCGATGAACTGGCCGAGCTGTTGGTGGGCGGGCGCGTGCAGCGCGTGGTAAGGCCATCAGAGCTGGGCGTGGGCCTCGAGATCTATGCCGGCGTGCGCCACCAGCTGCTTCTCAGCGCTGAGGTCGACGGGGGTATTGCCCTCAGCGACGACCGACTGCGCCGCGGGGTGGATGAGCGTGCGCCCCTGCACCTCCTGCTCACCAAATATGTGCTGGGTGCACGTCTGACCGCCGTCCTGCAGCCTCCGCTGGAACGTGTGCTCCGGTTCTGTTTCGCGGGGGCACAGGGCGGCGTTGACCTGGTCTGCGAGGTGATGGGCAGGCTGAGCAATCTCATTCTGGTGGATGCATCCGGCACCATTCTGGAATGTGCCCGTCGGGTACCGGCACGCATCAACCGGTATCGGACCGTCCTGCCCAGGCGCCCCTACGTGCCGCCTCCGGCCCAGCACAAGCTCGATCCCACCGAGATCGACGGCGCCACGCTGCAGGCGGCGTTGGCAGGTGCCGATGGCCCCCTCACCAGGCGCCTGGTGCAGGTGCTGGCGGGTGTAAGTCCTCTACTGGCACGGGAGGTGACCTTTCGCGCCCTGGGCCTGAGGGAGGCGGACTGGCCTCTTGAACAGGCGGACCTCCAGCGCCTCTGCGTCGTGCTGCAAGAGTTTTCTGCGCTGCCTGCTACCCACCAGTGGGAGCCGACGGTTGGGCTGGAGCAACGAGGCGATGAGCAGGTGGCCGTGGCGGTGGCCCCCTATCGCCTCACGCATTGTGATGCCTGGCGGCCCATAGCCTCTATCAGTCGTGGCGCCCTGCTTCCTCTGGCAGCGGCACGCCCCTTTGATCCTTATGCCGGCGCACGCACCTCGCTGGAGGCCTTGCTGGAGCAGCACGTCGACCGAATCGTCGCGCGTATCGCGGCCTTGGAGCGGGCCAATGTGTCTCCGCAGGATCTGGAAGAGCTGCAGCTGGCGGGGCAGGCCATTCTGGCGCGCGCCTGGGATCTCTCTGCAGGTGCCAGCGAGCTGGTGTGTTCCCGAGCAGAGGTAACGGGCCTTGCCGAGGATGGTGGGCGCCTGTTGCATGTCCCTCTGGATCCGGCGCGCTCTCCGGTGGAGAACGCTCAGGCGTATTTCGCCCGATATCGCAAGGGTCAGGCCGCTGCGGAGCAGGTGCCCGAGCGCATCGCCGAGGCCCGAGAGGAACTGCTGTTCCTGCAACAATTACAGTGTGATGCAGCTCTGGCTACGGACCGGCCCTCCCTGGATGCGGTACGTGCTGCGTTGCAGGTAGCTGGGTACTCTTCGGGAGAGCGACCGGTCAAGCCGGCGGCCAGCTCTGGACCCTTGAGGCTGCAAACCAGGGCGGGCCACACCATCCTGGTTGGGCGCAACAGCCTTGAGAATGAGCGCGTTACCTTTACCCAGAGCGCTCCTGACGACCTCTGGCTGCATGCCCGCGGCGTGGCCGGGGCGCACGTCGTACTCAAGACGGCGGGTGTGGCTCCGGACGAGGAAGAGCTCCAGCAGGCGGCACTGCTGGCGGCCCGCTATTCGACGGCGCGGCACGAGGCGTGGGTGAGTGTGGATGTTACCGAGCGCAGGCACGTACATCACCTGCGGGGCGGGCGACCGGGCATGGTTACCTATCGCCACGAGCGCGTGCTGACCGTGCACCCCGCGCAAGAGGATGCGCCGGGCCAGGGCGGATAGATGGCGGTTTCCCTCACAGTCCCCGAGTTTGAGCACCTGGTGGAGCAGGCCATGGATCGGCTGCCCCAGTGGGTTGCTGAGCAGATGGCCAACGTGTACGTGGCAGTGGCCTGGGTACCTGCCGCCGAGCAAAGAGCGGCCTCACGGCTGGAGCCGGGGGCCATGTTGCTCGGGCTGTACGAAGGCGTGCCGTTGACGCGGCGCACCCGAGGGTACCATCTGTCCTCACCCGACAGGATCACCCTTTTTCAGCGGTCTCTGCAGCTGCTGGCGCAGGATGAAACGCACCTGGCTGCCCTGATCCAGCAGACCATTGTGCACGAGATAGGCCACCACTTTGGCCTCTCGGAAGAGGACCTGGCGCGTCTTGACGGGCAGGTGTGAACAAAAGGGGGAGGAACCGTTCGGTTCCTCCCCCTTTGTTTCTGCAGACAGGCTCAAGGGGCGACGTAAATCGTCACCGGCCCGCTGAACGCCAGGTTGTTGGCGGCATCATAGGCCACCGCATGGGCCACCAGCGCCCGTCCTCCCTCAGGTGGTGCCGGCGGGGCCCAGGGCCCAACTGCCGCCATGAGGGCATCGGGGTTCTCGATCTCTCCGGGGAGAGCATCCAGTCCCACGGTCAGGTCGTATGGGGCCAGTGTGTTGGTCGCTACGTGATAGCCATTCAGATACAGTTCCACGCGGCGGATGGCTATATTATCCTTGGCGTCCACCTTGACGGTGATCTTGTCGCCTGCGCTGATGCTGTAGGTTTGCCCGTTGCCCGGTGCGGTTATGGCGACCGAGGGCCCCTGGTTGTCGACATCCACCGGTACACTGACGGTGCGCGGGTTGCCGCCATCGATCACCACCAGTTGGATCACCCAGCGGCCATCGAGGCCGGTGGTATCCCAAGTGCCCAGAACGCCGTTGTCGATATGATCTCCGATCTCGGGCGTGATCGGGGTCCACTGGGTGGGCTCGCCGCCCTGCCCCACCTGGAGCCACCAGCGCTCCTGCGCTCCCGCCCGCGCATTGCCAGTGATGGTAACCACACCGCCCACTGTCTGAAAGGCGCGTGGTCTTACGATGGCGATGTCCTCAGGGGACGAGGTCGGTGCGTGCACATCGCACAGCTGTTCGGGAGGCTGTGGAATGCCCGCCTTGCGAGCCCAGTCACCGCCCTTGCCAGGATACACCGTATACACAACGGTCTGAACCGCCTCGGGGGGACAGTCGGGAGTGGCCAGCATGCCGGTGGTGACATCCACCTCAAAGGGCACATGCAGGTCGTCCTTTTCGGTGGGCACGGTACCGGCGATAAACAGTTCTTCGCGGGTGCTGGGGGTGTACTCGGTGGGCAGCTTGCCCGAAACAGCATCCACCCGGGCCGTCACGATCCCCTCCGGGCGGACAAATCGCTCTACGGGCTTGCCCTCATGGAGATAGGCCATGATGCGATGCCACAGGGGCGCCGCTGTACGGACACCATCCGCCTTGCGTGCCATGGCAGTGTGGTCCGTATTGCCCGTCCAAATGGCCACCGAATACTGCGGGGTGTATCCCACCGTCCAGCCGTCGTGCCAGTCATTGGTGGTGCCCGTCTTGGCCGCTACAGGCCGATCAGGCAGGGTGAGGGGGCTGTTGGCGCCGAACACCCGTGTACGCGCCTTGTTGTCGGACAGGATGTCGCTCATCAAAAAAGCCACTTGAGGGCTCAGCACTTCGCGACGCTCTGGCTCCAGATAGCGATAGAGCTCTTCACCTTGGGCGTTGTTTACCTGCAAGATAGAGACAGGATCCAATTGCCGAAAGCCGGGGCGCATCTCGGCTATGGGCTTGGGCGTGCCCAACATGGTGCCGCCGTTGGCGAACACCGAAAAGGCATAGGCCATATCCAGTACGGTAACCTCGCTGGCTCCCAGGGCTGTAGCCAGCCCATAGCCGGTGCCCTCCTCCAGCGTGTCGATGCCCATGGCGCGCGCCGTCTCGACCACGTTGGTCACTCCCACCATGTTCATCATTTCAACGGCGGGGATGTTGTACGAGTTGCCCAAGGCGGTACGGATCGACTGTGGGCCCGAAAAAGTGTTGGAATAGTTATCGGGAACATAGTCTGGATGTGGCGGGTTGGGGTAGCGCACCGGAATATCCATGATCATGGTGGCAGGTGTATAGCCCTGCGCCAGTGCCGTGGCATACACAAAAGGCTTGAAACTCGAACCGGGCTGCAGCGGGGCGACCGCCATGTTGATCTCGCCATCGATGTCGGCGTTGTCATAGTCCAGGCTGCCCAGCATGGCGAGGATCTCGGCATTCTTGACGTCCAGCACCACCACGGCCGCATTGCTGAACCGGTTGGCGGGGCCTACCTTGGCCACATGCTCGCGAGCCATCTGCTCGATGGTGGACTGTATGTTGAGATCGATACTGGTGATCACCTGCAGTCCGCCGCCATATACAGCATCGGAACCATAGCGCCGCTCCAGCACGTCGCGCACATACAGCACCCAGTGGGGCGTCTGCATATCGATGGTGGCCGGGGCGATCGTCAATTGCTCCTGCTTGGCGAGAAAGGCTTCTTCAGCGGTGACATAGCCCGCCAGGTAGAGCCGGTCCAGCACCATCTCCTGCCGCTCCTTGGCCACCTCTGGCTGTGAGAGCGGCGTCAGCGCGGGATACTGGGGCAGTGGCACAAGCATCGCCGCTTCGGCCATCGTGAGCTCGGAGGCAGACTTGCCAAAGTAGCTCTGGGCCGCCGCCTCGATGCCGTAGGCCATATTTCCGTAAAAGATGTTGTTGAGGTAGGCCTCGAGGATCTCGTCGCGGCCCTCACGGCCGGGATTCTGGCGCATCAGCTCGATGGTCAGTACCATCTCTTTGATCTTGCGGATATAGCTGCGGTCGGTGCGTTCCTCCATGGTATCAAAGAGAACGTTCTTGACCACCTGCTGCGGGATAGAGCTGCCACCGCCGAGGTTGGCGCCGGTCAACTCTCCATACACGGCGCGGCCGACGCCTTCTACGTTGACGCCGTAAAAGTTGGTGTAGAGCGTCTCGTCGTAAAAGTTCTTGTCCTCCATGACGATGGTGGCGTCGATGAGATACTGGGGAAGCGTGTCCAGGCTCACCCAGGTGCGCCGGCCACCGTCCGGAGGGATGATCTCGTACAGCAAATGCTGGCCTGTGCGGTCGTAGAGTCGCGTGGTTTCAAAGCTGTCGAGGCTCCGCTTACGGATCTCGGCTGCAGGGGGAAGGGATTCGGCGAATGAGGCGTACACGGTGTAGGCTGTGCCGCCCATCAGGCCGATGGTGCCAACGAACAAGCCCAGACTGCCCAGTACCAGGATAGCGAGCAGGCGGAGGAGGACCACTCCTCCGCCTGTACGTTTCCGCTTATGCGTCAGTGTCCGGATATGCCGGCTGTTCATAGCTAGCTCTCGTCGAGAGCATCAGGCATCTGTAGTCGGGGCAGGGCTCCTCCGCTCTTGGCGCGAAAAGCCTGGTCCAGCGCATCCAGTTCTTCATCGGGATCCAGCGAGAGCAGGCCCTCGCCATAGTCGTCCAGGAGATCAGCGCTGAGCGGCTCGAACATGTCCTCCGCCTGCTGCTCTGCCTGCTTGGCAGCGAGCTCTTCCTCCGTCCGGAAACCGGTACCCGCCGGAATGAGTTTGCCGATCAGGACGCTCTCTTTGAGGCCGCGCAGGTCGTCGACTTTGCCCTCCACCGCGGCCTCCGCAAGGACACTGATGGTGTACTGGAAGGATGCCGCCGAGAGGAAACTCTCGGTGCTGAGCGCGGCCTTGGTGATGCCGAGCACCACCGGCTCACCCTGTGCCGGCTCCTGGCCTGCCTCGACCATTTCCTGGTTGGCCTTCTCAAAGTCGAGACGGTCAACCAGCTCGCCGGGCAAAATCGTGGTATCACCACTGTCAACCACCTGAACCCGACGGAGCATCTGTCGAACGACAACCTCGATGTGCTTGTCGTTGATGTTCACACCCTGCGAGCGGTACACTTTTTGGATCTCGAGGACCAGGTACTCGCGTACCGCCTCCAGGCCCATGATCTGCAGGATCTCGTGGGGGTTCTTGACGCCCTCGGTGATCTGCTGACCGGCCTGGATGTCGTCGCCATCAGCCACGCGCAGTCGCGCGGTGGCCGGGATATCGTACGAGTGCTGCACGATCTCTTGCAGTGTCACCACGATGCGCTGGCCATCGATGGCCACCGTGCCGGTTGCCTTTGATACCAGAGGCTCGCCCTCGTCCGAGATGGCCATGGCCTGGCCCCGCTCCACCTGGTCGCCCTGGCCAACCACGATCTCATAGCCTTCAGGCACGTCGTGGGTGGCGCGGCGCACGGTCACATCGGTCACGTCCACCACACGCTGGTCGCCCTCGGAACGGATCGAAACAGTACCGCTCATGTCAGCAATCACGGCCTCACCACGGGGCACCCGCGACTCGAACAGCTCCTGTACGCGGGGCAGACCTTGCGTGATGTCGCCTGCGCCTGCCACACCACCGGTATGGAAGGTGCGCAGCGTCAGCTGCGTGCCCGGCTCACCGATCGACTGTGCCGCGACGATGCCCACCGCCGCACCCAGTTTGACCAGCTCGTTGCGGGCCAGATCCAGGCCATAGCAGTGCTGGCACATGCCGTGGCGCATGCTGCAGGTGAGCGCCGAGCGAACATAAACGCGATCGAGTGACACCTCTTCGATAAGATCGGCCGTGGCCGTCTCGCCGTTGATGCGCCGCAAGCGCTCGACGTTCTCCGCGCTGACCAGGTCACCCTTTTGGGCCAGCGGCTCGTTGGTCTCGGGATCCATGACGCTGGTGCGGGCGCGATAGTAACGGCAGTTCTCCACCCGATCGGCGCTGGCCTTGTCGATAAAGGTATTGTTCTCGACAAGCACCTCGCCCGTGATGGGGTCCACCATGGGTGCGGCGCTGTAGCGGCCATAGATGCGCTCGCCAAGGGTCTCGCCCGCCTCTTTGGAGCTGGCCCGGTCGATCCAGATGCCCTGGGTCGTGCCGCAATCCTCAGCGTTCACAATCACGTCCTGGGCCACGTCTACCAGTCGACGTGTCAGATAACCGGCATCTGCGGTACGCAGTGCGGTGTCGGCCTGGCCCTTGCGAGCACCGTGGGTCGAGATAAAGAACTCGAGGGAGGTAAGCCCCTCACGGAAGTTGGATCGGATGGGCAGTGACATGATGCGCCCCGAGGGGTCTGCCATCAGGCCGCGCATGCCGGCCAGCTGCCGGATGGGGGTCAATCCGCCCTTGGAGGAACCTGAATTCACCATGATGCCGAGAGAGCTGTTGGGATCGAGCTCGCGGGCAACGGCGTCCGTCACCTGATCGGTGGCGTCGGTCCACAGGTCCACAGTCATCATGTAACGTTCGCTGTCGGTGATCAGACCGCGGCGGTACTGCTCCTCTACCTCCAGCACCTGGTCGTTCACGCGCTCCAGAATCTCGTCTTTTTCCTCGGGTACGCGGATGTCATCAATGGCGATGGTGGTGCCGGACTGCATGGCGTACTTGAAGCCAATGTCCTTGATCGCATCCACCACTTCGCCCGTATCATCCACACCCAGGCGGTCGTAGCAGTCCGCCACAACCTCCTTGAGGCCGTTCTTGTCCAGCACGCGGTTCACAAAGGGCACCGTATCGGGCAACGCCGCGTTGAACAGCACGCGCCCCACGGTGGTATCGATGAGCTCGCCGTTTCCATCCTTGTGGTTGACGTACTTGATGCGGGCGTGGATGTCCACCACGTGCAGGGAATAGGCCAGCTCGACCTCATCGGCCGAGGCAAACACCATGCCATCGCCCTTGACGGTGCCCTGCTCCATGGTGAGATAGTAGCAGCCCAGCACCATGTCCTTGGAGGGGCCCACCTCGGGCTCGCCATTGGCAGGCCTCAGCAGGTTATGGCTGGAGAGCATCAGCTCGCGGGCCTCGCGCACCGCCGCCTCCGAGAGGGGCAGGTGTACGGCCATCTGGTCGCCGTCAAAGTCGGCGTTAAAGGCCGAGCACACCAGCGGGTGGAGGTGGATGGCGCTGCCCTCTACCAGGATGGGCTCAAAGGCCTGAATGCCCAGGCGGTGCAGCGTGGGCGCACGGTTCAGCAGTACCGGACGGGTCTGGATGACCTCCTCCAGCACCTCCCACACCTCGGGAGTCTCTCGCTCGATCAACCGCTTGGCACCCTTGACGTTGATGGCATGCGAGTATTCGACCAGTTTGTGCATGACAAAGGGACGGAAGAGCTCCAGCGCCATGCGCTTGGGCAATCCGCACTGGTACAGCTTGAGCTGCGGCCCCACCACGATGACAGAGCGCCCGGAATAGTCCACGCGCTTGCCGAGCAGGTTTCTGCGGAAGCGCCCCTGCTTGCCCTTGAGCATGTCCGAGAGCGACTTGAGCTGTCGGCGGCCGCGCAGCGAGATCGCCTTGCCGCG
>JAAYED010000135.1 GCA_012728955.1 Chloroflexota bacterium
CGCGCACCCACAGGCGATCGCCGGTCTCGAGACCGGTGATGGCGTTGGTAAAGCGGCCGACTGTCCGAATGGTGAGGCTGAGCGGCTCGGTGCCCATCACCGCGAGCGGACGCTCCTCAATGCCCGGCAGCCACACCATGACAAACTGGCCTGGCTCGGCAGCCAGAGAACCGTCCAGCACCAGTGTAGCGCCCACCTCGCCCTCGCGATGCCTCTCCGCGACACGAAACACGTGATAAATGGTATCAGACATGGGCCACTCCCCGAACGTCGGCCAGATCGGTTATGTCGAGCTCCTCCATGAGCAACAGGAGCTCACCCAGCACCCGTTCAAAGACGCAGGCCCCAACCTCCACCAATGCCGACCCAATCCCGACAGCGGTGGCACCTGCCATGATCATCTGCAGAGCATGCAGGCCGGTGCTGATGCCCCCCGTGCCGATGATCGGTACGTCGATGACACTGGCCAGCTCATAGACGCAACGCAATGCGATGGGACGGATGGCATCGCCAGAGACGCCTCCGGTAGCATTGGCCAGGATTGGGCGCCGGGCGTGGACATCGATCAGCATGCCGGGGCCCAGCGTGTTGACGGCGGTCAGCCCGTCGGCGCCGGCATCCACCACTGCCCGGGCAACATGGACGATATCGGGCGTATTGGGCGACAGCTTGACCAGCAAGGGCCCACGATGCACGGCACGCACGCGCCTTGTGACCGCCGCTGCCGCAGCGGGCTCCAGAGCAAAGGGCCTGCCGAACTCGCTGTGGACGTTGGGACAGGAAATATTGAGCTCGACGAGGTCGCCCTGCACCGGCTCCAGAATCTCCACCGCCTCGGCAAAGTCCCCCGGCACCCCGCCAAACACGCTGATGATCAAGGCCGTATGGGCGGCGCGCAGGGCATCCCGCACCGTGAGCAGCAGCTCCCGTTCCGCCTGGGCGCCAGGGTTGGTGAGACCAACCGCATTGATCAGGCCGGAACCCCAGTTCAGCACCGTGGGGTTGGGATGGCCTTTGCGCGGCGCGACACTCGCCGATTTGGAGGTGACGGCACCAGCGCCGGCCCTTCCTGCGCGCAACAGAGTCTGCGGACTGCTGCCCCAGATGCCGGAGGCGAGCACCAACGGGTTGCGCAGCCGAACACCAGCCAAGTCAACAGACAGGTCGCGCACGGCGGGAACCTCAGGATGCACCATTCAGGTATTGCTCCACGGTCTCTGCCGTCTGTGCATCGAGCTTGCCCAGTTCCACCAGGGCGGCCACGATCTCGCGCAGGGTGCAGGCGGCGTGCAACCGCATGCCGTGGGCAGCCAGATCCTGCGCACCGCCCTGCTCCCGGTCGATCAACACCACCACATCCTCCACCACCAGCCCCGCCTGTTGCAACGGCTCGGCTGCCTCCAGCTTGCTGCCTCCAGAACTGATCAGGTCGTCCAGCAGCACCACCCGCTCACCGGCCTGATATTCGCCCTCGATGGCGCGTCGCGTGCCATAGGACTTGGCCTCGCGACGGGGGTAAATGAGCGGATCGCGTGTGAGCAGGGAGACGGCTGTGCCGATGGGCAGCCCGGCGTAGGGGATGGCGGCGATGCGGGCATAATCCAAACCCGCCAGCAGACGCTGATACTCGGAAGCAGCGAGCTCCAACACCCTGGGATTATTCACGAGGCGCCTCAGGTCGACATAGATGGGCGAATGGGCCCCCGAATGCAGGACAAAGTCGCCCAGCTGCACGCAGCCCACTTCATAGAGTGCCGCTGCCAGGCGCCGAATGCGGCTCTGGCGCAGGGAGGTGCGAGCACCCTGTCCCATCCTTGTCCTCTGCGCGTTGATGGCATCTCGCAACTCTATGGCCGCCTGGCGCGGGTCCTGCGCATAGATGATGCTGCGCGATGCACTGACGATCAGGCCAGAACCATCGGAACGCAGGCCGGCCGACAGGAGCGCCTCGAGATCGCCCCCCTGAGCACCGACCCCTGGCACGAGGAACCAGATATCAGGGTGCTGCTCACGGACCTCTGCCATCGTCTCCGGGTAGGTCGCCCCGATGACCAGACCGATCTGTTGATCGCCCGCCCATTGGCGCGCCAGATCGGCCACATGCTGGTAAAGCGGTTCGCCATGCTGCATCCAATCCTGGATGGCGCCGGCGCCCGGGTTGGACGTCTTGCAGAGCAGAAACACGCCCTTGTCCCTGTGCGCCAGGAAGGGCTGCACGCCATCCTGACCGAGGTAGGGGTTGACGGTCATGGCATCCGCACCCAAGGCCTCAAAACCGCCCCGGGCGTATGCATCGGCAGTAGAGGTGATGTCGCTGCGCTTGGCGTCCAGAAGGACGGGGACATCATCGGGGATGGCCGAGAGTACCTCTTGCAGCACGGTCCAACCGGCGGGGCCAAGGGCCTCGTAAAAGGCGATATTGGGCTTGAACACACAGGCGATGTCCGCCGTCTGTTCCACAATCGCCTTCATGAAAGAGGCCACGTCGCTATAACCGTCAGGCAACCGCCCGGGGTGGGGATCCAGCCCCACGCAGAGCAAGGAATTCCGCTTTTCGACACTGTTTTCCAGCTTGGTCCAAAAGCTCATGTGATCCTCCCGTTCAGACTTTGCCCAGCACCGCTGCCAGCAGCGCCATACGCACGTACATGCCATTTTCCATCTGTCGGAAATAGGCCGCCCGCGGATCATCGTCGACGTCGTACTGTATCTCACCCACCCGCGGCAGCGGATGCATCAACGCCATGCGCGGCTTGGCCTCCTGCATGAGCGCCGGCGTGATGACATAGTAGTCCTTGACCGCCTCGTACTCGGAGAGGTCCTGAAAGCGCTCCCTCTGAACCCGCGTAACGTAGACTACATCGGCTCGGTCGATCACGTCCTGCAACCGGTCTGTTTCGTGCACGGTGCGCCCGGCCGCGACCATTTCATCGCGAATGTCCTGAGGCAGGCGCAGATTATCCGGCGCCACGAAACTCATCTCGGTGTCGTACAGCTTGAGCAGGCGCGCCAGCGAGTGCACCGTGCGCCCATTCTTCAGATCCCCCACCATGGCGACGTGCAGCCCATCCACCGTACCGAGCTCGCTGTAAATGGTATAGATATCCAACAGCCCCTGAGTGGGATGCTCCCCCGTACCGTCCCCCGCGCTGATCACGGGGATGTTGGCATAACGCGCCGCCACCGCCGAGGCCCCGATCTCGGGGTGCCGCAGCACGATCACGTCCGAGTAACACTGGAGCGTACGGATGGTATCGGGCAAAGACTCACCTTTGCTCACGGAGGAGTACTGTACGCCATGGATGGGAATAACCGAGCCCCCCAGACGGACCATGGCGGCGATAAAGGAGGATGAGGTGCGCGTGCTGGGCTCGTAAAAGAGGTTGGCCAGCACATGCCCCTTGAGCAGGTCAGTGGCTCCCACACGCTTGACCAAGCTCCGCATCTCGTCAGCAACACCATAGATATAGCCCAGGTCCTGGCGTGAAAACTGGTCCACAGAGACGATATCCCTGCCGTAAAAGCTTGCCAGCCTGTCCGCTGCAAGGCCTACCTTTTTGGGGCTCGAATTTCCAACCATCAGAACTCCTGTTCTCTTGAGGGGCGAGGGTCAGATGCGCCTGCTCCTGCGCAGAGGCCGGCCCTGACCCGGCTCGGCGCACAGTTCGCCATCCTGCCACACGATACAGTTGCGCAGACGCACCGTCTGCACTCTGCCCAGCCCGGCCAGCCCTTCAAAAGGCGACCAGCCGGCCCGAGTCTTGAAGCCAAACCGCGGGAGGGTGTACCGCCCTTCGGACATGTCGATGGTGACGCTACTGTCCTCCGGCGCCAGCAGTCCGTACACGCGGAGGGGCGCTGTGTGCACCAGTTCCACCATGCGCTCATAGGACAGCCGACCCTCATCCACCGCCGCCAACAGGAGACAGACATTCGTCTCCAGCCCAGGCACCCCTGGGGGCGGCTTGGTCCCAGCCTTTTCCTCCAGCGTGTGTGGCGCGTGGTCCGAAGCGATCATGTCCACCAGATCGAGCCTCTCCCAGAAGCGC
>JAAYED010000136.1 GCA_012728955.1 Chloroflexota bacterium
AATTGGCCAGCATGGCGCCGTCTTTCATCAGCTCCATGTGCTGCAGGTCGATCACGTTCTTGTTGCCCGTAGAGGTGACGAAAATATCGCCCAGCGGGGCCGCCTCGAGCATGGGCATGACGCGGAATCCGTCCATCACCGCTTCGAGCCCGCGCAGCGGGTCCACTTCGGTGACGATCACATTGGCTCCGAGGCCACGCGCACGAGAGGAAATACCCTTGCTGCACCAGCCATAGCCGGCGACCACCACCGTCTTGCCAGCGAGCAGGGTGTTGGTGGCGCGAATGATGCCGTCCAGCGTGCTCTGGCCGGTACCATATCGGTTGTCGAACATGTGCTTGGTGTTGGCATCGTTGACGGCAATGATGGGATAGGCCAACTGGCCATCGTTCTGCAGTGCACGCAGGCGAATGACGCCTGTGGTGGTCTCCTCGGTGCCCCCGATTACATTGGCGAGGGCATCCCGACGGCTGCTGTGCAGCGTCGACACCACGTCTGCTCCGTCGTCCATAGTGATGTGTGGCTGGTGGTCGATGGCCGCTGCGATGTGCCGGTAGTAGCTGTCGTTGTCCTCGCCCTTGATGGCATAGACTGGCATCTCATAGTGGCTTACCAATGCTGCCGCCACGTCATCCTGTGTAGAGAGCGGGTTCGAGGCACACAGTACCGCATCGGCTCCCGCCGCCTGCAGCGTGCGCATCAAATTGGCGGTCTCGGTTGTCACGTGGAGGCAGGCCGAGATGCGAATGCCCTGCAGGGGGCGCTCGTGAGCAAAGCGCTCGCGGATGAGCCGCAGCACGGGCATTTCCCGCTCGGCCCACTCAATGCGCTTTACTCCCTCGGCGGCAAGTCCCAGATCTTTGACGTCGTAGGTATTACTCACTGTGCGATCCTTTCCCATCCGATCGAAAAGAGGGCTCGGCAGAGCCTGCGCGAGCCTGGCGACGAGACTCAGACGATCGAGCGATCGAACCAATCGGTATCGGGCGCGCTCGTGGTATCATACAGGGTCATCCGGCGATGGTCGTTATAGCGTTGGACCAGGTCTTGCCGTGTCAGGTTGCACAGAGCATCCACCGAGAACCCCTGGACGGTGTGCGAGGCCACGATGGTGCCGTACACCAGCGCCTGGCGCAGGCCGCGCACAGAGAGGTCACCGGTTTCGGCGAGGTAGCCCATCATGCCGCCGGCAAAGGTATCGCCCGCGCCAGTAGGATCCGTGATAGAGGGCAAGAGGTAGGCAGGGGTAACAAACACCCGTTGCCCGAGAGACTCGCCCCTGGTAACCAGCATCGAGCCCTCGCCTCCCCTCTTGATGACCACGGCCCAGGGCCCCAGGCTCAGGATGGCGTCCGCCGCGCTCACCAGGTTTTGCTCGCCGGAATACATCTGAACCTCGGTCTCGTTGAGCACCACCAGGTTTACCCGAGACATGGCCTTGGTGAGGGCATCTCGCTGGCTGTCGATCCAGTAGTTCATGGAATCCAGAGCCGTGAGGCGCGGATGCTCCACCTGCGCCAGCACCTCCAGCTGTAATTGGGGATCGATGTTGGCGAGAAATACATAGGGGCTGGTGCGATACGACTCGGGTACCACCGGGTGAAACTCTGCAAAGAGGTTCAGCTCTGTGGAGAGCGTTTCGGCGTCGCCCATGTCCTCGCCATATCGGCCGGACCAGGCAAAAGTCTTGCCCTCCTCCACCTGCAGGCCCTCCAGATCGATGTCTCGGCCCTGCAGAAACCCGATGTATTCCTCGGGAAAGTCCGTTCCCACGACGCCTACCATCCGAACACGGCTAAAGAGACTGGCTGCTGTGGAAAAATACGTGCAGGCGCCCCCCAGCGCACCGGTACGGCGGCCACGGGGTGTCTCTACCGTATCCAGAGCCACCGACCCAACAACCATGATAGCCAACTTATGTGTCCTCCTGCGTGTCTTGGGCATTTGCGCCGCTTGTCAGGTCCTCAGAAGGATAGCGCTGCTGCAGAGCGGCGCTCACCCCCTGTGTCAGATCCAGCACCGTCTCCGCCAGGGGCACGCTCAGGGCAGCCAGGCTGGCTGAAGGCGCTACCATGCCCTGGGCCACCAGAAGCTCGCGCGGCACGCCCACCGAGGCAAGCAAATCCAGGCCTGCCTCCATCCTTCCCAACAGAGAGTCGACCGATTCGCTGCGGGCAGCGCCACCGGCGGGCACAATTCCCCAGGCAAGAATGCCGCCCCGGGCGATAAACTGTGTCAGCGCCTCGGGCACCGCCGCCAGCGTATCGACATAATCGTAAGCATCAAAAGAGACGATATCGGCGCTGGTGCTCATCAACAAAGCCCAGTCCGTAGTGCCCGAGCACTGGATCCCCTTGAGCCCCTGCAGCCCGGCAAACACTTCCTCAAAGAGAGGAACGATCTCGTCTGCCGGTTTGGACAGGGTAGGGGTGCCGTAGGAGGCCATGTAGGGTTCATTGACAATGAGGATGGTTTGCGCGCAGATCTCGGCGAGCGCGCGCTCCTGCCAGGCGGCCTTGAGCCTGAGGTGCTTGGCTACAGCATCCTCCAGCAACTGGTCGTGCAGGATCGGGCGGCGCTCCTGGTCGACGATAGTCAGGCCCCAACTGATCGGACCGGTGATCTCGCCCTTGA
>JAAYED010000137.1 GCA_012728955.1 Chloroflexota bacterium
ATCGCCGACGAGCCCATGGTGCTGTACTATCAGATCAACTATACCCTCACCCAGGTTCCAGAGGATACGGCCTACTTTCACGCCCAGTTTCGGCGGGTGAATCCCCTGCCGTACAAGGATGTGTACACGCTGCTGGATGGCGTCAGGGGCAAGGGGCACTATGTGGGCACCTATATGGCCTGGGGGGTCAATAACAAGGGATGGTGGGGCGAGGGTGAGATCAAGTTCTACTTGGATGGTGAAGAGTGGCCCACCATTTGTGGCACCGGCACGGAGGACTATTTCTGTGGCTCGTACAACTTTGAGAATCGCGTAACGCGCCAGTACGAGGCATTTAGCACCGCCTATGCGGGCCTGCCACAGATCATCCGTCCCGACGGCACCTATGATTCGCAGACACGCTTTGGCCTGTATCGTTGGCACATCCTGGACCCGATCCGCTTTAACGAGAGCCTGCGGGTCACCATTCAGGCCCTGGGCTGGCGCAGTGGCCATCGCTATCTGCCCCTGCAGGATGATATCGCCTCGGTGGCCTTCTGGTATCAAACACTGCCCACCTCGCCCTTCCCGGCCTTGCCCGATCGGGACTATTTGGAGGTGATCTAACCTGTTGCGTACTATCCGGGCCTCCAGTCCCGGTGGTGTGGGGGATCCGATGGGTGATCTGGTGGTTGTGTACCGATCTCAGGGCCCGCTGGAGGCGGAGGTTGCCCTCGCCAAGTTGAGCAGCGAGGGCATCCCTGCCATCTTGCGCTATGAGGCGCTGGGCCGTGCTCTGGGACTGACCGTCGATGGCATGGGGCTGGTAGAGGTTGTGGTGGCCGAGGCGGATGCCTCGCGGGCCACCGCCCTGCTGGAACAGGATGCGGGCGCCGAGCTCGCTGCCGAGGTGGATCTGGATGTGATAGACGAGGAGCAAGGCACGGCATGACTCGACACTCCCTGGGGCCGCGCGCCCTGCTGATGCCCACCCCTGTACTCCTGGTGGGCACCTGGGACGCCAACCATCGACCGAACATCATGGCGGCCGCCTGGGGCGGCATCTGCTGCTCACGGCCGCCCTGTGTGGCCGTCTCGCTGCGCGCGGCCACCTATACCCATGGAAGCATCGAACGTGCCGGATGCTATACCATCAGCATTCCTTCCGCCGATCAAATCTCCCGGGCCGACTTTGCCGGCCTCGTATCCGGGCGTACCGTGGACAAGTTCGCTGCGCTGGGCTGGAGCGCCGTTCCGGCGGAGACCGTCGACGCCCCCTGTGTGGCCCAGTGTCCTCTGGTGCTCGAGTGCCGCCTGCTGCAGGCCGTGGAGCTGGGATCACACACCCAGTTCATCGGCGAGGTGCTGGAGGCGCACGCAGAGCAAGCCGTACTGGGGCCGGATGGCCTGCCGGACATCGCTCTGGTGCGGCCAGCGGTGTTTGATCCGGCCGGTGGACATTACCATGGCCTGGGTGACGACCTGGGCCGTGCCTTTACCATCGGGCGCGTATGGGACTCACAGCCGCGCCCTCGCTGAACCGATCAGGCGGCGCACAGCGCAAGCCAAAGGAGAGAGCCATGGCAGTAACCGATTTTCCGCGGGGCATGATGGCCGTGCTCATGACCCCATTTACGGACAATGAATCCGTCGATGAGGGGGCGTTGCGCCAGCTCATCGATCGCGTGATTGCGGGCGGCGTGCACGCCGTGGTGGCGCTGGGCACCGCGGGCGAGTTTGCGGCCGTCTCTGATGACGACAGGCGGCGCGTACTGGAAATCACCGTGGAACACGTGGCCGGCCGTGTGCCGGTGATCGCCGGTACGGGGGAGCCGGGCACCCGGCGCGCGGTGGCGCGCACACAGGAAGCGGCTCGGCTGGGTGTGGACGGGGCGCTGGTGGTGCCGCCCTACTATTATCCCTGCAGCCAGGCCGCCGTGCTGGAGCACTATCGGGCGTTGGCTCAGGATGGCGGCCTGCCCATAGTGCTGTACAACATCCCCCAGTTTACCAAAGTGCCCATCGCCGTCGAGACGGTGGTCGAGCTGGCACAGCTGCCGGGAATCGCCGGCATCAAGGATTCCAGCGGGGATCAACCCAACACGCAGAGCCTCATCACCGCCGCGGCGGGTCCGGGCTTTCGCGTCATCACGGGCAGCGATCATCTCGTTTACGCCAGCCTGGCCTGGGGCGCTGACGGCTGCATCGGCACGGGCATGAACGTGGCGCCCCAGTGGTTTGTGGCCCTGTGGGATGCGGCGCAGGCTGGTCGCTGGGAAGAGGCCATGGGCTGGCAAAAGCGCATTACGGACATGCAGCGCAGCATCGGCAAGGCCGATTTCCCTGCGGGCATCAAGGCCTCGCTCAATCTGCTGGGCATCGGAACACCCCGCGTGGCCGCACCCCGGCGCTCGGTGAATGCCGAGGAGCGCGCCGAGATCGCGGCGGCGCTCAAGCGGCTGGGGCTGCTGAACTAGGTCGAAGAGAAATGGACAGGGCGACCGTTCAGGCGGTCGCCCTGTTCTCTTTTGGACTCACCAGGGGCGATATTCGTCCAGATAGCCGGAGGCGGGCCGCCGGCTGCCGGGCAGCAGCAGGATCAGCAGGATGCCTGCCAGGAATCCACCCACATGGGCCCACCAGGCGATGCCTCCGGCCGCGCTGTCCGCTGTGGTCAACGAGATGGTCTGCAGGCCACTCAGCAGCTGCAAGGCAAACCAGCCCAGCAGGTACAGCACCGCTGGCAATTTGATGAACCACACCAGCGGCAGCGGGACAAAGGTAAGCACACGGGCACGCGGGTACGAGACGAGATAGGCTCCCATCACCGCCGCGATGGCGCCACTGGCCCCCACCACCGGTACCGACGAGCCCTGGTTCAGCTGGATGTGCACCAGCGTGGCGATGGCCCCGCCCGTCAGATACAGCAGCAGGTACTGGATCGCTCCCAGGCGGTCTTCGATGTTGTCGCCAAAGATATACAGCGCCCACATGTTACTGATCAGGTGCAGCCAGCCCCCGTGCAGGAACATGCTGGTGAACAGCGTCTCCAGCTGTGCGCGCCCCATCTCGCTCAGGAACCGCGTGGGTACCACGCCGCGGGATTGAAGCAGGGCTTCCGCCTCGGAGGGGGGCAGCAGCTGTACATGGATCAGCACCAGGATGTTGATGAGGATGATGGCATAGTTTGCCAGTGGCAACCGCCGACTCTGTATTGTATCCCGAAGCGGGATCATCGCTGTCCTTCCTCCTGCGGTTCTCTTGGTCGTTTTTGGTTGACAGGCTGGTTTCGTGCGGTATGCTCAATTGGCCCGTAGCCCGGGAGGTTTCGATGCGCGTATGCGTTTTCTGCTCATCCAGCAGTGCTGTCCCAGCTGCCTATTGGCAGGCAGCGCTCGATCTGGGAACCGAGATCGGCGCCAGGGGGCATTCCCTGGTATTTGGCGGCGCAAAGGTAGGACTGATGGGCCAGGTCGCCCGAGCCGCCTCCGCTGCCGGCAGCCGCGTCACTGGCGTCATACCACGGAGCCTGAATCGACGCGATGTGGCCGATGAGCGGGCCGATGAGACCATTCTCACCGATAGCCTGGCGGAACGCAAAAACACCATGATCGCCCTTGCAGAGGCCTTTGTCGCGCTGCCCGGTGGCTTTGGCACGCTGGACGAGTTGTTGGAGGTGCTTACCCTCAAGCAGCTGGGAGAGCTGAACGTGCCGGTGGTGCTGCTAAACACCGAGGCCTACTATGCACCGCTGTTGGCGTTCTTTGAACAGTTCTATGCGCGGTCCTTTGCAAGGGAGGCCTTTCGAGGCCTGTACCAGGTTGCCGAGTCTGCAGGAGAGGCGCTGCATCTGGTAGAGAACTATCAGCCCTTTAAAGTCCCTGCCAAGTGGTTCGAGGTACGGGCCTAGTTTTCTGGTGCGCTGGCGCTTGCGTGCGCAACGGTATGGTCTAATATGAGTGCGTTCGTTCAACCAATGGCCGGAAAGGAGTTCCATGTCGGGTTCACCCACCAAAGTAGGTCTCATTGGATGCGGAGCGATCAGCGGTATCTATCTGGAGAACAGCAAAAAGTTCGATGCCTTTGACATCGTTCGCGTGGCCGACACTCGCGTCGATGCCGCGCAGGCGAGGGCCGCCGAGTATGACATCCCTCGCTTTGGCAGCGTCGAGGATCTGCTGGCAGACGATGAGATCGAGATCGTCATCAACCTTACGCCCCACCGCGTCCACGCTCTGGTAGGGATGCAGGTGCTCAACGCGGGCAAGAGCGTCTATACGGAAAAGCCGCTGGCGGTGTATCGCGAGGATGCCAACAAGCTGCTCGCCCGCGCCTCCAGCCTGGGCCTGCGCGTGGGTGGCGCGCCGGATACGTTCTTTGGTGGCGCCTGGCAGATGGCGCGCAAACTGATCGATGCCGGCACCATCGGCGAGCCTGTGGCAGCCTTTGCCAACCTGCACGCCTTTGCTGCCCCGCGCCCCGCCGCGGTGCGCCCAGATGGCTATACCAGCTTTTACATGACCGACTTTTTCGAGTACGGCGGCAGCTGGGCATTCGACCGCGGCCCCTACTATCTCCACGCACTGATCAACCTGTTGGGGCCCGTCAGCCGCGTAACCGGCTCTGCCCGGGTTACCTGGCCCGAGCGTGAACGGGGTGGGGTGATGCGCAAGGTCAATGCGCCCAGCCACATCGCCGGCCTGCTCGATTTCACCAACGGCGCAGTGTGCCAGTTCCTGATGACGGCCGACGTCTGGCAGACCGACCTGCCGCACATCGAGATCTATGGCGCAGAGGGTTCGCTCCGCTGCATCGACCCCAACAACTTTATGGGGACGCTGTACCTGCGGCGCGCCAACAGCAAGGAATGGGAGCCCATCGAGTCGACCTTTAACTATAACCAGAACAGCCGCGGCGTAGGCGTGGCCGACATGGCCCAGGCCATCAAGAGCAAGCGGTTGCATCGTGCCAGCGGTGAAATGGCGGCTCACGTGGTGGATATCATCAACGCCATTCACGAGTCCTCCTGCGAGGGCAAGCACGTCAACCTTACCACCACCTGCGTGCAGCCCAAGGCGTTGCCCGAGGGTCTGGAAAACTGGAAGATCGACGAGTAGCAGCGCCGATTCGCCATCACGGGAGGGTATCATGATTCAACTGGGTACCTATGAGAGCTGGTTCGACGCAGAGCCGATTGTGCCCGGCGACAGCTTTCCAGAAGTGCTGGAGAACCTCAAGTCCTATGGCTTTCAGGGAATCCAGATCGCCGCGCGCTATCGTGATCTGGGCTGGGAAGAGATCGGCCGCATGTGCAAAGAGGCCGGCGTTCGCCTGTGTATCGCGGGTGGCGGCGGCAATCTGCTCTCCAAGGATCCGGACCTGCGGCGCCAGGGCGTAGCCGCCACCAAGGAAGGGCTGCGTCTGGCAGCCAGGCTGGGGGCCATCGGCACCATTTGTGTGCCCGTGCGCCGGCCCGAGATCGAGCCGCCGGCGCCGCCCAAGACGCTGTACGAGTTGCAGGAAGAGATCCTGATCGAAGAGCTCGCCGAAATCGCGCCGGTGGCCGAAGAGGCCGGTGTCTCCCTGATCCTGGAGCCCCTCAACCGGTACGAGTCCCAGTTTCTGCAGCGGCTGGAGCAGGCCAACAAGATCTGCTCCGCTGTGGGCAGCCCCAATATTCAGTTCATGGCGGACTTTTTCCACATGAACATCGAAGAGGTGGACCTGGGCAAGGCGATCGAGGAGAACAAGCAGTATCTGGGCTATGTGCACCTGGCTGACAGCAACCGCTTTGAGCCCGGCGCCGGCCATCTGGATCTCAAGCCCGGCCTGGCCGCGCTCAAGCGCATTGGCTACAAGGGCTTTATGACCTTTGAGTGCAAGGTTCTCGGCAAGGACAAGGGCAAGGCTCTCACCGAGTCTGCCGCCCTCATCCGCAAGCTCTGGGACGAGTGCTAGTCACCCGTGTCTGCAGGCAGCGAGCCGACGGGAGATCCCCGTCGGCTCGTTTTTTGTTGGCCGGCTCTGTTCTTCTTTAGCAGAGCGACAGCACCACAACCGAGGCCGCCGGCATGCGCAGCTGTACCGAGCTGCCCTCCAGCGAGGCCCCCTCAAAGCACTGCGGCACCACCGTCTCGGGCTCGTCAAAGGTGTTATGCGCCTGCAGTCGGTCTGCAGCCAATACCTTGCCCTTGACGCAATGGAAGCGATCCTCGGCCAGCGCCACGCTCAGGTCGATGGCGTGCTCATGATCGAGGTTGCAGATCGACACCGTCACCGAACCATTCTCTGCCAGTGAGGCGGAGGCGTGCAGTGCACCGATCTGCTCGCTGCCCATGGTGTACAGCGGCGTCGAGAGCGCTACCGGCAGGTTGCGCGCGCCCATGTGCTGCTGGTACATGTGGAACACATGGTAGGTGGGCGTCAGCAGCATGCGCTTGCCTTCGGTAAGCACCATGGCCTGCAGCACGTTCACCGTCTGGGCGATGTTGGCCATGCGCACGCGATCGGCATGGGCGTGGAACAGGTTGAGGTTGATGCCGGCCACCAGCGCATCCCGCAGGGTGTTCTGCTGATACAGAAAACCGGGGTTCGTGCCGGGCTCGACGGTATACCAGGTTCCCCACTCGTCTACGATGAGGGCCACACGCTTTTCAGGATCGTAACGGTCCATAATGGCGCCGTGCGTATCGAGCAGTTCCTCCATGAACAGTGTGCGACTGAGCGTCTGAAACCACTCATCGGGACCAAACTCGGTTGCCGAACGCTTTTCCCTCCACGAGGGCCCCGGAGCCGTGTAATAGTGCAGGCTCAGGCCGTGCATCCTGCTGCCCGCCACCTGCATGAGCACCTCGGTCCAGTCATAGTCCTCGCGGTTGGCGCCGCAGGCGATCTTGAAGAGTGCGTTGCCCGACAGGTTGCGCAGGTAGGTCTGGTAGCGCCGGTACTCGTCTGCATAGTACTCCGGGCGCATGCTGCCGCCGCAGCCCCAGTTCTCATTCCCCACGCCCCAGTACTTGATCCTCCAGGGCTCCTCCCGCCCGTTGGCCCGCCGCAGGTCAGCCATGGGCGAGTTCCCGGCAAAGGTCAGGTACTCGACCCATTGCTGCATCTCGCGGACCGTGCCGCTGCCCACGTTGCCGCAGATATAGGGCTCGCAGCCCAGCTGATCGCACAGGTCCATGAACTCGTGGGTGCCAAAGGAGTTGTACTCTGTAACGCCGCCCCAGTGGGTGTTGAGCATCACCGGCCGCTTGTCGCGCGGGCCGACGCCATCCTCCCAGTGATACTCGTCGGCAAAGCAGCCGCCGGGCCAGCGCAGCACCGGTATCTGGATCGCTCGCAGCGCCTCGACGATGTCGGTACGGATGCCCCGTACGTTGGGGATATCCGAATCGGGACCCACCCAGATGCCGCCATAGATGCAGCGCCCCAGGTGTTCGGCGAAATGGCCATAAATGGTGGGTTCGATCCTGGCTCCCGGCTGGTCGGTACGGATCGCTAGTGATGCGGGCATGTTGCTGTCCTTTCTGCTGGTATGTCACAGGCTTGCCTGCACCCATTATCGTTCAACAGTCTGTGCGCTGACAAGGCACTCGTGCCTCTTGGCTCGCCGTCTGTGGAGGCTATACTGGAGCCGAGGGGGTGAGCCATGCGCATCGATCTGCACGTCCACACCTGGCACTCGCCGGACAGCCTGTCGCAACCCAGGGCTATCCTGGAGATCATGGACCGTCGAGGCATCGACATGGTGGCCATCACCGATCACAATGCCATCGACGGCGCCCTGGAGATGGCTGCCCTGGCGCCGCAGCGGGTGATCGTGGGGGAAGAGATCGCCACCACGCAGGGCGAGATCATCGGACTGTTTCTGGTGGCACCTGTGGCGCCTCGCATGTCCCCAGAGGAAACCGTGGCGGCCATTCACGGGCAGGGCGGTGTGGTGTACATCCCGCATGTGGCGGACTATGGGCGCGGATCGACCTTGAGGGCCACAGCGCTGACGCAAATTCTGGCGCAGGTGGACGTGCTTGAGACCTTTAACGCGCGGGTGCTGTGTGCCAGGCGCAACCGCCAGGCGGTGGCCCTGGCCGAGCGCACCGGCCTGCTGCAGGGCGCCGGCAGCGATGCGCACCGCCCTGAGGATGTCGGGTTAGCATGGGTGGAGCTGCCTGCCTTTGTGGGATCCGCCAGCCTGCTTTCGGCGCTGGCCAGCGGGCGCATCCACGGGCGGCTGACGGGCCTGGCCGGCAGGCTCGCCGGCGTCCGGGCGCGACTGGCCAGGGGGCAGGGCTCCGCTGTGCCCCGGAGGTAGAACGGACCATCGCTGCTGCCGGTGGAACGCTTCCGGATGTGCCTGCAGATTGGAGATCCGCTGTCTGATCCAGCCGGGTTGCCAGGCTGGGTGCGCTGGGCAGTGCAGTCACGTACCGCGTGCCTCGGTACAGGGGCGTCCGGCTCACCCAGCAGCATTGGCAAGGTCCGCGGCGCGCAGGCGCACCCCCCCGGTTCGCAGGCACAGCGCGCCTCGCTATAATCCCTTTTGTTTGTGCAATTCCGCACAGATCCCACGGAACCATTCCATGCCTGGGAGGCATTGTGAGCGACCTGATCATTCGTGAGTGTGACCCCGCCCAGGATGCCCAGCAGCTGGCAGACCTGTTCACAGAGAGCGAGTCCTCCTGGCCGGGCGGCTGGACCGGAGGCATGCCCCTCACGGCTGACCGCGTGCTCAAGTGGCTCGAAAGCGATCGCATGGTATCGACGCAGGTGGCCGTGGCGGACGGACGCGTCGTGGGGTTCTGCAGCTTTTGCAAGGGCACACTGTGGCCCAGCCAGCAGGTCAACTCGGGCTATCTGGAACTGCTCAATGTGCATCCCGCCTATCACGGGCGGTCCATCGGTCGCAAACTGGTGCAGGCTACTGTAGAGCGCTCGGTGACCGAGGGCTGGAAGTACCAGACCATCGCCACCTGGTCCGGCAATATGAAATCGGTGCCCACCTACAAAAAGACCGGCTACTTTTGGGTGCCGGATTCCAGCGTCTGGCTGGAGAACTATATCCCCGGGGCACTGCAGATGCCGCTGGCACGGCCCTTTTTTGCTCGCCACAACTGGTACCAGAGCTATGTGCGTGACCTGGTGCAGGCCCCCGATGATGAACGCTGGGAGGGCATCAAAGTCTATCGGGAGCAGTGGCGGGCCGACGGCGAGTCGCTCACCATTTGGATCGATCGGGAGGCCAAGGCGCCCTGTGCCATCGAGACCGACGAGGTTATGGTGTCGATTGTGCCGCGCGAGACCGAGCCCCTGCAGGGCAGCGCGGTGCAGGTGAACTGGCGCATCCAGAACAAGCGCGCCGAGCCCATGCACGTGCACATCCAGGCCAGCGGCACCAAGGGGCTCGAGATCGACCATCGCGAGGCCTTTACCGTGCCCGGCGGGCTCACCGTCGAGCATGCGGCCACCGTTCGAGTGGCCGACGATGCCCCCCGGACCCTGGATGATGGCACCGCGCCCAAGGTGCTCTCGGTCATTACGCTGGATCACACCGAGGTGGAGCTGGCCTGCGGGCTGCAGGCACGCGTGCCTCTCAGTATCGACACCTATCCCGAGCTGCTGAGCATCCCTGCCGGCGCTCAGCGCACGGTGGCGCTGCAGGTGCACAGCGAGCTGGATGCGCCGGTGGCGGGGCGCTGTTACCTGATGCCCTCCCCCGGGCTCGAGCTGGACGCCACAGAACTGCCTCTGAGCCTGGAGGCGCGCGGCCACGCCACGCTGAACCTCTCGCTGCGGCCGCTGGAGCCCGGTGTGCACACCATTTCGGCACGCCTGGCGATGGAACCACCGGTGGCACCCGCCCCCCGGCAGGAGATCACTGTCTGGGCCGTGCCTGCCGGTGGCACCCTGGCCCGCCTCCAAGACGATACCGTGCGTGTCGAGACGGACGCTGTGCGGCTGACCGTGGCGGGCCATCTGGGCACGCTCCAGCTGGTGCACAAGGATTCGGGGATTGCGTTGACCCGCCCGCGACCTTTGCTGGGCCCGCCCTTTTTCCCGGGGGTCTTTGATCACAAGGACCTGGCCCTGTCACTGGAGGATACGCCCGATGGGCCGGTAGTGATCCTGCGTGGGACTCCCGAGGATGCTGGTGATCTGGCGTTGGAACTGCGTGTGAGGCTCCTGCCCACTGGTCTGATGGCGGTGGAGCAGAACCTGCAGAATCTGGCTGGCGACCCGTGGCAGGGCAGGCTGGCCGTCGGTTGTTCCCTGCCGGAAGCAGATGGCATGCGTCGCACCGTGCCCCTTCAGCAAGGCTATGTTCAGGCCTTGGTGCCCAATTTCCCCGTGGCCGACTGGGACAGCCCGGAGGATCCTGCGGGCTACACCGAGCCCTGGATCATCAGTGAGCGCGACGGCATCGCTGGGGGCATCGCCTGGGGCGATGGTGTGGCGCGCCTGGAGCATGACCCATATGGCGTGCGACTTGAGGGTCCACAGCAGCAACTGGCTCGCGGCGAACGGTCGGCCACCCTGCGCTATGCCTGCTGGATCGGGCAGGGCGACTGGCGGACTGCTCGTGAACAGCTGTTGCACTGGATCGGCCTGCCGGCGCGGGATGAGCGCCCACCCTGTTTGGAGACGAGGCCCCTTGCCCAGGTGGCCCTGCCCGCCCCTGTGCTGCTCACGCTGGAGGACCACATCGCCACCGAGCTGACGGTGGATACCGTGGGTGCCCGCACGCTCGACGCACATCTCTCTGTGCTGGCACAGGATGGGCTCACAGCAGAGCCCGTGGAGCAGGCCATTCCGGGCCTCTCCAATAGCCAGGCGGTACGGGTGCCGCTCTCGCTGCGGGTGCCCGGTGGCATCGGCCGCTACCGGGCGCGCACCGAGCTGACCCTGCCGGTATTCAAGGGCACCAGCGATTGGGAGGTTTTGCGCCTGGGGCGTCCCGGGACCGTATCCATCCAGGAGGAGGATCGGGACGGACAGCGCCTGTGGGTGGTGGATAACGGCCTGGCACCCTTTGTAGTGGCGCCGCAATACGGGCAGTCGGTCATCAGCTGGAGACTAGCGGGCATTGAGCAGCTGCGCAGCTCTTTTCCCACGCCCGCAAGCCTGTCCTGGTGGTATCCCTGGTACGGAGGCATTCAACTCAAGGCTTACCTGAGCCGCGAGGCCGACGACGCTGGCGTCTTGCTTGGCCAGCCCCTGGAGGCGGAGCAGGTCTTGACGCCGATCAGGGGCTTGACCTGGAGCGGCGTGCGGCTCACCGTGCGGCCCGAGCGCAAAGAGCTCAGGGACCTCAATTTTGAGCTGGAATACCTGACGCTGCCCCATTCGCCAGTGATGTGTGCCCGCCTGAGGGTGATCAACCTGCGGGCGGCAGTACAAAAGGTGATCGTGGGAGGAACGGGTGACGTGAGCCTGGGCGGCGATCCGCTGACGCTGGAGATGCTGGCTGAGGAGGTGTACCAGCAGCCCAACCCCTGGTCCACCTGGCATCAGGGCCGATCTTGGGGGGCGCTCACGCAGCCAGCCAGCGGAGCGTCGGTGCTGGGCGTGTGCCCGGCGGGGGATCTGGTGCTCAATCATCTGGGTGACCAGGGACGCCGTTTGCAGGTGGAGCGCGAGCTGACGCTTCAGCCCAATGCCACCGAGCAAGTGCTCTGGTATCTGGTGCTGGCTGACACATTGGATGGCGCACTGGCCATGCGGGGGCTCGCCCGGGCCTGATGGCTCCGGCAGCACCACGCGTTGAGGATGAGAAACATATGGGGAGGATACCGATGAACTTGCGTATACCTGGGCCGACTCCATTGCCCGATGAGGTCCTGGAGGCCATGTCGCGGCAGATGATCGACCATCGCGGCCCCGATTTTGAAGCGCTGCACGCAGAGGTGGTGGCCGGGCTGAGGGTCTTTTTTGAGACCGAGAGCGATCTCTTTGTGCTCACTTCGTCGGGCACGGGCGGCATGGAGGCGGCCATCGCCAATACGCTCTCCCCTGGCGACCGCGTGCTGGTAGTGAACCTGGGGGTGTTTGGCAAGCGTTTCGGCACCATCGCCAGCCGCTACGGTGTGGATGTGACCTGGATGGACGTCACCATGGGGCAGGCGGCGGATCCGGCCGAGCTGGAGCGCCGCCTGAGAGAGCAGGGGCCCTTCAAGGCTGTGCTCATTACCCAGAATGAAACCTCCACCGGCGTGACCAATCCCATGCAGGCCCTGGCAGCGGTGGTGCGCGCGCAGGATCCCGCACCCCTCCTGATGGTGGATGCCATCTCGGGCCTCGGTGCCATCCGCATGCCTCAGGACGCGTGGGGCATCGATGTGGTGGTAGCTGGCTCGCAAAAGGCCTGGATGGCCCCTCCTGGCCTGGCCTTTATCTCTTTCAGCAACCGGGCCTGGGCGGCCTATGAGCAGGCCAAGTGCCCGCGCTTTTACTTTGACCTGGGCGGCGCCCGGCGATACGGCCAGCGCAACCAGACGCCCTCGACGCCCAATTTGCCCGCCTTTTATGCGCTGCAGGTGAGCCTGGCCATGATGGTGGCAGAGGGCCCTGAGAAGGTGCAGCTACGCCATCAGCAGATCGCCGACTATTGCCGCGCGGGCGTCGAGCGGGTTGGTGGTCGGCTGTACGCAGCCGAGGGGTGTCGCTCCAACACGGTTACCGCCCTCACGCTGCCGGAGGGCGTGGACACCTCCACGGTCCTCAGGCGGCTGCGGGAAGAGTACGGCATCATCTGCGCCACCGGCCGTGATCCCTCGGTGGACATGGTGCGCATCGGCCACATGGGCTATGTTACCGAGGCCGATCTGGACGCGGTGTTCGAGGGGATGTCCACCCTGTTGAAAGAGATGATGTGAGCGAGCCAGTCACCGGCCCGGCGCCTTCTGAGAAATCCGCTCCTGGTCCCCAGGAGGAGCCGCGCAGCAGTACCGGCGGGATCGCAAGAGCAGCCGGCATCAACTCGCTGGGCAATGTGGCCTCGCGCCTGTTGGGGGTGGTACGCGAGAGCGTCATATCTGCCAGGTTTGGTGCCAGTGGGGCCACCAGCGCCTTTGACGCGGTGAGTGCCGTCCCCAAGATGGTCTATGAGCTGCTGGTGGGCGGCATGCTCAGCGCTGCGCTGGTGCCCGTGCTCAGTGAGTATACAGAGGACGCCACGCCTGAGCGGCACGCCGAGCTGGAGGAGGTCATGTCGATCCTCCTCACGCTCTCGGGCGTGGTATTCGTGGTGGTGACAGCGTTGCTGATGGTGGGGGCGCCCTGGCTGGCACCCGTGCTGGTGGGTGGCTTTGATGCCAGCCTGCTGCAGACGGCTACCATGCTCCTGCGCCTCATCGTGCCGGCGATCATCATTTATGGCGTGTCGGGCATGCTGCAGGCCTATCACTATGCACGCCAGGCTTTTGTGTTCCCTTCCATGGGCGCGCCGGCCCACAATCTGGGGATCATCCTGGCGGTATGGCTGCTCTCTGGCAGGCTGGACATCGCCTCCCTGAGCGTCTCTATCCTGGTGGGTTCCCTGTTCCAGCTGGCACTGCAGCTCCCCGGGATGCGGGGACTGCACCTGCGCTGGCGCTGGAACTGGCATCATCCGGTGGTGCGCCGCATCGCCGCGCTGTATGCGCCGGTGGTGCTCAGCATCGTCATCCAGAACCTCGGCATCATCATCGATCGCAACCTCGCCTCACGTACGGCTCCCGAGGCCATAACCTGGATGAGCAAGGCGACCTTTTTGGTGCAACTGCCCCTCGGTCTGGTCTCCATGGCCATCTCATTGGCGGTGCTGCCACGTCTTTCGCAGATGGACGCCCAGAGCCAGATGGATGCCTTCAAGGGCACCCTCACCCGGGGCCTGCGGCTGGTGCTGGTGCTGATTCTCCCCGCTGGGGTGGGTCTGCTGCTGCTGGGCAAGCCCGTCCTCGAGCTGATCTTTGAGCATGGCGCCTTTGGGCCGGAGGACACAGCCCAAGCGCTGCGGGCCCTGCGGGTGTATCTGATCGGACTGCCCTTTTCCGCCATCGACCTGCCACTGGTCTTTGCCTTTTATGCCCAAAAGGACACCCGCACGCCGGTCATTGTGGGGATCATCTCAGTGGCGGCCTACCTGCTGGTGGCCCCTGCCCTGGCCTTTGGCCTGCGCCTGGGCTTTATTGGCTTGGTGGCGGCCAACGCCATCCAGTGGCTGTCCCATGCGCTGATCATGCTGGTGGTGTTTGCCCGTCGCTTTGGCGGCATGGGTGGCTATGGCGTGGTGCGGATCACGCTGCAGGCCGGCGGAGCGTCGTTGGCCATGGGGGCCGTGGTCTATGCCAGCTATCGCCTGCTGACGCCTCTGGCCCCGGCAGGCCTGCTGGGCAGCGCCATGCTGGCGGCCCTACCCACGCTGCTGGGGGCGCTGGTCTATCTCGGGGTGGCACATCGGCTGCAGATGGAGGATATCACCCTGCTCAGCGGCGCGCTGCTCCGTCGCCTGGGGCGGGTATAGCAATGGCCCGTCACTGGCGCCGCCTCTACAGCCGCGCGGGCAGTGACGGGCGTGGCAAACAAGCTCTACTCGGGAATCGTGCAATAATCGCCGTTGCCGGCTGTGGCGCGCCTGATGCGGAACCAGGGAGTGCGTGGCTCGTGATAGAGCATCACCAGCGCCCCCGTCTCGATGGCCCATTCAGCGATGCGTCGCCGGTTGGCTTGGTCCGCCTCCCGTGACCAGGCCCAACTGGGGCCCCAGTCTGGCCGGGCGAAACTCTTGATCGAGAGGCCCAGGTCGCCCACAAAGATAGCCTGTGCCCCCTCAGATTGCAGGCAGACCGCCTGCTGCCCAGCGGTATGCCCTGCGATCGGCCACAGCGTGATGGCCTGCGTCAAGGATACCTCACCATCCACCACGTGCAGCTGGCCGCTGCTCTGCAGGGGTGCAAAACGTTGCTGCCACACAGGGCCGCCTTCCTCCTGCAGCGAGGCGATCTCGCTCTGTTGCACCACGTACTCGGCGTTGGGGTAGGCGGGCAGGTACTTGCCATCCACCAGCAGGGTGTTGCCGCCGATGTGGTCGCCGTGAGCGTGGGTGATGATCACGCGACGGATATCCTCCCGTGCCAGTCCCAGGGAGCGTAGATCATCCTGCATGTCGCGGCGCCGGCCCGGGTTGGTCTGGCCAAAGCCCGTGTCCACCAGGGTATGCAACCCCGCCTCGTTGATCAGCAGCGGCTGGTAGGCATTCAGCATAAAGCCAGTGGGATCGGCGCCGGTGCCCTCACCCCACTCGTCCTGTGTGGCCGGGTAGAACACCCGATTGCCGTCGATGGCACCATAGCCATCGTGCAGTTGGACGATGCGCAGTGCGCCCAGATCCATCATCCTCATCGACTGTCTCCTTTCTCACGCGGGCATCTCGCGGTTGCTCCCCGGCAAGGCCGGACCTGGTTCTCGCCGCCTGCCGCGAGGCTAACTCTGCAGGCTCTGGAGCCGGACACGCTTCTGTGGCGGTGGTCGCCCCGCTTCGACAGCCCAGGGCAACGGGCAGGCACACAGGGCTGGCCGAGCCCGGGCGCTGCCTGTTCCTGTTGTGCACCTTTCCGAGCGGCTCAGACCCCCTGGCCGGCGTGCTGGGCCATGAGCTGATGGTACCAGCCGGCGTACTCGGCCACCAGGTCTGGCACCGGCAGACCATAGGGGCAGCGCCCCTCGCACTGTCCGCAGCGGATGCAACTCTGGGCCGAGGCGATCAGTTGCCTGCCCCAGTCACCATACACCCGCTCGGCGGGCATGCGCGCCGCAAAGCTCTTGATATTCAAGATGGTCGAAATGGGGATCTGCTGGGGGCAGGGTTGGCAATAGTCGCAGCGCCGGCAAAAGCGGGTGCCCAGTCGCGCTACGATCTCGTCGATCCTGGCCATCTCGGCGGTACTCAGCGGGGCCGGATCTGCCCAAATCTGCAGGATCTCGTCCATCTCGGCCGCCCGTTCGATGCCCACCACGGGAACCACCCCCGCGTGCTGTCGCTGATACTTGAAAGAGAGCGTGGCGTCCTCGAGCATGCCGCCGCCCATGGGTTTCATGGCGATAAAGCCCACGCCGTTGCGCTGACAGAGGGGGATCAGCTCCTGCAGGGGCTCACGCGTGACATAATTAAAGGGGAACATCATGGTCTCAAAGATCCCCATGTCCGCCATTTTGATCGCCATTTGCAGGTTGTGGCTGGTGACCCCGATATGTCCGATGCGGCCCGCTTCCCGGGCACGCAGCGCGGCCTCCATGGCGCCACCGGGCGCCAGCACCTGCTCCAGCGCTTCGGCCGTGGCTACGTTGTGGAACTGGTACAGGTCGATATAGTCGACCCCCAAGCGTGTGAAACTCTGCTCCAGGTGTGCCTGAAAGGTCTCCCCGTCGCGGGCAGGGCTCTTGGATGCGAGCACGAGCCCCTCACGCCGCCCGCGGATGGCCTCGCCGATACGCTCCTCACTGGTGCCATAGCCGTGAGCGGTATCGATAAAGGTGATGCCCGCATCGAGGCAATGGCGCACCACCGCGACGGCCTCGGCATGGCTCAGCCGCTGGATGGGGATGCCGCCAAAGGCGATCTCGGAAACCTGCAGGCCAGTGCGCCCCAGGGGAACCTGTTGCATGATGAAAACTCCTCACTGTTGGTTTGATCTGTCGTCTGGATTGCTGCTACTGTGGGGGAGCCAGCGCCTGCCCGATTGCCTCGGCGAGGGTGCGGCAAAAGCTGGGGCGTGTGCCGCCCACCGCCAGGGACGAACCACCCCGGGTCCGCGGCATCAGCACCTGGGTGAAACCCAGTTTGGCCGCCTCGCGAATGCGGCGGTCGCTCTGGCCCACACTGCGCAGCTCACCCACCAGGCCCACCTCGCCAAAGATGGCCATCCCCGGCAGCACCGGTCGGTTGTGGTAGCTGGAGGCAATGGCGCAGGCCACCGCCAGGTCCACGGCGGGCTCCTGTACGTGCAACCCCCCGACGACATTGACAAAGATATCCTGATCGTTGAGCCCCAGGCCCACCCGGCGCGTGAGCACCGCCGCCAGCAGCAGCAGGCGGTTGAGGTCCACACCGTTGCAGGTGCGCCGCGGACGCTCCGGAATACCAGGGCTCACCAGGGCCTGCACCTCCACGAGGATGGGGCGCGTGCCTTCCATGGTGACCGCCACCGTCGAGCCGGTCGCCTGGTCGATACGCTCTTCCAGAAACACCTGCGACGGGTTGGATACCTCGGTCATCCCGCGGTCGGTCATCTCGAACACGCCCACTTCGTTGGTCGAGCCGAAACGGTTCTTGACCCCGCGCAGCAGCCGGTAGCTGTGAAAGCGCTCGCCCTCCAGGTACAGCACGGCGTCCACCAGGTGCTCCAGCACCCGCGGGCCTGCGATATCTCCGGCTTTGGTGACGTGCCCCACCAGAACGGTGGCGATGCCCAGCTCCTTGGCCTGGCGGTGCAGCGCCGTGGCGCACTCGCGCACCTGGCTGACACTCCCCGGTGAGGCCGAGAGCTCGTCGGTGTAGATGGACTGGATCGAATCGATGATGGCCAGGTTGGGGCGCAACTGGTCGATATGTCCCAACAGCTGAGCCAGATTGGTTTCGCTCAGCACGATCAGGTTCTCTGCCCGCATGGACAGGCGGTCGGCCCGCATCTTGATCTGTTGCAGCGACTCTTCACCAGAGGCGTACAGCACGCGGCCCTGCCCCTCCCCAAGGAGCGCCGCCAGCTGCAGCAGCAGGGTAGACTTGCCGATACCCGGGTCGCCACTCACCAGGATGACGCTGCCGGGGACGATCCCGCCACCCAGCACGCGGCTCAGCTCTTCCATGGGGACGGGGATGCGGCTCTGGGAGTAGGGCGGGATAGCGGCCAGGGGGTAGGCTTGCGCCCCCAGGGTCACCGGCGCCGGAGGTGTGGCGCTGGCAGCAGAACGCGATGGGGAGTCCACCAGGGTCTCCACCATCGTGTTCCATTCACCGCATTCGGGGCAACGCCCCATCCAACCCGACTGGGTGGCGCCACAGTTCTCACAGACAAAGCGGCGCCGGCCGGGGGCCATCTAGAGCTTTTCTCCTGTCAGCAGTGTCTCCGCTTCAGGAACCTGTTCCTCCGTATCGAACACGATCTCGCCGTCGCGATAGTCGGCGACCACGGTGTGCGGTGCCTGCTCCAGCCCGAGCAAGCGTTCTGCCAGCGGATCCTCGATCAGCCGCTGGATGGCACGGCGCAGAGGCCGTGCGCCCAGTTGCGGATCAAAGCCCTCGGCGACGAGATGCTCACGGGCCGCATCGGTGATCTCCAGCGTAACGTTCTGCTCGGCCATGCGCTCATTGAGCAGGCGGATCTGGATGCCCACGATCTGTTCGATATCCGCGCGCTGCAGCTCGTGAAATACGACGATCTCGTCCAGCCGGTTCAGAAACTCGGGCCGGAAGAGACGCCGCAGCTCACGCATGAGCTTGGCCTTCATCTCGCGGTACTCGCTCTCGCTGCCTTCCGGCAGGCGGGCCGAGCCAAAGCCCAGCGCCGATTCGCGCGTGATATCGGCGCCGCCGATGTTGGAGGTCATGATGATGATGGCGTTGCGAAAATCGACCTTGCGCCCCTTGGCGTCGGTGAGCTTGCCCTCTTCCATAATCTGAAGGAGCATGTTGAACGCTTCCGGGTGGGCCTTTTCGATCTCGTCAAAGCACACCACCGAGTAGGGGCGCCGCCGCACGGCCTCGGTCAGTTGGCCGGCCTCCTCATAGCCCACATAGCCGGGAGGGGCCCCCACCAGCCGCGACAAGGTGTGCCGCTCCATGAACTCGGACATGTCGAACTGGAGCAACGCCTCTTCGCTGCCGAACATGAACTGTGCCAGCGCCTTGGCCAGCTCCGTCTTGCCGACGCCCGTGGGCCCCAGAAAGATAAAGGAACCGATGGGCCGGCGCGGATCCTTGAGGCCAGCACGGGCGCGACGCACCGCCCGTGACAGCGTCTCGATAGCCTCGTCCTGGCCGACGATACGCTCGTGCAGCGTGTCCTCCATGCGCAGCAGGCGGAGCGACTCTTCTTCGGCGATGCTGTTAACGGGCACGCCCGTCCACATGGCTACGATCTCGGCGATATCGTCGGCCGTCACCAACAGACGCTCCGCTGGCTCCTCGAATTGCATCTCCGCCGTGAGGGTCAAGTCAGAGCCCTCTGCGGCGCCGGCCGTCAACAGCGCTGCCTGCGCGGGCACCGCCACGGGCGGCTCCAGCGCTGCTTCAGGATGAAGCACGCGGAACACCCGCACCCGAGAGGCTGCCTCATCGATCAGGTCGATGGCCTTGTCGGGCAGAAAACGATCGGGCACATAGCGGGTGGCCAACCGGGCGGCGGCACTGAGGGCCTCATCGGTGATGGTGAGGCCATGGTGCTCCTCATAGCGGCTGCGGATGCCCCGCAGGATCTCCAGCGTCTCCTCCTGAGAGGGTTCGCCCACATACACCGGCTGAAAGCGCCGTTCCAGCGCCGAATCGCTCTCGATATGCTTGCGGTACTCGTCCAGCGTGGTGGCGCCGATGCACTGCAGCTCACCACGGGCCAGCGCCGGCTTGAGAATGTTGGCGGCGTCCATCGAGCTGCCCGCCGAGCCGGCGCCCACCAGCATGTGCAGCTCGTCGATGAACAGCACGGTCTCGCTGGCCTTGATCTCGTCGATCACCTTTTTCAGGCGCTCTTCGAACTGGCCGCGATACATGGTGCCGGCCACCAGCGAGCCCACATCCAGGCGGACCAGGCGCTTGTTGCGCAGGTCATCGGGCACCTGGCCCGCCACCATGCGCTGCGCCAGTCCCTCGACGATGGCGGTCTTGCCTACCCCCGGCTCGCCGATCAGGGCCGGGTTGTTCTTGGTGCGGCGGGCCAAGATCTGGATCACGCGCTCGATCTCGACCTGACGCCCGATCACGGGGTCCAGGTCGCCCTGTTCGGCCAGGTCGGTCAGGTCGGTGCTCAGCTGCTCTACCAGAGACTGTTCCTTGGCGGGGCTGGCGGCGCCTTCGCGGCGGCCTGCGCCTCGCGCGGCAGGCGCTGCTGCCTCGGGCGGCATGGCCGGACGCTCGGCCAAAAAGTGACGCAACCGCCGGTTGAGCACGTCCAGATTGATGGAGAGCCCCTCCAGCACGGTGGCAGCCATCGAATCGGGCAGCTGCACCAGCGCCATCAGAAGGTGCTCGGTACCGATCTGCTCGTGGCCGCGCCGCTTGGACTCGTCGATGGCCAGCTGGATGACCTTTTTGGTCTGCTCACCCAGTTGCAGGCTGGCGGGGGCCCTGTCTCCAGTGCCCACCATGCGCTCCACCGCGTCTCGCAGCTGCCCGATGGTCAAGACCATCTCGGAAAGAATGCGCGCGGCCTCGCCTTTTTCCTCCCGGATCAGACCGAGCAACAGATGCTCGGTACCTATATACCGATGGTTCAAGCGGCGGGCCTCTTCCTGAGCCATGCTCAGGGACTGCCGGGCGCCCCTGCTGAACCGATCGAAGCCGTTAGCCATGATTCTCCTTGTCCTGACGATACGCTCCGGGTTGGAGCCAGTTGCCGTACTATACGGGGAACCTGCAGGATGGTTGCCCTGGGGCACACCTGCAAGAGAGGTACTCTACGGGTACCCCTATTATACACCATTCGCCACGGCCCTGCTGCACGTGGCGATGACGCAAAGGGGCCGTGTACCCGGTACACCAGCCCCCTCGCAGTGGTTATTCAATTGTGCGCGCAGCAGCCAGTACAGCTCTTGGCGGAAGCCTCTTCCAGGGCCGTTGCTCCCGCTCAGCGCCTCATCTAGTAGCCGGAATCGCTCTCCGAGTCGTCCGTTGCGCTCCAGTCGTATCCGGCAAAGTACTGGTCCTCATTCACCCTGCGCAGGCTGAGGCCCATGCGCTGGCGCGCCGCATCGATGCGGATGATCCTGAGCTCGAGCTCCTGCCCCTCTGAGACTACCTCACTGGGGTGCCCGATGCGGTCCTCCGAGAGTTCGGAGATGTGGATCAGGCCCTCGATCTCTTCATCCAGGCGCGCAAAGGCGCCGAAATCGGTAATCTTGGTGACGGTAGCCTTGACCAGCTGTCCGATCTCGTAGCGCTCTTCCACGGTGGTCCAGGGTTCGGCCTTGAGACGCTTCAGGCTCAGGGCGATGCGCTTGCGCTCGCGATCGACGCTGAGCACATACACCTCCACCTCTTGCCCCACCTTGAGCACCTCGCGGGGATGCCCCACGCGGCTCCAGGAGAGTTCGGAGAGGTGCACCAGTCCGTCGGCACCACCCAGGTCAACAAAGGCGCCAAAGTCGCACAGGCTGCTGACCACACCCTTGCGAGACTCGCCTTCCTGCAGCTCGTCCAGCAGGCGATCCTTTTGATCCTGGCGCCACTCGCGCATGGCGGCGCGCTCAGAGAGGATCAGCCGGTTGCGGCGGCGATCCAGCTCGATGATCTTGAACTGCAGCTCCTTGTTCAAGAGCTCGTTCAACCGCTCGATGCGCTCCTCCTCCGTATCCGATCGGTTCAGGCGAATGCTGGCGATCTGGGATGCGGGCACAAAGCCCCGCACGCGGCCCACCCGCACAATCACGCCACCGCGGTTGCAGCTGGAGACGGTGCCAGTAAAGACCTCTTCCGACTCGAACATCTCGCTGGCCTTTTGCCAGTCGGTCTCGAGCACGGCGCGCGAAAGCGAAAGGATGCTGTTGCCGGAGGCGTCCTGGCTGCGCACCACGTACACATAGACCGTGTCGCCCACGGCCAGCTCTTTGACGACCTCAGGATCCATGCGTTCGAGATCGCGGGCAGGCACAATACCTTCGGATTTGGTTCCGATGTCGACGACGATCTCGTTCGAGTTGATCTCGACGATGACTCCCTCCATGGTTTCACCGTGCTGGGGGATCACGCGCGAGAACTCTTGCTCGAGCAGCTCGGTCATCGGATGATCAGCCAGATCCGGCCCCTCCGCACCGTTGCTCATGTTGGGGCGATAGTCCAAATTGTCCACGATCTCTCTCCTCAAGGTTTCTCAACTACGTACATTATACCCACTAACATTCGAGATTACAAAGCATCTTGTGGGCGAGCCTGAAATCTCGAAAGGTCACTCACCGAACCACAATGTGGCGATGCCTGCCAGTCGCAGGCCCTTGCTGTCATACTGGACGGTGCGCAGCTCGGTTCGGAGATAGACGCCCGGTCGCAGGCGCCCCTCCCAGATCACGGAATCACCCATGCGCCGGTAGGGATACTCGTTGCCGAGGCCAGACAGCTCGGCGCCCTCCTCCGCCGGACCCAGGTAGGCCAGGGTGGTGCCAGGGATATAGCTGTCGACAGCGACACCATAGGCCACCGGCCCGCTGAAGGTGACTGGCGCCGTGGTGACCAGGCCACCCGCCTCCGGGCTCACGTCGTGCACGGTAATGCGCGCCGTGCCGGCCAGGTCCACCTTGTCCTCGCCGATGTGGACCAGCCGCAGAGCGAGCTCGGCGTTGGTGCCCGCAAACAGGCTGCCCTTCCAGCTCACCGAGTCGCCCATACGTTTGAGCGCCCGCCGACCGCCAATGTTCAGCCACACCGCGTCGTCGCTGGCCGACTCGTAACTGATGCCGGTGTTCAGCAGCGAGGCGCCCCGGGTGATCGAGAGCGTAGTGGGCAGGCTGAATGTCAGCTCTGTATTGTCGAGACCGCTGCGTCCCAGGCAACCCGAAAGCAGCACTGTCATCATCAGGGCGCTGATTGTGAGCGCGATTGAAACTGATCTATAGTGCCGCATGGATTCACTTCTCCCGAAACATTGCTCAGCGTGCAGGGAGAATTCTAGCGTCGGTAAACGGCGCGTCAAGCAGCTCAGTCGTGCAAGCCCGCAAATCGGCGCACTTACGAGAGCGGTGTTGGAGAGAGAGTCATTCCCCATCGATGGCCGGTCCTGTTGGCCTTGGCCGGCCACGGGGTGCAGCAGGCTCTTGCAGAGGCTGTTTCTCGCAGGGATCCGCGCAGGGAGGTCTGTTCTTTGTCCGCATCCATGCCCCTCGGCAGGGCAACCGACCCAACAGTTGTTCCGGCTGGTGGCAGCCGCGAGGCCGCCATCGGTGAGCCGCTGGCTCTACGACCCTTGCGCATCCATCTCGCCGCCCTGGGATGTCGCCTGAACGAGGCAGAGGTCGAGCAGCTGGAGGGCGAGGCGCGGCGGCGCGGGTGTCGGGTTGTGGAACGTCCCGAGGATGCCGATTGGGTACTGCTGAACACCTGTGCGGTAACCCACGTGGCCGAGCGCAAGTCCCGTCAGGCCCTGCGTCGGATACACCGTCAGGCGCCGCAAGCCAGGCTGGCAGTGCTGGGCTGCTTTGGGACCATTTCGCCGGACACAGCCGCAACGCTGCCCGGGGTGCAGCTGGTGGTTCCCAACGCGGACAAGGCGCGCGTGCTGGACCTGATTGCCGCTCAGCAGGACGTCGCTCTCCCACTGGCCCTGCCGTCACCAGAGCCCTCGCGGCCTCGGCGCACCCGTGCCTTTATCAAGGTGCAGGACGGCTGCGACAACCACTGTACCTACTGCATCGTGCGCGTGGCGCGGGGCCCGTCGCACAGTGTGGCGGCCGAGCTGGTGCTGCAAGAAGTGCGCGCCCGCCAGGCGGCCGGTGCCCGCGAGGTGGTGCTCTCTGGGGTCAATCTGGGTGCCTATGGGCGCGACCTGCCTGCCCGCCACGGGCGCCTGGCCGATCTGGTGGCGCGTATACTGGGCGAGACGGATGTCGAGCGGGTGCGGCTCTCTTCCCTCGAGCCGGACGATCTGGATGAGCGGCTGCTGGATCTCTGGCAGGACGGGCGTCTCTGTCGGCATCTGCACCTGCCCTTGCAAAGCGGCAGCGATGCCGTACTGGCCCGCATGGGCCGCCTGTCCCGCGTGGCCGACTATGTCGCCCTGGTGAAGCGGGTATACGCCGCGGTGCCCGACATGGCCCTCTCCGCCGACCTGATCGTCGGATTTCCCGGCGAGACGGACGAGGACGCCCGGCGTACCTGCGCTCTCGCCGAGCGTCTGGCTCTGGCGCGGCTGCACATCTTTCGCTTTTCGGCACGGTCTGGTACGCCGGCGGCCCGTTACCCCAATCCGGTGTCGGATGCGGTGGCCCGCGAGCGTGCCCAGGCGCTCAGCGAACTCGCCCGGCGCCTGGAGCATACCTACCAGCAGCGCTTTTTGGGACGTCCGCTGTCGGTACTTTTTGAGGGGCGCGCCACCCTGGGCGGTACGTCGGTTTGGCAGGGCCTGTCAGACAACTATCTGCGTATCGGTGTGCCCTCCTCGGAGGACCTGCACAACCAGATTCGCACGGTCACCTGTCTTGCCCTGGGCGATGAGGGCCTGATCGGCTCCCTGCAGAGCTGACCGAGCCTCCTCCTGTTCACCCCCGCTCTCCGCATACTCCTTTCGGTCCCAAAGGCAGGTACCGTCGCGTCTCGGCGGTCGAGAGCCTTTGTTCCCCAAGGGGGCGCGCAACCTGCAGTGGATCAGTGCGTATAGGGGGTGTAATTACAGAGAGCCTTGATCGAGAGGAGCAGCATGCCTGAACCATTTGAGCTAGACGATCAGCCCACCACGCCTGAGCAGCCCCGGGCTCCCAAGCAGAGCCTGTGGGACACCATAAACAGCCTGGCGTCGCAGATCTGGAAGACAACTTTTCTGGCATCTCGCGGTAACGAAACGGTGGTGCAGTTGCCGTTGATACTGGCCGTGCTCTTTGTGCTCGTCTTTCCGCACCTCGCTGCCGTGGCCGTCGTGCTGATGATCCTGCTGGGTTTCAAAATTCAGGTGCTGGATAAATAGCCGCCGGCCAGCGTTGTGGAGGAGAGATGACAGAACCTTTTGGCACCGACGAGAAACAGACTGTCCGTGAGGAGATCCATGTCTCGGGCTCGCAGCTGGTGGACAAGGTCAAGGAGCTGCTGCATCAGGGCAACATCCGACGGCTGGTCATCCGGCATGCCGGCACGGACATCCTGGAGCTGCCGCTGACGGTGGCGGCGGTGGGGGCGGTGTTCATGCCGGCCCTGGCCGCTCTGGGCGCCCTGGGGGCGCTCATCGCCGACTGTTCCATTGTGGTCGAGAGGCTGGAGTCGGTTGCAGCGGGGGATACCCCTGCGGATGGCGCCGCCCAGTGAGTCGCCCGCACAGGCGGGCCAGAGTTGCACTTCCCTCCCCGGGAGTGAAACAGCGGGACGAGCATTGCTCGTCCCGCTGTCTTTTTTGCCGCTCTAGGGCTGGCCGGTGATGGCGCGCATCTCGCGCCAAAAGGCCTGGCCCAGGATCTCATAGCGGGGCGTAGCCTTCCGGTAGGCGGCCACCTCCAGGCTGTCGAGCTCGCCGCTGGCGATGCGGGCCAGCCACTGTTCGGCCAGCCCAAAGCGCTCTTTGAGGCTCTCAAGCGCTTCCAGGTGGATGCGGATCTCGGAATCGCGGGCGCGCAGCCGCCACAGACGCACAAAATCCGCCTGGAGCGGCTCCAGCTCCCGTGCCAGCTTGCGCAGGGTGTGCATCCCCGCCCGGGCCATGCGTTGCAGGTTCAGGGGCGAGGCCAACGCGTTCCGCAAGGCCCGCGTCACCCGCACCTTGATGGCGCCATACTCCAGCCAGCGGCAGGTGAGCGCCATCTCTTCAAGAGTGAGCGGATCGCGCGACTCACGCTGCGCCGCGCGAAACACCCCTTCCGCCGCCCGCGCCACCGCTACCACCTCGGCCAGAGTCTCGTCGGGGACGGTGCGCCACAGATCCCCCGCCAGGGGCTCATCCAGCACCATCACGATGCTGTTGCTGTTATTGGGCCGCGGCATGCCCTCCAGCGTGTTCAGGCGTCCCAGAGCACGGATGGCCTCGACGACCTTGTCGCCATGGTCGCCGAACCAGAGCGTACCAAAGCGTGCGTCAAAAGCCTCGTCCGTGGTCTCCCCGCCCGACCAGGCCTGCGTCGCGCCATAGGCATAGCCGTACCAGGACTGGCCCAGGGGCTGATAGTGGCCGTGATCCCCCCAATCCGTGAGCAGCAGCCCCTCTGCTCCTCGCCGGGCACCCTGCCGGGCCAGCACCTTGATGTTACGGTTCGAGTTCTCGATGCGGGGAAAGAGTGTGTTCCAGCTGGAGGTGCCGGGGCAGACCCAGAAGGGTCGGCCGCTCTCGGCGAAAACGCGCAGCGAGGGATAGCGCTGCTGCGCCTCATAGTGCCAATCCAGCAGAGTCACATCCTCTGGCAACTCTGGCACCAGCTCTGGATGGTGCAACAGGATATCGCCCCAGAACTGAACGCGGTGCCCGCGCGCCGCCGCCATGGCGTGCAGGCGTTGCAGATGCTGCAGGTACACTCGGCCCAGGCCGATCTCGGCCACCCGCTCCGCCGAGCGGCCCTTGCCCAGGTCCCACGTCTCGTCGCATCCGGCGTTGAGCACGCAGGAGCCAAAGGGGGGCAGCAGGTCGTCCAACAGGTCGCCCAGCAGGGAGTAGGTGCCTTCCTCCACCGGGGTCAGCGTCCAGGGCACCGCCGTCTCGGAGAGGTGGCGGTACTCGGGCAGACTGAGCAGGTGGGCGCAGTGGCCAAAGCAGTTGAGGTTGGGCTGCAGCTCCACACCCCGGGCCCGGGCGTAGGCATCCAGCG
>JAAYED010000013.1 GCA_012728955.1 Chloroflexota bacterium
CCGAAAGATGTTACGGTTGTATGACCTGCGAGGTAGCCTGTGTCACTGCCCACAAGCACCCCGGCGCGCCCGTGACCACCGAGGCGATTATGCAGACCATCACGCCGGGTATGCTGCGCACTACCCGGATTTGGGTCGAGCCTGCCCAAGATAACGCGCCGGTGCCCACGACCTGCCGCCATTGTCTGGAACCAGCCTGCGTCTCGGTCTGCTCCATCGGCTCGATGCGGCAGGATGGCAAGCACCAGTCGGTGATCAACCATCAGGAGCAATGTGCCGGTTGCTGGATGTGTGTGATGGTCTGCCCCTTTGGCGGGGTAGACAAGCTCGGCAAGATCGCGCACAAGTGCGACCTGTGCCAGGATCGGGACGTGCCCGCCTGCGTGGCGGCCTGTCCCAATGAGGCGCTGGAGTGGGTAGACGTGGAGCCGCTGGCCGAAGAGCGGCGCCAGCAGGTTGCCACGCACCTGACGGGAGGGCAGCTATCATGCGGCACGTAATTCTGGGCAATGGCGCGGCGGGTTTAGCCGCTGCGCGCCAACTGCGCGCGCTCAGCCCCACGGACGAGATCTTGATCATCTCCGATGAACCGTATCTGACCTACTCCCGCTGCCTGCTGGCAGAGTATATCCGGGGGGATCGCAGCAAGGAGCGGCTGCTGCTGCACCCCGCCGAGTTTTACCAGCAACAGCGTTTTGACCTGTTGCTGGGCCGCTCCGCCATAGAACTGGATACGGATCAGCGCGTGTTGCGGTTGGATGATGGGCAGCGGATAGACTATGACCGGCTGCTGATCGCCACGGGTGCAGTATCTGCCATGCCGCCTATTCCTGGCCTACAGAGCGAGCGCGTGGTGGGCTTGCGCACGATGGCCGACGCCGACCGCATCATCGAGTTGGCTGCTGGGGCCGACCGGGCCGTGGTCATCGGTGGCGGGTATATTGGCCTGGAAGCGGCCTATGCTTTGAAGCGGCTGGGCTTGCAGGTGACCGTGCTGGAGAGGATGCCGCATATCCTGTATGCTAACCTGGACGAACTGGCCGCCGGGATCATCACCAACGACCTGGCGGCGGAACGAATCGCCATCCGCACGGGGAGCGATCATCAGGTGACGCGCATAGACGAGGGGCGCGCAGGGCTACGGGTCAATCTGTGCTCGAACGAATCGCTGGAGGCTGATTTTGTCGTCTGTGCCGTTGGTGTGCGCTCCAACCTGGAACTGGTGCGCCGCACGCCCATCAAGGCGGACATCGGCGTGTTGGTAGACGACTATTTGCAGACCAACGTGCCGGGGATTTACTCGGCGGGCGATGTGGCCCAGGCGCGCGACCTGTGGACGGGCGAGCCGAAAACTACGCCCATCTGGCCGAATGCGGTGGCCCAGGGAAAGCTGGCCGCCAGGAACATGGCCGGACAGCAACGGCCCTATACGGGCGAGGTGGGTCTGCAGAACGCCGTCGAGTTCCGCGAGGTCCCGGCCATCTCCTTCGGGCTGTGCAAAGCCACGGAGGCAGAGGGCTACCAGGTACGGACGCTCTATCGGCCCCAGCAGGGAATCTATAAAAAGGTTGTCCTGCAAGGGGATGTGCTCAAGGGGGTGATTCTGGTGGGAGACATCTCCCATGCGGGGGTGCTGACCAGCCTGATCAAGAGCGGCGCGCATTTGGGCCCCATTGCAGAGCGCCTGCTGGAAGAGGGTTTCTCCCAGGCATACTGGATGAGGCCCCGCTTACCCGCTCTGGATGTCGTCA
>JAAYED010000138.1 GCA_012728955.1 Chloroflexota bacterium
AATGGGTAGAGATAGCCCAGGTGGCGCAAAAGCTCGGCGTGCTGCCCGTGGATATGGTCGTCAGTAGTGATGGCCGGGCCTGGTTCGCCACACCGCAAGGACTGGGGGTACGCACACCAGAAGGCGAGTTCTCCCTGCTGGGAGTGGAAGATGGCTTGCTGCATCAGGACGTTCGCGCCGTGGCCCTGGGGCCAGATGACACCATCTGGATGGCTACTTTTCGCGGCCTGGCCCGCGTTCTCCCTTCGGGGAAATGGACCCGCTTCACTACCGAAAGCACGGAGGGGGGCCTGCGTTCGATGGACTTGTCGGATGTGCAGGTGGACGCCGAGGGTACCCTGTGGATCGCGACAGCAGCGGGGATTTCCGTCCGCACGGAAAACGCCGACTGGTCTTATGTAGACCTCGTCGGCGCGCGTATCCTCTGGCCCCAACCTGGAGGTGCCCTCTGGGTGGGCACCCAGGGCGGCCTTTATCGTCTGGACCGTTCTTTGCTTACTCCCGTCCCGTGATATATTTCGGGCAAACGCGCTACCCTCCCCTCTGCGAGCAGGATGCTTTCCGCTGCCTTGGGGTTAGGGGGTGCGCTGGCTGGGCCTTACGACTCGTCCAGGTCTTCCAGCGTCAACCACCGCTTGCGCAATCCCATCATCACGGCTTCTGTGCGCGACCCCACCTCCAGCTTGCTAAAGATGTTCGCCATATGAGTCTGCACCGTGCGCGGGCTGAGGAACAACTCATCGGCGATCTGCCGGTTGCTCAGGCCACGGGCCGCCAGCCGCAACACATCCATCTCCCGATCGGTGAGCAAATCTCCCTCCGGCTCGCTGGAGGGCTGTCCATCCTGCACTCGCCGCAGTACCTTCTTCTGGATGGAGGGATGTAGCACGGCTTCCCCCTGATGCACCCGACGCACCGCCTCGATCAACTCGCTGCTGCGGGCATTCTTCAAAAGATAGCCCGCGGCCCCAGCCTCTAGAATGGCGAACACGTACTGGTCATCATCATACGCCGTCAACACCAGCACTGCCGTCTGTGGAGAAACCTTCTTGATCCCCTTGGTGGCCTCGATTCCGTTCATGACCGGCATGCTGATATCCACGATGGCCAGGTCCGGCTGCCATTGCTCCACCAGCCGAATCGTCTCCTGGCCGTCTCCCGCCTCCGCAACCACGCGGAGATCAGGCTCGCGCTCCAAAATCTTGCGCGTGCCCTCGCGTACCATGGTATGATCGTCAGCCAGCAGAATACGGATTGGGTCCATGAGCCACTTTGCCCCCAGTCTGAATAGTCGAACCGTATGATGAGCGCCCTCTGCGCGCATAGGCGCGCCGCGCATTTGGGCGAGCATACAGCAACACGATGGCATCGGCAACTCGGAGCAAGCCACCAGACGGATGACAGCGAGTTGGGCTGCCCGGATGGAAAACCGTCTGACACGGAATTAGAACGAGCCTCATCCATCGCCGCCCACTGCGACCGATGAGGCTCGTTCACCAAGGAGGAGAAGAAGCGCT
>JAAYED010000139.1 GCA_012728955.1 Chloroflexota bacterium
GGCACGCCCGGCTTGATGATGCCCGCCTTTTCACCGGCGATCTGAGCCAGAGTAGAGCCCAGCACGTTGACGTGGTCGATGCTGATCGAAGTGATCACCGAGACCAAAGGTTGGAGCACATTGGTTGCATCCAGGCGTCCCCCCAGGCCCACCTCAAAGACGCCCACATCCACCGCTGAGCGCGCCATGTACCACATGCCCAGAGCGGTGATCATCTCGAATACAGAGACGCTCGGCCTCCCCTGGACGATGGGCTGCATGTCATTGACCAGTGCCACCAGGTCGGCCTCGCTGATCGGAGCCCCCTGCAGGCGGATGCGCTCGCGAAAGGTGTGCAAATGGGGTGAGGTGTACATGCCGGTTCGGTAGTGGGCCGCCCGCAGCATGGCCTCGATCATCGCCGTGGTGGAACCTTTGCCCTTGGTTCCTGCAATGTGTACGGAGCGATAGGCAAGGTGCGGGTTTCCGAGCTGTTCCAATAGCTCTTGCACACGCGCCAGCCGCCAGTCACGCTGGGCATACGGGGTGCCTCGATCGCGCTCAAAATCGGTCCGTTGCAGGATGAATTCCAGTGCCTCGCGGTAATTGAGCATATCCTCTCCTCGACAACCATGGGCCGCCGCGTATTCTAGCGCAGCGGTTGCATGGCTCCAACCCTGCAGCCAGCAGCTCTGAGCACAGGCGATCGTCACAGCCAATCCGTTACATCCCGCGAGGTGGTATCTTGACCCTCCACAATCGATTGTCTAGACTGTGACAGCGTGGTAACTCACCAATCCATGGGGTGCAAGGTATGTCTGCGCGACCAAAACTGATGCTCCTGGCGGCCCTGTGCCTCGCTCTGCTGCTGGCAGGGTGCGCCGGACAGAATCTGCTCAGCGGCATCAACATCCGCCCGCTGGTCATCTCGCCCAATGCGGACGGCGAGGCCGATGTGGCAGAGATTCACTATACCGTCTCACGCACGGCGCTGGTGAGCATCGCGCTGGTGGATGAGGCCGGCGTTCGCCATCCCCTGCGAGTGAGCGAACGCCGCTCCCGAGGCGAGCGCACGATCTATTTTGGCGGCGTCATCGACGGTGCGCTGTTGCCCGACGGCCAGTACCGCGTCGAGTTCGAAGCGGTGGACATGCGTGGCCGCAAACAGAGTGCCCAGGCCGCCATTACCCTCGAGGGAGGAGACACCCTCCCGCTGGTGATCGACAACCTGAGCGTCTTTCCCGATCGGTTCACCCCGAACCGCGACGGCATTGGTGACCGGGTGCGCATCGGATACAACCTCAGCAAAGAGGTGCTGCGTGTAGAGGTATACCTGCTGGGTGCGGATGGCACCAAGTATCCGGTGCCCGAGGACGAGATCCGCCTCGATGGCGCCCCGGGCACCCACGAGCACGACTATGATGGTGGCATCGACCTGGGCGCATCGCCCCCTCCCGATGGGGAGTATACGGTGGTGGTGAGGGCGGTCGATGCGGTGGGCAACATCGCCGAGGAGCGTTCGAGCTTGACCATCGAAGAAGGAGGGGTACCGCTGGTAGAAATTGTGAACCGTGCGGCCACCTTTGAGCCCTCTATGCTGCCACTCCACGGAACGCTGTATTTCACCTGCACCGTGCGCAACATCGGTCGCGTGCCTGTGCGCACCAAGGGGCCCGAGCCGGGCACCGTTTACTCCACCGGGTTCAACTATAACACTCTCCAAGAGTACGAAGAGCCCGGGCTCTTTCGGGTAGGGTTGGACTATGAGGGCAACAGCGCAGGACGAACCTTTCCCTTCAGATGGCAGCTGGGCATGGACGACGAGCTGACGCTGGTACAGACGGATTCCGGCCCGCAGCTGTACCTGATGCCGGGTCAGACGGTACAGGTCACCGGGGGGCTCACCGTGGATGACCTGCCCGTCAAGGATGCGCCCTACTACTGGCTGGGCCTGATTCACGAACAGGTGTGGATCGTCCAGGATCGCATCGCGCCCACACAGATCGCCATAGCATACTAGCGAGGGCTTTTGTGGACCTGGGTATCGTCATCGTCAGTTACAACACCTGTCAGCTGACCAGGAACTGCCTGGCGTCGGTGTTCGAGGCGCTGGAGCACGAGTCCATCGACGGGCAGGTGTGGGTCATCGACAACGCCTCGGCAGACGGCACTCCTGCCATGGTGCGGGAGGCTTTTCCACAGGCACACCTCATGGCTCGTGCCGAGAACCTGGGCTTTGCGCGCGCCTCCAACCTGGGCATTCAAGCCTGCCAGCGGTCACCGGAGGCTCCAGCTTATACGTTACTGCTGAATCCGGATACGCTGGTGCGGCCCCAGGCGCTCAGCCACATGCTGTCATTCATGGACGCACATCCCACGGTGGGCGCGGCGGGCGCGCAACTGGCTTACGAGGATGGCTCCTTCCAACATGGGGCTTTTCGCTTCCCCAACCTCTGGATGATCCTCTTTGACTTTTGGACCATCAATCATCGGCTGATCAATTCGCGCCTCAATGGGCGTTACCCGCTCCGCCTGTATGCCGGCCAGGACCCCTTTCCCATCGATCACCCTCTGGGCGCTGCGCTGCTCATGCGCAACACCACGCTGGACCAGGTGGGCCTGCTGGATGAGGGGTTCTTTATGTACTGTGAAGAGATCGACTGGTGCATCCGGACGCGCCGGGCGGGCTGGCAGATCTATTGTGTGCCCCAGGCACGGATCGTCCATCTGGGCGGACAGAGCACCTCACAGTTTCGTGAGCGCATGTTTGTTGCGCTCTGGCAGAGCCGATTCAGACTGTTCTCCAAGCATTACTCTCCCGCCTACCGGACTGCCGCCCGTGCCATTTTACGGATGGGCTTGCACCGACGGGCACGGGCCGTGCGACGCCGACTGGCTCAGCATCAGATCTCGGCGGAGGCAGCCGCGCGGGAGCTGGAGGCTTACCGCACGGTGGGAGCGCTGTAACATGGCGAGCCTGACCGCCGCAGTGCTGGCCAGCAACAATGAAGAGATCATTGCGCGCTGTCTGCAAAGTGTGGCCTGGGCTGACGAGCTGCTGGTCATTCTGGATACGCGCAGCACGGACCGTACCGCCGAGATCAGTGAGGGCCTCGGGGCACGGGTACACCGCAGTCGCTTTGAGAACTTTGCCCAGCAGCGCAACGTCGGCTTTGCCGAGACGCGCACCGAATGGCTCTTTTACATCGATTCGGACGAAGAGGCCACACCAGCACTGGCGCAAGAGATCCTCCACGTGGTGGCACATGGACAGGAGACTGGATGGTGGGTGCCTCGACGTAATTTCCTCTGGGGCAAGGAAACCCGCCACGGAGGTTGGTATCCCGACTATCAAATGCGCCTCTACCGTGTGGACTGTGCACGCTACGACGTAGACTATCCGGTGCACGAGATGGTGCAACTGCAGGGCGAGGCGGGCCACCTGCAACAACCGTTGATCCACCATAACTATGCCAGCCTGGGCCAGTTCATCACCAAGCAACACCAGTACGTGGAGCTGGAAGCACAACGCCGCTTCCAGGCAGGCATTCGCCCCCATGTCTGGACCCGGTTTTCGCAGCCGTTGCGCGAATTCTGGAGACACTATGTGCGCCTGCAGGGATTTCGCGACGGCTGGCACGGGCTCAAATTGTGCGCTCTGGTGGCATACTATTACGGATATGCCGTCACCGCGCGCCTGAGCCAATTGTGGCGCGCCCATGAGGCTGCGGGGTAACACAAACGGTGGTGGGAAGGGCTCCCACCACCGTTTTCACAATGAGGATCAGATCAGCTCGGGCAACAACAGACCATAGCCCTGGTCATGCCGGCGGTAGACCACGCTAAAGTTGTTGGTATTGACATTGTAAAAGATGAAAAAGTCATGGCCGAGGAGTTCCATCTGTTCGATGGCCTCATCCACATCCATCGGGCGGGTTTGGAACGACTTGACGCGAACCACGCCCTGGGTGGCATCGTCCTCTTCAACGGCCAAGGCCTCGGTGATCTGTGTTTCTGCATGCTCAGAGCCACGACGGCTTCTGTCTTGCCAGTGCTTGCCCTTGTAGTTGCGAATCTGGCGTTCCATCTTGTCCATCGCCGCATCGATCGAGGCGCGCATGTCAGCCGAGCGCTCTTCCGCTCGCAACACAATACCCCGCGCCGAGCGCAGTGTGATCTGTGCCACCTGACTGTGCTCTGCGTTGCGGGTCTTTTGTGCCTCCAGATCGACCTCTGCAACAGAGACCTCGGGGAGATAGCGATCCAGCCGGCTCACTTTGCCTTCCACGTATTCACGCAGCGAGTCTGCTGAAGCGAGCCCTTTGCTCTTGACAGAGACCTGCATAATGGAGCCTCCTTGACGAGTTGAGCCCGGAAGCGCACCAAAACGCTACCGGGCCCATGTAATTTTAGCCAGGCCCGTGCTACCAAGCCTGTCGGTAGCAGCATGGTAACATCTCTGGCGCGGGCTGTCAACGGGTGATCGACCGGTCCGGTCGAGCAGCGCCCATTGCAAAAACACCCTTCCCAGTTGCAGCAGGGAGGGATCGTCCTATACTTTTTCGCCACGCAGAGTGCGATGCCTGCACTCTGGAGTGCCGAGCAAGGAGGCCGGGCCTTCCGATGCTGCGGCACTCTTGTATTCTGGGCATGCCCGTGGGAAAGGAACGGATCGCTATGCAAGCGCTGGCACAGAGCGTCACAGGTATCAGCAGGTCGCCCATTCGACTCATCCTGGACCGCGCCGCTGCCTTCCCCGACGCCATCCACTTGGAGATCGGCCAGCCTGACTTTGAGCCCCCTGCCCACGTGATCGACGCTGCGGTGCGCGCTGCCCGCAACGAATACACTGGCTACACAGCCAACGCCGGCATGCCCGCCCTGCGTGAGGCGGTGGTGGTCAAGCTCGCTCGCGAGAACAACCTCCACGTGTCGCCCCAGAACATTATGGTGACCGTGGGCGCCATGCAGGCAGTGTTTTCCACCATGACCGTGCTGTTGAACCCGGGTGACGAGATCCTGTTGCCAGATCCTGGGTATGGAAACTTTGCCATGGCGGCCCGGCTGAATCATGCCGTGCCTCGATTCTATCCCACCGTGGCGACGCGCGGGTTCGAGCCCGACATGGCGGCCCTGGAGCGGATGGTGAACGATCGCACAAAGGCGCTCTTTATCAATAGCCCCTGCAATCCCACCGGCGCCGTGTACTCGGAGGCCACACTGCGTGCCTGCCTGGAGTTCTGCCGACGCCACGATCTCTACCTCGTATCCGACGAGACCTATGATCGGCTGGTCTACGAGGGGCAGCATATCTCCCCGGCCCAGTGGGATGACGAAGGGCGCGTCATCAGCATCTTTACCACCAGCAAGACCTATGCCATGACGGGTTGGCGGGTGGGCTTTGCGGTAGCGAATGACCAGGTGATCTCTGCGATGACCAAGATTCAGGAGCCCACCACGTCCTGTGTCAATACGGTGGCGCAGCACGCCGCTGTGGCTGCCCTTCTCGGCCCGCAGGACTGTGTGGCGAGCATGCGGCAGGAGTACCAGTTCCGTCGCGACCTTGCGTTGGCCCTGGCGACCGACAACGAGCTCTCGGTCTCGGTACCTCATGGCGCCTTTTATATGCTGGTGGACATCTCGGGCCAACCAGCCGACTCGGTGCGCTTTGCCTGTGACCTGGTGGATGCAGAACACCTGGCAGTGGCCCCTGGGCGCAGCTTTGGCGACCAGAGCGACCACTATGTGCGTCTCTCGTTTTGCGCCCGGGTGGATTCACTGCAGGCGGGCATCCCGCGTCTGGCAAACTATTTGCACCGCGCGATCGAGACGACGGGCCCCAGCTACAGCAGGCCCGTGGCTGCCTAGCTCGAGCCCGACCCACTCTGCGCCGGCCTGGTACAGTTGATGCAGGACGAGCTTTGTGCTTGATGGCCCCGCACGTGAGGCTGTGCCAGGTGCTCTCACACGCAGATCGGCCGGACGTTCCCGTCGGCAGATGGCGAATTGACAGGGGTGAGGCCCGTCTCTATAGTGCGCCACAATGTCGCTGGAGGCTGGGTTGGATACGATCATCGAAACACAGTCCCTGGGGAGGCAGTTTGGCTCCCATTGGGCGGTGCGCGACCTCACGCTGTCAGTGGGGCGCGGCCAGGTATTTGGCTTTCTGGGGCCTAACGGCGCCGGCAAAACCACCACGGTGCGCCTGTTGAACGGCATCCTGCAGCCTTCCGCGGGCAGCGCCCAGGTGCTCAGCCTGGATCCCATCGAGAAAGGCACCCAGATTCGCAGGCGCACCGGAGTGCTTACCGAGAATCCCAGCCTGTACGAGAGCCTCACCGCCCGGCAGAACCTGCGGTTTTTCGGAACCGTGTACGGCGTGGAACCAGAGATTCTCTCCCAGCGCATCGAGGCGCTGCTGACGCGCTTTGGCCTGCTGCAGCGGGGCGACGACAAAACCGGCACCTACAGCCGCGGCATGAAGCAACGTCTCGCCATTGCCCGCGCCCTGATCCACGAGCCCGAGATTCTGTTTCTGGATGAACCCACCTCCGGCCTCGATCCCGCCGCCTCGCGCGATGTGCTGGATCTGGTGCAAGAGCTCGCCCAGCGCCTGGGTCACACCATCTTTATCTGCACCCACAACCTCGTGGAGGCGGAAAAGCTCTGCGACGTGGTGGGAGTCATTCACCAGGGAAGTCTCCGGGCCGTGGGCTCGCCCGAGCAGCTGGCACGGCAACTCTGGCAGCGCAACGTGCTGGAGCTGGACCTGCGTGGATCGCCGGAAGGGCTGCGATCCACCCTGCTGGCGGTGCCCGGCGTCACTGGGGTGGCGTACGAGGGGGAGCTGACTCTGGTGGATATCGCCGACGAGGAGGTGACTCCGGCGGTGACGCAGGCGGCGGTTTCGGCTGGCGCTCGCGTCTACGGTGTGCATCTGCGCCGCCACGGACTGGAGGACGTGTATTTCGCCCTCGAGCAGGAGCAGGCCGATACCTCTGACAAGGAAGGGGCGTCGCATGCGTAACTGGAACTGGCGCGGGATGTGGGCCATCGTGGCCAAGGATCTGAAGCAGGTTCGCCAGAATACGATGGTTTGGACACCCATGGTGATCCTGCCCATCTTGCTTCAGGTGATTCTGCCCCTGGTGATGATCCTGTTGCCCCGCATGGTGAGCGACATGGGGTCCGAGTTGAGCGATCTGGAGCCGCTGCTGGCGGCCATCCCGGCGGAACTGCTCCCCGGCATCAGAGAGGCCTCGCCCGAGGTCGTGTGGGTTATGCTGACCTCCGCCTATCTCTTTGCACCATTCTTTCTGCTCATCCCGATGATGGTCACATCCATTCTGGCGGCTGACTCGATTGTGGGGGAAAAGGAACGCAAAACTCTGGAGGGGTTGTTGTACCTGCCCCTCACAGATCAGGAACTGTATCTCGCCAAGACGCTGGTATCTATCATCCCGGCATTGGTCATTACCCTGGTGTCTTTTTTGCTGTACACCCTGGTGGTCAACGCAGCGGGTTACGGCGTTGTGGGGAGGGTGTTCTTTCCCACCCCACTCTGGTGGCCGCTGGTCTTTTGGCTGGCGCCGGCTGTGGCGGTGGCCGCGCTGGGCGCTACGGTACTGATCTCTTCACGCGCCACCACCTATGTCCAGGCACAACAGTCCTCGGGACTGCTGGTATTGCCGGTGGTGGCATGGATGGTTTCGCAGGCGACTGGCGTGTTTATTATGGGCCCAGGCATGATGATGCTCGTCGGAACGCTGATTTGGGCCATCGGGATCTGGCTCATCTGGCTGGGCTCCAAGACACTGTCACGCAGCAGGCTCATCTCACAGGTCTAGCGCTGGCCCGACCATCAGGAGGACTTTTCGCCCATGCACGACAAGCACACCGAACTGCTCCAACAGCTGACCCAAGCCTATACTGCCCGGTATGCCGGCTCACAACAGAGCCACGCACGCAGCCTGCGTGTCATGGTGGATGGCATCAGCCATGGGGCCCGTACCTGGGAGCCTTTTCCTGTGCGCATCCGTGCAGCCCAGGGCGCCTGGGTGACCAGCGAGGATGGGCAACAGCTGGTGGATTATTGGCAAGGGCACTTTGCCAACATCCTCGGGCATAACCCTCGGGAGATCGTCGAGCCGTTGCTGGCCAGCCTGCAGGCGGACTATGGGCTCCAGACCGGCCTGCCCGAAGAGCAGGAGATTACCTACGCCGAGATGCTGACCCAGGCCACCGGCGCGGATCAGGTGCGCCTGACCACATCGGGCACGTTAGCCACCATGTATGCTCTGATGATCGCCCGCGCATACACAGGGCGCAAACTGGTTGTCAAGGTGGGTGGAGGCTGGCACGGGGCTAATCCGCTGGCGCTCAAGGGCGTCTCGCACAGCGGATCGGGCTATGGCGGCGTGGACTCGGCGGGGGTCTCTGCCGCCGCAGAGGAAGAGATCCTGGTGACCCGCTTTAACGATAGCAACGCCCTGGAGGAGCTGTTCAGGGAGCATGGCGATCGCATCGCCGCCTTTATCTTTGAACCGTGCCCCAGCGTGGGTGGCTTTGTCCCCGCCACCAAGACCTACATGCACACAGCGCGCGCCCTCACCGAACGCTGCGGCGCCATCCTGATTGTGGACGAAGTAATCACTGGCTTTCGCTATTGTGCCTCCAGCGCCACCAGCCTGTATGGCGTACAGCCCGACCTCGCTACCTATGGCAAGATCATCGGTGGAGGGATGCCCATTGCGGCAGTCACCGGGCGCAGGGACCTGTTAGCCCTCACCAGTGACTCGGCCTCGCCTCGTGTGTGGTTCAATGGTGGCACCTATTCCGCGCATCCACTAGCCCTTACGGCCGGCATCGCGATGCTGCAGACCCTCAAGGAGCGCCAGGATACTTTGTATCCCGCTCTCAGTCGCCGGGCCACAGAGTTGCGCAACCGAATCGAGCAGGTCTTTGCCGATCGCGGTGTACTGGCACGCTGCTCAGGCGCAGAGAGCCCTGTGCTGGGAGCGGGATCCCTGGCCAGCGTCTATTTTCCACTGCAGGATGACCTGGCGCCTCAGGGCCCCGACGACCTGAACGATCCGCGCCTGTGTGATGTGGTGCTGCGCGAGCAGGTACTCAAGTTGGGACTGCTGCTGGCGGGCGTGAATGTGGTGCACGGGCTGGGAGCGCTCTCGACAGAGCACGGTGACCGCGAGTTCGACGTCACCTGTGAAGCCTTTGACCGCATCGCCCTGCAGATCAAGGGGATGCCGCGCCGTCAGTAGGCGTTGCGATCGCCACGGAGAAGATTGACCACCGTTCGCACCATGATCTTGACGTCGAACAGGAACGACCAGTTCTCGACATAGTACAGGTCATATTTGGTGCGCTCCACGATGCTGGTATCCCCACGCAGGCCATTGACCTGTGCCCAGCCGGTCATGCCGGCCTTTTCAGCGTGGCGTTCCATGTAGCGAGGCACCACCTGCCGAAACTGCTCCACAAATACGGGCCTCTCTGGCCGGGGACCTACAAGACTCATCTCGCCCAGCAGTACATTGATGAGTTGCGGCAGCTCATCAAGACTGGTACGCCTGAGGATGCTGCCGATGCGCGTTTTGCGCGGATCGTCGGCGGTTGCCCACACCGGCCCCGACTGCTGCTCTGCATCCTGACGCATGGAGCGGAACTTGAGCATTGGAAAGGGCTTGCCATCGAGCCCTACCCGCTCCTGGGCATAAAATACCGAGCCGGGCGATTCCAGGCGCACCAACCCCGCGATCAGCATCAGAAAGGGCGACAGGAGAACCAGCGCCACAGCACTCACAACCAGGTCCATGGCCCGCTTGAGCGACCGTTTCCAGCCGCGCAGGGCCACGTCGCGCACCGACAGCATGGGCAGGCCATCGAGGTCCGAGATGGCCACCTCAGAGGCCATGATCTGGAACAGATCCGGGAAGATGCGCACGGCGGCGCGCTCCACCTCGCACACGGCCACCAGATCCATCAGATCTTCGTGAGAAGCATCCGGCAGCGCGATAATCACTTCGTCCACCGAATACTCGCGTATCAACTGACCCAGGTCGCTCTGGGTACCCAACACCGGCAGCCCCGCCACATCGCTGGGTCCATCGCTGGGCCCCACAAAACCCACCAGGCGGTAGCCCACCGGCGAACTGATGGTCTTTTGCAGGATCATGCGCGCCACCTGTCCCGTTCCCACCAGCAGCAGGCGCTGCGGATCCTGATGTCGAACGTAACGTTCAAAGCGCCGGGTGATGATGCGCCCCACCATGATCAGCACGATGGAAAGGGCCCAGTCGTAAATGATCAGCCCACGGGTAAAACCCTGGTCGGTGTGCAGAGTGAGAAAGCTGAGGGCGGTGGCCAGTAGTGTAGCGATGGATACGGCCGACACGATGCGATAGCCGAGATCGATCCGTGAGGTGCTCTGCATATGGTACAGGCGGTAGAAAAAGAACACCCCGCCCACAGAGAGCACGTGGATGACCATTTGCCGCAGGTATACCCGAAAAGGCGCCAGGTGCAGCTCGGTAGGGATGGGGACGTTGGTGCGCAACTCGTAGGCCAGATAGTAGGCCAGGGCGGCCATACCCAGGTCCACCAGTACGGTAAGCGCGGTCAACCACACACGGGGGCGTTTGTTCATGGCGCTATTTCGCCGAGGCCACATGACGCCGATGGCTGGGCCTGAGGGCATTGCTGACCGTTGCCCGTGCACGCAGCAGCGCCACTCCGGCATTGATAGCCCAGCTGACGGGCGCTGGATACTGGTCGCGATAGTGCTTTGCATAAAAGATCTTCATGGCATCGTAAAAAGCCGCGTTGGCCTGGGCGGCATTCTTGCGGGACGAGGTCCCCTTGACGTGCAGCACCGTCACAGCGGGATAGTAATGCACCCGCCAGCCACGCTCCTTGATACGATAGCACAGATCCAGGTCTTCGCCATACATGAAAAAGCGTTCGTCCAGCAGGCCAGCCTGCTCCAGAGCGACACTGCGGATCAACATGAATGCCCCTACTACGGCATCCACATCGGTCTCGACCATCTCATCGAGAAACGTCATGTTGTAGCGCCCAAAGCGTGGGCTGTGTGGAAAGAGCCGCGCCAGGCCGATCATGTGGTACAAGGACACCTCTGGCGTGGGAAAGCTCCTCCGACAGGCCCGATCGAGCGAACCATCGCGACGCACCAGGCGCGGTCCGAGCACGCCAATATTCTCCTGCCCGTCCATCAGCGTCACACAGTTGCGCAGCGCATCAGAGGGGAGGATCGTGTCCGGATTGAGCAGCAGCACATGGCGAGGAGTATCCACCACGGGACCTTTGCTCTGAAAACCCAGTGCCCGCAATCCCAAGTTGTTGGCATAGGCATATCCGCCGTTGCGCGCGCTCACGATCAGCTCTGCCCACGGATAGGCGCTGCGCACCAGGTCCTGGCTGCCGTCCGTGGAGCAATTGTCCACCACAATCACCCGCCGCGCAGGGGGCTCCAGAGACTGGGCGATTGAATCCAGGCAACGCCCCAGATCCTCACGCGTGTTATAGTTGACGATGACGATGCCAATGTCGCTCAAGCTGTTGCCACCCTCGTACCGATTCCCCTCAAGGCAGGTAAATGGTGCCGGTTTACCACTGCCGCCGGGGCCAGCTGCCGCGCGGCCCGTGACGCAGCCTCCACACGACACCCACGGGATAACCGACCATCTTGGCCACGTCGCCGGCAACGCGCAGCCCCACGGCCATGATCAACGCCCACGGTCGCTGCCACGGCCGCATCGTGGAGAGCTCGGGCCACAGACGACGCACCGGCATCCAGGCGAGCAGCATCAGCACGCCCAGCAGGGCCAGCCAGCCGACGGGATGCCAGGCCGCCGCGGCGGCGGCCAAGGGCAGTGCCACCAGGTAGGTGCCATAGCGCAGCAGGTGCCGATAGCGCCAAAAATCCGCCTTGCCATCGCCGCGAGCGTATCGATAGTACTGTTTCAAGAAGGCGCGCAAGGTGGCACGCGGCCTGAAATGTACGCACGCCTGGGGCGCGAGCTTGAAGCGAAATCCCGCGTCTCGCAGAGCAAAATCGAACAACAGGTCCTCGCAATAGTCCAGCCACTCGGGATAGCCCCCCACGGCTTCCCAGGCGGAGCGCCGAACGGCGACCGACCGTGACGACGGATAAAACGAGTCCTCCGAGATCTCGTCGAGGCGCGGCAGGGTTGTGGCTCCCAGCACCTGCTCGAACAAGTTGCGATGCTCGGGCACAAAAAAGCCGCTCACCACGTCCGGTGCCGGCAAACTGTCATAGGGCGCAACGAGCTTTTCCAGCCAGTCTGGGTCCAGCCTGACGCCCGCATCGGTGATGGCGATGATCTCTCCGTTGGCCTCCGCTATGGCAAGGTTTCTGCCCTGGGAGATATTGGCGCCAGCGCGCACCAGCACCCGAACGGGGAATGGGGCGCGTGCTGTGAAACTCTCCAGCACGTCCACGGTGTTGTCCCACGAGCCGCCATCCACCACCACAAACTCGTCTGGCAGCCGTGTCTGAGCCGCCAGCGAATCCAGCAGCCGTGCCAGCGAGGCCCCCTCGTTAAGCACCGTGACGATGATCGAGACACGCTCAGCCATTGAGCCCTCCTTTCGGAGAGTATAGCGAGGGTCATCGGACACGCCAACTTTCAGGCCTTCCGGCGGTGCCAGCGGTGACCGGGAGGGCGGCACGTCGTGCGTACGAGCTGGCCGAACCACATCGGGGGGCACGCCCGTTCCGTATGGGGGCAGCCAGCGGACACGGCGCATCCCCCTAGCCCAGGTAGTGCGTGAGTCGATCGGAATAGATACGGTGATGCCGGGGATTGGGCTCGACGGTATGCTCCACACGTACCTGCGCCTCGACGGCCTCTGGTACACCGCCGTAGGCCCCCGTGCCGATCCCCGCGAGCATGGCGGCACCCAGGGCTGCGCCCTGTGCGATGGTCGTTCTTTCTAATGGGCGATTCAGCACGTCGGCGCACAGCGCGGTCCAACGGTCCATGCCGGCGCCACCGCCCGTCACGCGATAGCGACGCACAGGCACGCCTTTCAGCTCCAAACGCTGTTGAACCCACAGGTTGTGCAGTGCGGCCCCTTCGAGCAGCCCCTTGATCAATTCCCCCCGGCTGGTGCTCAGCGTAAGGTTCTCGATCGCTCCCGCCTGCCCTTGCCTGCCATCCAGCATGGGGCGCACCCATAGCGGTGAGGGTGTTGCGGGCAGCTCACCCAACAGAATACGGTACAAGCTCACCCCCCGACGTGAGCTCTCTCTCTGCTCGCCCGGCGCCATCTCTTGCATAAACCAGCGCAGCCATGCCCCACCGGCCCGATGGACGAGATCCGCCAGCAACAGGTCCGGCACCAGGTGATGGGTCAGACTCAAACCATCGGCCTGAAACTGGGAGAGCAGAGGCACCGTTCGAAAGACCGCAGTCTGATGGATGCTCGCCCCCAGCTCGAGGATGGCGATACCGTTGCTAACGGCCCCCACGCCCAACGCCTGACAGGCCAGGTCGCTTCCGCCCAGCGTAACCACGGTGCGGGGAGAAAGGTCCAGCTCGGCGGCCACCCGTGTTGAAATGGTGCCGACGGGGGTTCCCCCCGGCGCCAGGGCGGGCAGCTTGGCTGGCGATATGCCGGCGGCGGCGAGCATCTCCCGTGACCAGGCCCGCTGATGCATGTCCATGGCAAGCGTTCCACCGGCCACACTATAGTCACTGGTCGCCAGCGCTCCCAGCAGATGGGCCACCACACCGCCCAACAACGCGAAACGCCAGGTGTCGCGGTACAGCTCGGGTTGCTCACGACGCAGGGCGCCGATACGCGCCAGAACCGTCTTTGGCCGGTGGATCTGCCCCGTGATCTCATAGATCCTCTCACGTCCAAGCTGGTCCTCGAGCGTCGGGCCATCGCCGAGCTCCAGATCAGAGTCTGCCAACATGCAACCCGCCAGCACGCCACCCTCGCGGCTGAGGGGCACAAAGGCATCGATGGCCGAGGCGATGGCCAGGCTCGTCACAGGATCGGAGCGGCTGCGCGCTGCCGCCTCCTTGAGCGTCTGGGACACGGCACTCCAGATGCCGCGCACATCCAACAGGCACTGCTGAAGGTCTGCCGATGGTTGGTATCCTCGCCCCACATCGGCGAGCAGACGTCCGTCCACGCTCACCACCAGCGCTCGACACCCTGTCAAGCCCACCTCGAGGCCCAGCAGACTCATCCATCCTCCCACAAGGGATCGGGAACCTGATGCCACAAGCCTAGCAGCAATCGATATGTCAATCAAGCCCACTCCAGTCGCCCGCCCGCAGCGCGTATGCTATAATGGCGGCCAACATCAGCTGCTGCTGCGCGAGGAGCGCATGACATACGCCACAGAGCGCCTGTTTTGGAACAATCCCTACCTGATCGAATTTGAGGCTCAGGTAATGGGCCGCATCACCCATGAGGGCAAGCCCGCTGTAATCCTCGATCGGACCTGTTTCTATCCGACGTCGGGTGGCCAGCCCCACGATACCGGCACCCTCTCTGGCGCACGGGTCATCGACGTGCTGGAGCTGGATGGAGATATCGTCCATATTCTGGACACCATGCCTGTCGAAGAGCACGTTACCGGTGAGGTAGATTGGCCACGCAGGCAAGACCACATGCAGCAACACGCCGGCCAACACCTGCTCTCGGCCTGTTTTGATCGACTGCTGGGGGCGGCGACGCTCTCCTTTCATATGGGCGTGCAGGAATGTACTATCGATCTCGATCTGGCCGCGTTGAACGACGAGCAGGCAGCCCAGGTGGAAGAGTATGCCAACCGCGTGGTGATGTCGGATACCGGTATCACTACACGGCAGTATCGCCCTGAAGAAGTGGCCCTGCTCGACTTGAGAAAGCCACCGGTGGTGGAGGGCCTGGTGCGGGTTGTATCCATTGGCGACATCGACCACTCTCCCTGCGGAGGCACGCACCCTTCTTCCAGCGGACAGATCGGTCCCATTCATATCGACCACTGGGAGCGGCATCAGAACGGGGTACGCGTGGCCTTTTTGTGTGGATTGCGCGCCGTTCGCGACCATGTGGCCCAGAGCCGCATCTGCCATGCGCTGGCGGCGCAGGCCAGTGTCGGCGTGTCTGACCTGCCAGAAGCCTTTCAACGACTCTCTGCCGCCACGGAGGAGCTGCGCCATCAGGTGCGCAGCCTGCAGGAGGAGCGTGTGGCTCTGCTCAGCGCCAGCCTCCTGTCAGAAGCTGAGCCGATCGGTACTGGACGCCTGGTCTCCAGAGTGCTCGAGAATGCCGAACCGGGTGAGATGCGCGCTCTGGCGCAACGTCTGGTGGAACAGCCGGGTATGGTGGCACTGCTGGCAGTGGGAGGGCCTGCCGTCCAGTTCTGCCTGGCGCGAGCCAAGGATGTCGCTGTCAACATGAATGCCATTCTCGCATTGGCCAAGCAATACGGAGCGCGCGGTGGCGGACCTCCACACTTTGTGCAGGGGGGCGGCCTGCAGGCGAGCATGCTTCAGAACCTCTTTCAGGATGCACGAAAACTCTTGCAGCAGAGCCTGTCGGTAGAGACCAGAGGGGATGCACAGGGATGATTGAGCTTGCGGATGGCGTCTATGTAGAGACTGGGTACACGGGCGGCAATTGCGGCCTCATCCGGAGTGCCCGTGGCCCGGTGCTGATCGACACGCCGTTGCTCCCTGCCGATGGGCAGCACTGGCTGGGCCAGATCGAATCCGTTGGGGGTGGCCACCCCTATGCCATCGTCAACACCGACTATCACCCCGAGCACCTTCTCGGGAACCATCTGTTCATGCCTGCGCGTGTGTTCGGCCACGAAGAGTCGGACAAGCCGTTGGCGCGCTATGAAGAGTCGGCTGCGGGCGATCTGCCCTCGGACATGGTGTCCAAGAACCCTTCGCTGGCTGGGACGCTGGCCTCGATCCAGCCGGTGCGCCCCGAGATATCCGTCTCGGACACGGTGACGCTGCATCTGGGCAATGTCGAGGTACAGATCATTCACCTCGAGGGGCACACGCCTGCCTCTCTGGGCGTCTATCTTCCCGAGCATCGCATCCTGTTTGCCGGCGACAATGTCACCAACCATGAGCATCCCGTGGCGCAGCACGCCAACTCACTGATGTGGCTCGAGACGCTGCAGCGCATTCGCGAGATGGATGTGGACGTGATTGTGCCCGGAACAGGCGCCCCCGGCGGCAAGGAGATGGTCGAGCCGCTGTATCTGTACCTGGCCGAGATGCGCAGGCGCATCCTGGAGCTGTTTCTGGAGGGCGCCAGCCGCCGCGAGTGCGTGGAAAAAGTCGCCATGCTCGATTACTTCCCTGTGCCCAAGGGGCAGGAGGCAGAGGTCAAGCTCCGCCGACGGCACAGTATCGAGCGGCTGTACACCGAGATCCGAGTGGCACTGCGCAAGCGTCACTGACGAGAACCATGTCCAGCGATCTCTCTCAGCAGGATCAGAGTCAGGCCGAGGCCCCCTTTGTCGCCGCATCGGTAGAGGAGGCATTGGCATTTCTGGCTGCACACCGCGGGCAGGCCCAGGTACTGGGCGCCGGTACCACGCTGTTGGCGGACGGCCCACCCACGCGAAGCGGCGCGTTGCCGCTGGTGGACGTGTCACGGATCGCCGAACTCAGGCGCGTACTTTCCCAGCCCCCGTACGTGGTCCTCGGAGGCGCCGTCGCACTGGCGCAACTGGAACAGGCCAGCGTCTCGGTGGAGGATCTGCTCATCCTCGCCGATGTTGCCCGGTACGGGCGTACCCACGCGCCTTCCGCGACGCTGGCTGGCGACGTCATGCGCGCACGGGGCAACAGCGCCATCGCCACCGCACTCATCGCCCTCTCGGCCGACGCCCAGATTGCCAACCTCACTGGTTCTCAGTGGGTGCCGGTGCGCTCGCTGTTGCTGCGTGCAGGAGCCTGCCGGGTCAACAGCCAGGCCGAGGTGCTGGTATCTTTTCGCATCCGCAGCCTCATGCCCTTGATGGGCGCAGCGCTGGCCGAGGTGGCACAACAGGAGGATGCCAGCGGCCCGCCCGATGTAGCAGCCGCCACCGTAAGCATCGACCAGGCACGTAACCTCATCTCCTCGCTGACGGTGGTGCTGGGTATTGCCGGTACGGCACCGATGGTCTATCGTCTGAGCGACCTCGACGACAGCCGGTCCCCCGCCGTGGAGACAGTCCGTCGCGCGGTGAATCAGTGGGCGGCCTCGCAGGCCCCGGGGCCAGCCACAGAAGAGAACGTGTTGCGCGCCCAGCGCATCGCCAACGGAGCGCAAGAGGCCTTTGACAAGGCGGTGCAGAGGGCCCGACTCGACCTGGCCAACAGCACGCCGTGACGTACAGCGAATCCGCCACAGCCGGTGTTTACCTGCACATCCCCTTTTGCAGTACCAAGTGCTCCTACTGTGACTTTGCCTCTTGGCCATGCCGGCAGGATATCTTCTATCCCTATGGGCACGCGCTCGTGCGACAGATCGACTTGGCAGCCAGCACCTGGCAGGGTCCACCCCTGGATACGCTCTACGTTGGGGGCGGAACCCCCACGGTGTTGCCCACCGATCTGCTGGTGACCATCATCTCCCAGTGTCTTGTGGCACTGTCGGTGGGCCCCAACGCCGAGGTCACCTGTGAGGCCAACCCGGGCACGGTCTCCGGCCCCATGCTGGCCGCACTGGCCGAGGTCGGGGTCAACCGACTGAGTCTTGGCGCACAGAGCATGCAGGATGACGAGCTGGCCCTGCTGGGGCGGATCCACCGTCAGGAGGCGGTCAGGGAGGCGGTACAGCTCGCCCGGGGTGCCGGTATCGCGAACATCAGTCTGGATCTCATTTATGGTCTGCCCGGCCAGACCCCCGCGCGATGGCGCCATAACCTGGAGCAGGCCCTGGCACTGGCGCCAGAGCACCTGTCGCTCTATGCGCTTACACTGGAGCCCGGTACCCCGCTGGCTCGCGAGGTTACGCTGGGCCGCCTGCCCGCTCCGGATGATGATTGTGTTGCCGACATGTACCTCGCCGCGCAGACGATGCTGGCGGAACAGGGCTATGTGCAGTACGAGATCTCGAATTGGGCCCTTGGGCAGCCCGATGATCAACACGACGGGGTCCCGCGCCTCGCCAGCCGACATAACCTGCACTATTGGCGCAACGAGCAGTACCTGGGACTGGGATGCGCCGCCTACAGCTTTGATGGACGCCACCGTTTTGGCAGCTGCCACGATCCGGACGTGTACATCCAGCGGGTAACAGCGGGAGAGGACGTACGTGAGGACGACGAGCTGATCAGCCCCTCACTGGAGATGGACGAGACCATGATGCTCGGACTGCGCCTGGTGACCGGCGTTCGGCACATGGATTTTGCCAAGCGTTTTGATGCGTCCCCCAACGAGGTGTACCGATACGAGATACGCCGCCTGCAGGAGGATGGACTGCTCACGGTGGACCGGGTGGGCATCCGGCTGGCGCCCCACGCCCTGTTGGTTGCCAACCGCGTGATGGCCGAGTTCCTGCGCGACCGTTGAACGCAAAGCAAAAACAGCCCGGGCAGATTTACCCGGGCTGTCGCACCTTCCCCGCAATTCAGTCCGCTGCCCCTGGGACGCGCTCCGCGACCTGAGCGCGAATATTCTCCAGCCGCTGACGTGACTCTTCCCCCACGTTGGCCGAGACATCGGCCACGTAGCGATCGAACAGACGCAGCAGCTCGTCGGTCACCAGCTCGGGCTCCTCGTCCAGCCAGCGCTGCGAGCCCTCGGGATAGTCAGAACGCAAGAGCCTGCTGATCAGGCGAAGCAACGGGGGAAGCTTGGACTCGCGGGCATCCCGTGCCTTTTCCAAGAGTTGCGCCAGCCGGTCAGCACGCGCCGTGTTATTCCGACTGACCGCCGTCTGATGCAGGCGCCCCAACACGAGAAAGAACACATCATCCAGCTGGGCCTCGTGCTCGCTGACGGCGGCATCCATATCGTCGGCCTCCATGATCTCCATGATCAGAAGGCTGGCCTCATCCTCCGCCTCGCGCATGCGACGGGTGTGACGGTCCAGGGCGTCCAACAGCGCCTGGCGCAGCTGCCCCAGCGTCGCTGCCGACTCTTTTCCAGCGGCCTCAGCGGCCTCCAGCCGAGCGGTCAAGGCTTGGAAAAAGGCGTAATCCAGTTGCGGCAAATAGTCCTCTACGGTGTGGTCCCACTGAGGGCTGCCCAACTCCACCAGCAGCAGATCAATCAGTTCCTCCGCGGTCTTGGCTTCCGGCGGCGCGCCCGGGGCTGCCGCCATGGGGCGGCTAAGCAGCCGCTCGCGCAGTTCTCGCAACGAGTCGACGGCCCCCTCTGTGGTCCCCTCACTACCACCATCAGCCCGGGTGTCGATCAGATCGGCCAGCAGCAGATAGAACTCGTAATCCATCTTGTCATTGTTCTCGTCCGCCAGCCGGTTAAAGGCCTCTTCATCGTCCATGGCAGCGACCAGATCGTTGATCAGATTCAGCCAGGTGCGCTGCTTTTCCAGCAGCTCTTTGCTGAATCCCTCCGCCTCCAGCACCGTCTCGTACAGGCTGTCGTAAGTGAGCACCGTCTTGGGCGAGAAAAAGTACGCCTTGCGCTGCTCAGAGGGCGTTTCGTTCATAACCGCATTGACCAGGCTGCCGATGGTACGCTCCTGATCCTCAGCAGACATCTGCAGCTCGGAGGGCACATAAGCTACCAACAGTTCGTGAGCGGGATCGTGGTACACCAGGGCCGTGTTCAAGAGCCCGCCTGTGCCGCACTCGGGGCACAGGGCACGGTTCAGCTCACCACGCAAGAAACGATCCTTGAGCTCTGGCTCCAGGCCCACATCGACAACAGCGTGCACCTCTACCATAAAGGGATGGTTGCACTTGGGGCAGCGGATCTGAGATGGAATGGGCGGAAAGGGCATCGCAAGCAGACTCCTTGTGCGTACTCAGGCGCGCTGGCGCCTGGCCTGCCGGGCCAGAATGCGCTCCAGCAAGACGGCAGGGGTGGTCACCGTGGCGGCCATCACCTGATCTTCCCCCAGGCCCGCGGCACGGGCGATCAGCTGGGCGCTGGTCATATCGATCAGGTCGCCGGGAGCGTGGGTGTCGGTGTTGACGACCATCAGCGTGCCGGCGCGCTCACAGATCCGCGCCACGTGGCCGTTGGCCATGCCATGGCCACGCCGACTGCTGATCTCGATGATACAGCCGCGGGCCGCGGCATCCTCCGCCTCCTGCAGCGTCAACATGCCAGGGTGTGCCAGCACATCCACGTCGGGCGAAGCGATGGCCGCGGCATTGGTGCCGGGGGCCACGGGTTCGACGATGGTTTCACCATGGACCAGCACTATGTCCGCCCCCAGCATGCGCGCCCGGCGCGCCAGCTTGGCGATATCCGCAGGGCCGACGTGGGTCAGCTCCACGCCCACCAACAGTTGCAGGCCCAGGCTGGCGCGTTGCTCCTGGCGAAGCCGCACCAGACGGGCCACGAGCTCGTCGATGTTGCTGGCGTCGGCATGATCTGTGATCGCGAGCGCACGGTGCCCGCTCACAACTGCGCGGCGGATCAGCTCTGAAGGAATAAGTTCACCGTCGCTAAAGACGGTGTGACTGTGGAATTCGATGCGTTGATTGTTTTCCATAACACTGAATTATACGGATCGACCGCAGCCCGTCAATGCGCCTCGCCGGCGGGCACAAGGCCGTCCCACACCATGTCCGGCGTTTCGCGCCGGAACCCCAGCAGGCTCAGCAGATCGGCAACTGGTGTGCCCAGCGGGGAAGCGTCGTTCCAGGAATGCACCATCACCCTTCGCGGCCGACTGGCGATGCCACCGGGGCGCGTGAGATGGGCAAGAAGAGCGGTGACGCTGGCGCTCAACAGCTCAGGGCTGGTGCCTGCCAGCGCATGCCATCGGCCTGAGGCGTGCTCATAGGTCAGTACTGGGACGCCATCGCTTTGGACGACATAGTTGGACGGGACACGGGTCAAACCGGGCAAGGCAAGGTCGTCAGAACCTTGCGACCCTGTCTCCTCAGCCTCGTTCGGCGCAGGATCGGCACCATACAACAGAGCAGGATCCAGGGCGTTGAGCACCACCGGCCTGGCCCGAAACGCCCCGTCGGTCTTGCTCCAGGCACGCAACTCCTCCACAGCCTCCGGAAGGGCGTACTGCAGCCCCGACAACCCCTGCACCAGGAACCCGCGTCGGACCTCTCCCGTGAGCTCCATCCGATAGAGAGGGGGGTACAGAGCCGCCCAGGAGAGCATCCCGCGCTGTTGCTGAACCAGTTCACGACTGATCAGCCCCTGGCTGTACAGCAGCTGGCGCGCCTGCAACAGCGCACGCTCCTCCGGGCTCAGCGCCGGCCCCAACACCGCGTATCGGTACAGGCTCGACCAGCGTCCGCCCGTCTGAGGAGCGCCCCTGCCCCGTTCGAGGCGTCGGCGACCAGCACGCATCTCGGCGCGGCCCGGGCGTCGCAAACCGAACGGTGAGCGCCCTGCCGGTGGGAGGCGTTGACTCTTCCAGTCAGCCAGAGAGGCATCCAGCGAACTCTGCATCCCCTCCCCCTGCCCGGACGCAAAGCCACCCTCGAGGATGTTGCGGACTGCCTGCAGGCTGTCTGCCGTCACCAGTCCCGCCAGTACCAGCTCGAGCAGGGCACGCTCACAGAGCGCCTGCGACAACCGCAGCCCCTCGGCCAGGTCACCCGCCTCCAGCGGGCCCTCCCGCACCAGAAACGTAAAGGTCCGGCGGGCCATGTCTCCCAGCCGCTCCAGCACGGCGGGCTCTGGCTCATCCGGCAGATAGCGACTGCCCTCCCCGGCAGGAAAGAGACGGAGACGCATGTGCTGTCGATCGGGACCTTCTGCCTGCCAGATGACCTCTCCTCGGGAACAGAGCGCGTCGAGCAGGGCCGGGCTGTAGCCGGGGACACGCGCCGGAAGCACGTCCCGCTCCCACACCTCAGCCGGCAGCTGCAGTCCCGCGAGCCGTTCAATGACCCCGGGCACCGGATCGGCGTCCCTGTCGTGGAAGGGCGCCACCTGCTGCCACCGGGCGAGGAAACCGGCCAGCCCCGACATTGGAACCGGCTGAATCTCCCGGCGCAGGGCCGCCAGCGTCTCACGATGCAGCCGTTCCAGCACCTGGCGATCGCACCATTGCACGGCGGGGGCGCTACCGGTCAACCTGCCACTGAGCACCAGCCCGCGCTCGAGCAACTCTGCCAAGGCGGCTTGAACCCAATGACTGTGCCAGCCATAACGGCGGGCGATGCCCTCCACAGTGATCGGCCCATGCACCCGGAGCATCTGCCTCAGTATGCCGAGTTGAGACGTCCTGATCGCCTGTCCCTCTTCTGTGCTTGGGCTCAGGTCAGTGGTTGAGAAAGCCTGGCGGTAGCGCGCCAGCTGCTCATCGGTCACCCAGCGCTCTCCGGCGCCGCAGCACACCCTGTGTACGCGTCCCTGCCCGGCCAAATCGGCAATCCAACGGTCGCCGGGCCCCAGGCAGCGTGCATCAACCTCGCCATCGTCCAAATCTCCCAATTCGCGAAGGATGACAGCCAGCTCATCGGGCGAGCGCGCCTGATAACCCTCCGCCAGATGCTGCAGCTCCCGTTCAACACGTTCAACCACATCGGGACGGAGCAATTCAGCCAAGGTGCCGTCATCCAGCAGATCCGCCAGCAGTTCGCGGTTGAGACTGAGGGCCTGAATCTGCCTCTCGAGACGCGGTGTGTCTCCTTCGTACAGGTGGACAGAGGCAAACTCGAGCAGCAGCGCCGCTGCGATGGGCGAAGGTACCAGCGTGTGCACGTGAACGACGCGAATGGTGCCGGCAGCGATCTGGTCGAGCATTTCACAACAGTGATCGACGTCCAATACATCGCGCATGCAGTCACGATAGGTTTCGGCGATCAAGGGAAAGTCCGGCCACTCACGGGCAATGGCCAACAGATCACGGGCACGCAGGCGCTGCAGCCAAAAGGGCGTGCGGCGCCCTGCTCCACGCACCCGAGGCAGCACCAGCGCGCGGCCGGCGTTCATGCGAAACTGGGCGCCAAAGAGTGCAGAATTGGGCAGCTCTTGCAGAACCCGTTCGCGCGCCTCTGCCCCACTCATGCCGTCGATCAGATCCAGTGGCGGCCGGCGGTCTGCCTCCACGAGGCGAAAGAGCATGCCGTCATCGTTCACCTGCACGTCGACGGTGGCACCCAGCCGCTCTCGAAAGGCGTGGGTAAGCGCAATGGCCCACACGCTGTTAATGCGCGCCCCAAAGCAACTGTGGATGACCAGGCGCTCATCCCCCAGCGCATCGGCGAACTGCTCCACCACCACCGTCCTGTCGCTGGAGATGGCGCCCGAATGCTCCAGCTGCTGATGTACATAGCAGATGGCGTTGCGGGCAGAAGCATCATCCAGGGCATACTCGCGCTGGAGCCATTGCAGCACAGGGCCTGCCGCCGGCGGCCAGTCCCCATCCGGACTCTCAGGCACGCCCTCCAGAGCCACCACCCGCTCAGCCAGCAACCGGCGGAACGCACCCAGCCGCTGCCCCATGTGATACTCGCGCTTGGGGAGTTCGCCGCGCCAGAAAGGCATCCGCGGGAAGGAGCCCTCTGCCTGAGCGACGGTAATCACATCCTGATCGATGTTCATCACACGCCAGGTGTTGGTGCCCAGTGCAAAGACATCTCCGGGGTGCGTCTCAAAGACAAACTCTTCGTCCAGGGTGCCCAGGCTCGTGCGCCCGTCGGCCAGCAGCACGCGAAACTCGCCCCGATCCGGTATCGTGCCTCCATTGCGAATCGCCAGCAGGCGCGAGCCGGGCAGAGGCCGCAGCTGGCCATTGACCCTGTCCCACTCGATGGCGGGCCGCAGGCCGCTGTAGGCCTCACTGCTGTATCCGCCACTGATCATCCTCAGCACCGCCTCAAAGGCATCGTGGGTGAGCCCCTGGTAGCCCGAGGCCTGCCGCACCAGATCAAAGACCCCCTCCGCGCCCTGCGGCTCGACGGAGACCATGGCAACGATCTGCTGCGCCAGGATGTCCAGACAGTTTTGCGGGGTATGGGTCGGTTCGATATCACCGGCGAGCATGCCGTGCGCCACCGCCGCTGCATCGATCAAGTCCTCACGATGGGTAACATAAATGCGCCCCACACTGGTCTGCCCCACCAGGTGCCCTGCTCGCCCCACCCGTTGCAGTCCGCGCGCGATGCCTCTGGGCGATTGCAGTTGCAGCACCGCATCTACCGAGCCGATATCGATGCCCAGCTCCAGCGAACTGGTGGCAATCAACGCAGCCAGACTTCCCTGTTTGAGCCCATTCTCCAGTTCGAGCCGAAGCTCACGCGAGACGCTGCCGTGGTGGGCACGAAAGGGTCCTCCGACTCTGCCGGTGCCTGCCCAGCCACCGCCCTTGGGCACCCCATCCGCCAGCAACGCCTCGGTAGAGCCCGGAGGCGTTTCTTCTTCCTGATCGATGGCGTACTGCTCATTCAATCGATCGGCTGCCCGCTCGGCGGAGCGGCGGCTGTTGGCAAAGATGAGGGTCGTGTCATGCCGCCGGATTTCGTCCAGCACCTGGGGAATCAGGGCGGGCCACACGCTGCCCCCGGGCAGGCGCCGCAGATCGGCTACGGGCGTGATCACGCGCAGATCCATGGGCTTGAGCACGCCGGCATCCACCACGGTAACCGGGCGTGGCACCAGGGAGCGCTCGCCGGAAGGATCGATCTGCCACCTCTGTCCACCCAGGTAGTGTGCCACCGCCTCCAACGGCCGCTGCGTGGCTGAGAGCCCGATACGTTGCACAGAGTGACCCGTCAGCGCCTCGAGCCGCTCCAAACTGAGCGCCAGATGCACGCCGCGCTTGTTCCCACACAGGGTGTGGATCTCGTCGACGATCACACTCTGCACTGGCGCCAGCAGTTCCCGCGCCACGGGGCTGGTGAGCAGCAGGTACAGCGACTCGGGGGTGGTAATCAGGATGTGGGGAGGGGTATGCAGCATGCGCTGGCGCGTCGCCTGCGGAGTATCGCCAGTACGCACCGCCGTCAGCAGTTCCGGCAGCGGACTCCCCATCGCCCGTGCCATGTGACGAATGCCCCGCAGCGGCACCTGCAGGTTGCGATCGACATCGTTGTTGAGCGCCTTTAGAGGTGAGACGTACAACAAAAGCACACCGCGTTGCTCAGGGTTGCTGGCCAGCTGAGCAAAGATCCTGTCTATGCCCCAAAGAAAAGCCGCAAGCGTCTTGCCCGAGCCGGTGGGAGAAAGGATCAGCGTGTGTTCGCCACGGCGAATGGCGGGCCACCCCTGCGCCTGTGCCGCGGTTGGAGCACCGTATGTATCGAGAAACCATTGCCGCGTGGCCGGCAGAAACCCATCCAGTGGCATCATGAGCGTATCACCTCGCCAAGGCAGCATAGCCCCGCCACCGATGAGCCGCAAGCCTCCACATGCAGCGCTGGACGTGGCCCGCCCCTGGGGGTAACATGGTGTTACAGTGAGACCGGAGGAACCCCATGGCAATCGCAAAAGACGGCGAATTCTTTTTGGGCAAGGTCTTTGACCTGGAAAAGAGCACTCTGACCGACAGCCCCCTCAGCTATGACCCGGGGGATCTCACCACACATGCCATCGTGACGGGGATGACCGGTTCGGGCAAGACCGGCATGTGTGTCGGCCTGCTGGAAGAGGCCGCTGTGGAGGGAATTCCCGCCATCATTATCGACCCCAAGGGCGATCTCACCAATCTGCTCTTGCACTTTCCTGACCTGGCGCCAGAGGCATTCGAGCCCTGGATCGATCCGGATCTGGCGCGGCGCGAAGGCAAAGATTTGGCCACCAAGGCGGTAGAGACGGCCGAAGGGTGGCGCAAGGGACTCGAAGGCTGGGGACTCGGTACCGAGGATATCCAGACGCTGAAAGACTCGGTGCGCTTTGGCCTGTTCACCCCCGGCTCCAGCGCGGGCACTCCCGTCAACATCCTGTCGTCCTTTGTCGCACCCGAAGTACCCTGGAACGACCATCGTGAGATGCTGCGCGAGAAAATCGCGACGATTGTCACGGCCCTGCTGGGACTGATCGGCATCACTGACCTGGACCCTCTACGTTCGCGCGAGCACATTCTGCTCTCGAACGTGCTGGAGGACGCCTGGTCCAAGGGCGAGTCCCTTTCGCTGGTGGATCTGATTTTGCGAACACAGAATCCTCCCTTTGAGAGCCTGGGGGCCTTTCCTGTAGACAACTTTTTCCCCGCCAAGGATCGCTCGGCGCTGGCCATGCGCTTGAACAGTTTTCTCGCCTCCCCCTCCTTTGAGGTATGGCGCGAGGGGCAGCCGCTGGATATCGGCGCCATGCTGTATGGCCCGTCGGGCAAGCCCAGACACAACATCTTTTATCTGGCACATCTCAATGACAGCGAGCGCATGTTCTTTGTGACGTTGCTCTTTGCTTCGATCGAATCGTGGATGCGCACGCAGCGGGGCACCAGCAGCCTGCGCGCCCTGGTATACTTTGACGAGATCGTCGGCTATCTGCCGCCGGTGGCCAATCCTCCTTCGCGACCGATCATGCTGCGCATGCTGAAACAAGCGCGCGCCTTTGGCGTGGGGTTGCTGCTGGCCACCCAGAACCCGATCGATGTGGACTATCGCGGACTCTCCAACGCCGGCACCTGGGTGATCGGCCGTCTGCAGACCGATCAGGACAAGCAGCGCCTGCTGGACGGGTTGGACTCGGCGGGCGGCGGGCTGGACCGCCGCGAAGTTGATCGGATCATCTCCGCGCTCCCCAAGCGCACCTTTTTCATCCACAACATTCATGCCCGCGGCCCGCAGATCTTTCAGACGCGCTGGGTGCTGAACTATTTGGCTGGCCCCTTGATGCGCTCGCAGATCCCCGAGCTGCTCAAGCTGGATGGCGTCGAAGCACTTCCATCCGCCGCACCGGCATCGGTGGAGGCCACCACCCCTGCTGCTCCCAGCGCCTTGACGCCGGCTGCCGGTCCCACGCCCGCCCCTGCGGTGGTTGCATCGGCAGTCGCTGCCCAGCCACCAGAGGCGCCAACACCGGTAGCAGAGCTGACGGGTGCAGGGGAGGTGCTGAGCACAACCCGCCCCGCTCCCCCCGCCCGCACCGAAGAGTACCTGTTGCCCGCTGACCTGACCGCGGGCGCCGCCCTGGCCAAGGCCGGCCTGGCGGGCCGCGGCACCGTAGAGGGCCCTCTGCTGTACAAGCCCGCCCTGTACGGACAGGCGAGCATTACCTATAACGTGCCCAAGTACGATATCCGCTACGAGCGTCGCGTTTCAGTGCTGCCGCTGGAGGCGCGCGGCAACAGCGTGACATGGGATGACTTTGGCTGGAAGCACTACCAGGCGGCACAGCTCCAGTATGCCGAGCCAGAGGCCCGCTTTACCCAGCTGCCCGCCTGGCTCAGCGATGCACGGCAGCTGACGGCATGGCGCCGAGACCTGGAGGAGTGGCTGTATCGCACCGCCACCATCGAGGTGCGTACCCTTCCCAGCCTGGGCGTCTCAGCGGGTCCCGATGTCTCTCAGGAAGAGTTTGAGGCGCGCGCCCGCCGGGCCGCGGAGCAGGCTGCCCAGACTCAGGTGGACAAACTGACCGAGGCTCATAAGAAAAAGCTGGATGACCAGCAGGCCAAGATCCGCCGGCAGGAAGACAAGATTCTGCGCGAAGAGACGCAGCACAACCAACGCCGGCTGGAGGAGGCGGGTTCGGCGGTGGAGACGGTGCTTGGGTTCCTGGGGATAGGACGCAAGCGCAGCATCTCGACCAACCTCACCAAGCGCCGCATGACCGCTCAGGACCGCATGGACGTTCGACGCGAAAAAGCTGTGATGGAGGATCTCGTCAAGGAACTGGAGGACCTGGAGGCCAGGCACGCCGATCAAGTCCGTGAGACCCGAGAGCAGATCGAACGCAGCGTTCAGGATGTACAGATCACCAGCGTCACGCCTTACAAGAAGGACATCTTTATCGACCTGTTCGGCATTGCCTGGTGTCCCTATTACACCGTCATCGTAAACGGTGTCAGCCGCGAGGTGCCAGCCTTTAGCGCCGACTAGAGTGCAACATTCGCTCCCCGCGCCGTGTCTGGCGGGTGCCAGGTGACCCATCAGGCGGCGATACCTTGTACGTGCATGGTGGAGTTGGATCGCGCTTGACCGGATGCCCCGTTCGAGGCACACTGAGGGACACGCAAAGAACTCTCAGGTGAGCAGGCGCTGGCTGCCACCGATTCGCCAAGGAAGATAACATGGAGCAACTTGTCCGACTGTGGGAGGTTCCCGAGACCACCGAGAACTATATGATCGCTGGATTTGAGCAGTGGGCCGACGCCGGCGAGATTTCTTCGGGCATGCCCTCGTATCTGATCGAGCTTACCGGCGCCGAGCGCATCGGCAGCATCCGTCCGGATGGGTTCTACTTTTTCCAGGTGCCGGGCACCCATCACCTGCTCCGTCCGCAGATCAAGCTCTCCAATGGTCATCGCGAACGCATGTCGAGCCATGAGAATAACCTGTATTATGCCAACGTGGGCGGCAAGGGGCTCTTGATCTTTCGAGGGGAAGAGCCTCATCAGAATGAAGAGCGCTATGCTGAGGCGTTTCTGGATCTGGTAGAGGCCACCAATGTGAGGCGAGTGGTGATAGCAGGGGGCGTGTACGGCGCGGTTCCCTTTGACCGCGACCGCGACATCTCTTGCGTGTACAGCCTGCCTCGCATGAAAAAGGAATTGGACCAGTATGCTCTGCGCTACTCGAATTATGAGGGAGGTACCACCATCGGATCGTATCTGGCGCACCAGGCCGAGTTCCGCGCCATCGAAATGGTGGTTCTGAACGGCTTTGCCCCCGCGTACGAGTTTGGCCAGATGGGACTGACGGTACAGGCCATGCGCGTGGAGGAGGACTGGAAAGCCTGGTTGGATATCCTCAGACGCGTGGACTATATGCTGCACCTGGGGCTTGACCTGTCAGACTTGGAGCGACGGGCGCTGAGCCTGATCGCCGCCTGGCAGCGCAAAGTCGCCGAGTTGGAGGAAAAGCATCCAGAGCTGGGGATCAAGGCCCACCTGGATGCGATCGAGCGGGACTTTCAGGAACACTCTTTTATCCCACTGGATTCGGCCTGGGATGAACTGGGCGACATCCTCGAGGATGAAACCACAGACGACTAGGCAGACCTATCCGCGACGTGGCAATATGCCCAGTCGGCGCAACACCAGCAACAAGAGCAGGGCCCCCACCAACAGCGCCGCGGCACCTCCCATCAGCGGTGCCAGGGACATTTGCGAGGTCTCTCCGGCCAGCACCTCAAAGGTGTCGATGTAAACCTGACTGCCACCGTGCTCGGGCTCACGCTCCACCGTGAGGCGCAGCGTGTGAGCGCCTGGCTGATCCGAGAGTACGGGCTGCAGCTCGGCTTGGGCATCGACCTCGGCCGTGTACAGGCTGAGATAGGCCTGCCCCTGTGCGTCCCTGGGCAGCCCGGGTGCAGGGCGGCCATCTACAGTCACCAGCAGCCTGCCACCCTCGGGCCCGGTGCGCGTGACGATACGCACCCCCTGCCCCCGGTAGGAGAGCGTCACGCTGGAATCGGGGGTGTCGCTGTAGAGCAGCGCCTCGCCGCTGGCCTCTGTGTCGCTCAGCAGGCGCCAACTGCCATAGCGCTTGACGGCGGCGTTCATCTCCTGATAGATTCCCCGCCCCACTTCGCCCTGCTGTTGCGTGGCATCCTGCACGGCAAGATAGATCTGCCGGGGCGTAAAGTCCGGATCGACCATCCGGAAATAGTACTCGGCCTCGCTGGGCGCAATGTTGCCGACCTGTCGAAAGTACCAGATCATAAACACGCCCGCCCAGGGCCACTCCTGGCGCGCCAGCTTGATGCCACGCAAGGTATAGTCGGCCTGCTGCTGCTCGCTCACCCGCTGCCACACCAGGGCATCCTGCGACATGGACTCGGGGGCAGCATTCCACCCATACTCGTTGAACCAGACCGCCTTGTCGCCATCGCCGTAACGCTCCATGATCTGGCGGTGCAGCACCACGCGCTGAAAGTTCAGCACCCCTGGATCGGGCGGATCTTCAGGGGGATACTGCAGCCCAAAGGCGTTAGAGCTGTAGATATCAAAATAATCTGCGGCGCCTGCCTGGTACATGGCCTCGAGATAGTCGAGGTCGTTCATCGCCTGCCACTTGCCTGGCTCGGGATGCGGCTCACCCAGCGTGATGGCCAGCGGAGCAGACAACACCCGGACGTTGGGGTCCGCCTGTTTCGCTGCCAGATACCCCGCCTTGAGCAAAGCCACATACCCCTCCGGATCCACTGGCTGGTTGCCCCACTCGGGAAAGATATTGGGCTCGTTCCACAGCTGAATATAGTGGATCCGCCCCCGGTAGCGTGACACAAAGGCGTACACAAAGTCGCCATAGTCTTGCGGATCATCCGGAGGCGCCTGCGCATAGGTATTGTCCTTGCGCGTCCAGGCGGGCGGCCGGTCGAGGCGTGCCACAATCTCCATGCCGTACTGATCGCAGTATTCTACCAGGCGGTCGTACTTGGTCCACGTGCTGTCACGGGTTTGTGGAGTCAGAAACTCTCCCTTGCGCTCGGGCTCGATCTGCTCCCAGGGGACCTGGATCTTGACCCAGCCGATGCCACCCTCGGCGGCCATCTGCAGGGTCTTTTCGATTTTCCAGGGCTCGACCTCGCGCGGGAGAAAAAAGTTGGCGCCGTAGGGGTTCACGTCGGTGTCGGGGATGGTGCGCGCCGCCACGAGGGCCTCCCCCTCCTGGCGGGCTTGGAGCAGCATGGACACCGAATGTCCCAGCCACCAGAGCGCGCCCAGCATGCCCAACACCAGCAGCGCCGCCAGAGCCCACCACGCCCGGCGCGACCTTTTCCACGCTATCACCAAGCTCTCCTCTCGACAGAGTACGTGCCGAGTATAGGGTCGCCCGCGACGGGTTGTCAATAACCGGTCGGCCCCCTATACTCGTGGTCCACCGACTGCAAGGATAAAAACGAGCGCGCCATGAAGATCATCACCAGCCATGAGCGGGCAGATATGGATGCGCTGGCCTCCATGTACGCTGCCAGCCTGCTCTTTCCACAACATGCCGTGGTATTGCCACAAAACCTCAACCGCAATTTACGGGACTTTGTGGCACTGTATGGCGATCAGCTGCCTTTTGTAGAGCGCCGCAACCTGCAACGGGGTACTGTCGAAGAGGCGATCCTGGTGGACACCCAGGCGATCGCTCCTCTGCGCGGCATGCATCACCAAACACGCATCCTGGCTATCGATCACCACGGCCGGAACGAAACACTCTCGGCAGAGACCACCTACCAGGGCGAGCCACTGGGCGCCACCACCAGCCTGCTGGTGGAGCGCCTGATGGCGCAGGAGCTCCACCCCAGCCGCATCGGCGCCTCCCTGATGCTCATCGGGATCTATGAGGATACTGGCGCACTCACCTATCTGACCACCACCGCCCGCGATGCCCGTGCCGCCGCATGGCTGCTGGATCAGGGGGCAGATCTGGAGATCGCTGCCGAGTTCCTGCGGCGCCCGCTTTCGGACCTCCAGCGCAGAACCCTGGCAAGCCTCGTAGACGCCGCCACGATCCACCATATTCTGGACCGTACGGTGTGCATCGCCGCGATTGTGCTGGATCAGTATGTGGACGAGTTGTCTTCGTTGATCCACGAGTTGTTGGACCTCTACGATCCCGACGCCTGCGTGCTGCTGGCCGAGTATCAGGGCAGTGTGCAAATGATTGCTCGCAGCGTTACCGATGCCATCGACGTCGCCGAGGTTCTGCGACCGTTGGGCGGCGGAGGGCACAGCAAAGCAGCAGCGGGACGAGCGGAGAACGTCGCGCTGAACACAGTGATCGCGCAGCTGCTCGAGCAGTTCAGGGCCAACATTCGCCCACCGGTGCGGGTGCGAGAGATCATGTCCATCAACGTGCATACGCTCTCGGGGGACATGACGGTGCAGGGCGCCGCCCAGTTGATGCGCCGTTACGGCCACGAGGGATTTCCGGTGGTCCAGGGTGATCAGTTGATCGGCATGCTTACGCGCAGTGATGTCGATCGTGCCCTGCATCACCAGCGGGGTGACAGTTCGGTGCGCACTATCCTGTACACCGGCCCCGTCGCTGTCTCGCCCGATGCATCGGTGAACCGTGTGCAAGAGATCATGTTAGAGCATGGGCTGGGGCAGGTGCCCGTGGTGGAGGATGGTGCCTTTGTCGGCATCGTGACCCGCACCGACCTGATCAAGTTGTACAGCCCAGCTACGGCCACCGGCTCACAGGCCGAGGCTGTGCGCACCCGATTGGCACAGGACCTGCCCGAAGAGCTCAACGCCCTCCTGCTGCAGGCCCGCGATGCTGCCAACGACCTGGGATATTCGCTCTATGTGGTGGGGGGCTTTGTACGTGACCTGCTGCTGCACCATGCCACCCCCGACCTGGATCTGGTGGTGGAGGGCGACGCGGAGCGCCTGGCGCGCAGGCTTGCCGCCCGTGTTCAGGGCCAAGTGCGCACCCATGCCCGTTTTGGCACCGCCAAAGTGCTGCTCACCGGCGCGCTTCCGGCAGGAGTGCCCCCCTCGCTGGATTTTGTCACCGCCCGCACCGAATTCTACGAGAGCCCCACGGTGCTGCCGCAGGTGGAGCGCAGCTCTATCAAGCAGGATCTGTACCGCCGAGACTTTACCATTAACACCATGGCCATCTGCCTCGATCGCGAGCGCTTTGGCGAGCTGCTGGACTATTACGGCGGCTTGAGGGACCTGGAGGAGCGCCGCATCCGTGTGCTGCACAACCTCTCCTTTGTGGAGGACCCCACACGAATTCTACGGGCGGTGCGCTTTGAGCAGCGCCTCGGATTCGAGATCGAGTCGCGTACCTATGGCCTGATGCAGGATGCCCTTGACCTGTTGGAAAATGTGAGTGGGGAACGCCTGCGGAATGAGCTGTTCCTTATCCTCAGGGAACAGGAGCCGGAAAAGAGCCTGCAGCGTCTCGATCAGCTGGGGGCACTGGCGCGCATCCATCCTTCCTTGCGTTTCAACTCTGATCTGGGGGAGCGTTTCGCACGGCTGCGCCTGCACCGTGCCGAATTGGCGCGTAACGGCGATGCGCCCCAGGGGGAGATTCCGGAGCTGCGGCGAAGCTATCTGGCGCTGCTGAGCGGACATCTCTCTGCGGAGGAGCTGGCAGCCCTGGCGCATCGGTTACGCCTCACCAACGATGATGCCGCCTTTCTGAGGCAGGTCGTCCAGCTGCAAATGGTAACCGCATCGCTGGTGGCCGAACGGATGCTGCCCAGCAGCATCTATGCCGAGCTGCACCCCTTTTCTGCCGAGGCGCGCTTTGTGCTGCTGGTGCTTACCGACTCTGCCCGAGTGCGAGAGCGGGTTACCTGCTATGAAAAAGAGCTGGCCCGCGTCTCGCCGGCGCTGACGGGCAATGACCTGAAGGCCATGGGGGTGCCCCCGGGCCCCGTTTACCGTGTGATCCTCGACCGCGTGCGCGATGCGCTGCTCGATCACCAGATCAGCAGCATTGAGGAACAGTTGGCCCTTGCCAGGGCGTTGGCCGATGCCGCAGCACCCACGCACTAGAACAGTCGGGTGATCTCGTCCGAGTCGTAGCGCGGGAGGGGCAGGTTCCCCTGCTCCATCTCCATGGTGCAGCCCTGCTCGGCCGGCACCAAATCCGCGATGTGCACACAGGGGATGCCCCGGTTCTCATAGCGCTGGATCAGCGCCGGCGCATGTTCCGGTGCTGCTGCCACCAACAAGGCGCCCGAGGCAATGACGCCCATGGGGTCCAGCCCATAGGCGCGGCAGAGCGCCTCACCTTCTGGCAAGAGCGGCACGCGCTCCCGGTAGAATCTGACGCCCGCCCTGGCAGCATGGGCCAGCTCGTGCAAGCCGGTGGCTACGCCCCCTTCGGTCGGGTCATGCATGGCATGAACCCCCGGATGTTCCGCTGCCACGCCGGCTACCTCCACCACACTGATCCCGGGATCATAAATGGCATCGCTGGCGCGGGTGAGCATGTCAGCTGAAAACCCGCGCTGGAGCAGCTCTTCGCGACGCTCTCGGGCGATGATGGCTGTGCCCTCGATGGGGATGGCCTTGACCAGGAGGATCTGGTCGCCCACGCGGGCGTCGGCGGTGCACAACAGGCGATCGTGGGCAACCTCGCCCAGCAACACCCCGACCACGATGGGGCGCTCCAGCCCCCAGGCCACTTCGGTGTGCCCGCCCGCCAGTGTAATGCCCAAACCTTCACAGGCCTGGTGCAGCTGCTGAAAGATGTCTTCCACCAGGGCAGCAGTGGTGCTCCGCTCCGGCAGCAGCACGGTGGTCAGCATCCAGCGGGGACGCGCGCCGCTGGTGGCAATGTCGTTGGCGTTGACGTGCACGGCATACCAGCCGATCTGATCCGTGGCAAAGGTGATGGGGTCGGTCTTGATGACCAGATAGCGATCGCCCATATCGACCACCGCCACGTCTTCACCGACCCGGGGCCCTACCACCAGACGGTCGTCGACCTGCGTATACCTCGCCAGCAACGCTTGAAGAAGCTCCATGGGCAGCTTGCCCATGGCCAAAGTCTCACCATCACCCACTGGCCGAACCACCTCTCCTGACCCGCTGTGCTGTGACCCTGTTTGGCGCCGGGGAGCCAGCAGGCTAACGGTTACGCTCCAGCACCCGGACGCCCTCGGCGCCGGCCACCACCACATCCTGCACCATGCCTAGAAAGAGGCCATGCTCAACCACCCCGGGAATGGCAATGATGCGCGCCGCCAGGCCAACAGGATCCGCAATGGGACCATAGAAACAATCCAGAATCCAGTTGCCCTCGTCAGTGACAAAGGGAGCGGCCCCCTGCATACGTAACACCGGCCGCGCACCGGTCCGCTCCAGAGACTGCCGGGTTCCCTGCCAGCCAAATCGGATGACCTCGACAGGCACAGGGGCTTTGGTACCCAGCGCGGGCACCAGCTTGGAGGCGTCCACCACCATCACCTCACGCCGCGTGGCATGGGCGACGATCTTTTCGCGCAACAGGCAGCCCCCCAGCCCCTTGATCACGTTCCAGGCTGGGTCAACCTCGTCGGCCCCATCGATGGTGATATCGATAAGGCCGTGTTCCTCCAGCGTGGTGAGGGGGATCCCCTCAGCGCGAGCCAGCGACGCTGTATCCTCCGAGGTGGGAATGCCCACAATGTCGCGCAGCGTGCCCGCTCTCAGGCGAGCAGCGATGCTTTGTGTGGCAAAGCGCGCCGTGCTGCCACTTCCCAGCCCTACCACATCTCCGCTGTGCACCAGCTCGGCAGCGTATGCACCCACCTGGCGTTTGAACTCTTCTACCGACATGGCGCCCTCCTCACACACTGTGTGGGACAAGACATACGGCAGATTATACCCTTCGTGCCTCCCCCGACAAGCCTCCCTTCCCGCTGATGCCGGCCAGTGCGTTTGACGCACCGTGCCGCACACCCCATAATCTTGCCCATGCAAGCCCCCCCTGATCCGGCCATGGACTATCTCAGTTTTGACCTGCGCATCGGGGAATGGAGCCCTCAAACCCACCAGGGGATGATCGAGGTGCTGCATTCGCCCTCTGGCGAGGGTCGTCGTTACCCTTTTGTCCTGGAGGTAGACCCAACGGCCGTATTGCGCGGGCTCGCGGCGGACCCCTCCCAGGCGCGCCGCCTGGGTCGCTTGCTCGCCAACGCCATCTTTCGGCACGAAGTCGCCCTGGTGTGGTACGAGAGCTATCAGATAGCCAAGGAGCGCAACTGCGGATTGCGCCTGCGCCTGCATATAGAGTCCTGGGAGCTCGCACGGCTGCCCTGGGAGCTGCTCTTTGACACACGGGCGGACGAGTTCATGGCCTTTGATGAGCGGGTCTCGATCACCCGCTACATCCGTCTCAACTCGGCACCTCCCGTGCTGCAAGGCTCCGAGGCGCTGAGCATCCTCGTGGTAGCGGCGAGCCCCACAGACGAGGCACCGCTGCGCTGGGAGAACGAGATCGCCTTGTTGCGCGAGGCAGTAGAGCCGCTGGCGCGACTGGGCAAGGTGATGCTCACCATTTGCGAGCACGCCACTCGAGAGAGTCTGCATGCCGCTCTGGTCGAGAGCCGGCCCCATGTGGTGCACCTGATTGGCCACGCCGAGTACGATGTGCTGCAGCAGCAGGGCTTTATGGTGCTGGAAGATGCCAATCGCCGCTCCGTGCATGTCGATGCCACCGAACTGGCACGGCTGCTGCGGCGCTATGGCACCCATGCGGTGATTTTGAACGCCTGCGAGAGCGCGCGGGGCATTTGGGCGGGCCTGGCGCCCACCCTGGTGCGCGCGGATGTCCCCGCAGTGGTGGCCATGCAGTGGCCCATCGAGGATCGCGCCGCTCTGACCTTTAGCAAGGCTTTTTACCGCACGCTCGCCGCGGGCAGGCCCATCGACGCCTGTGTCTCCGAGGGGCGCGTGGCCATCGATACGGCTGCCCCGCATACTCTGATGTGGGCGGCTCCGGTGCTCTTCATCCGATCACTGGATGGCCAGCTCCTGGAGCCACAGGCCCATCGTCGGTTACGTCAGGCCGCCCGGGGGAGCCGTTCCGGCCAGCCCGAGGCGACTACCAGCAACCGCCAGGCGGGGCCACACTTTCGCACCCGGGGACCTTTGCAGCTTCCCGAGGATGAGGCGGTCCTCGTCGACCGCCCCGAGTTGGACCATGCGCTGCAGATCGCCCAGCAGCCGGTGGTAACCCAGTATCTGGCCATCCTGAGCCCCAGACAGACGGGCAAGACCACCCTGTTGTTGCGCATGATGGATGTACTCGGTGAGCAGAGTGCCTGCGTCTTGGTCGATCTCTCGGTGCTGCGGGGCCAGAATGTGCCGGACTGCTTTCGGCTGGTGTCCGCCCAACTTGCCGCAGCACTGGAGCCCTTGAAGGGAAGCGCCCGCCTGCCGGCAGCAAACGGTTCCATCGATTCGCCGGTGGCCTTTCTCGACTTTGTCCAGCGGATGGCCCGCGCCGTGCATGTGCCCAGGATCGTACTGCTGATGGACGAACTGGGTGCGCTGGAGCCTGAAGTTTCGGACGCCTTTTTCAACACCGTGCGGACCATTTACACCCAGGGCCGCGGGTTGCGCAACGCACTGGCCAAGTATCTGTTTGTGTTCAGCGGTGCGGTAGACCTCTATGGCCTTACTTTTGGCACCAATTCGCCGCTCAACATCTGCGACAAGCTCTATCTGCAGGACCTGACGGCAGCGCAGGTGGCGCAATTGGTTGGGCAGCTGAACAAGCTGGGAGGCACTGTCGCGCCAGAGGCGCCCGAGGCTGTGTACGCGCTGACGGGCGGACACCCCTATCTGGCCATGCGCCTGTGTGCGTTGCTGGAGACAGCCCTGCCTTCACCGATCACCGCGCAGACCGTGCAACGCGCTGCTGCTCAGATGCTCATCGAAGATGACAATATCGGGCACCTGCTTCGGGCACTGGACGGTCAGCCCGGTGCGAGACGACTCTTGTACAGCATCCTCATGGAAGGCCAGGCAGTGCCCTTTAGTCGCAACAATCCCATCCTGGCATCACTGGAGATGATGGGCGCCATCAAACCGACCCAACCCTGTGCTGTGCGCAACCAACTGTACGAGCGCGCGCTGCGCGAGTACTATGCCTCGCCGGGCGCTCAGACCAGGGGAACCCGACGCCCCCACCGCTAACGGCTGCCGCGACCAGTGCTTTGACAGCGCGTCCCGGGACCCTATAATGCGCAGCAGTCAACCCCTCGGGAGATCCATGCCATGGTACGGACCAAGTTACCTGTCAGCCTCTGGTTGATTGCCATCGGGCAATTTATTGCGCCGCTGATTTTCCCACCCTCCTTTTACAAGGCAATTGGTGTGCCTGGCTGGATTGCTGCAGCCGCTGTTTTTTCGGCTCTGGGCGTGAATCTGCTGCTGCGTCGCGAGTGGGCACGGGTGGCCACCGTTTTTGTCCAGGGATTGTCCTTTATTGTGCGTCTGCTGACCCTGCTGAGCAATGCCGTTCCGGCTCCCGAGGCCCCCACCAACGTGGTGCTGGTGATTACCTTTCTGGTGTCCATGGCCCTCTCGGCCATCATCCTGTTCCGAGTGGATCGGCCAGACGTCCAGTTGCTGATGCAGCACTGACCTCCATGTACCAAGCCGACATCACCCCCTGAGCCCGCCTTTGCAGGGGTACGCCCGTTGGTCCTCATCTCCAATGATGCTAGAATCAGCACCTATGGTACCAATCTCCAGATCCACCAACGGTAGCGCTCCGCTTCAGGGCCAGATGCCGTGAACCTGTGGCTTGCGCTCCCTGCCCTCGTTCCCCTTGCTGGGGCAGTGCTGCTGTCCAGCTGGCCCCTGCGTAACGCCCGATCGCTCAATCGGCGTGCGACCTACACATGGACGCTGGTTTTCACTGCAGTGGCCGTGTTTCTGACTCGCGGCAGAGAGGCGGTTGTCACGGCGCCGGCCACCAGCCCGGGATTCCTCGCTCACGCCGGTGGACCGGTGTGGTCGCCCCTCAGCTATTGGGGCGCCAGCATGTTGCTGCTGGTGCTCATCGTGGGGCAGCTGGTCGATATGCAGCGCCCCCTCTCGCTGGACCATTGCGCGCACTATCTCGTTGCCCTGTCTGCCACCATGGGCACGCTGTCCACATCCACCTTGATCGGGCTGGTGCTAAGCTGGGCTGTTCCCCACTATCTGGTGACCACCATGCGCACCGCTCAGAGCGACGTGACGGTACGACACTCACAGTGGGATACCTGGGCCGGATTTGGCTCTGTTGCGCTGCTGGTGGTGGGGGCAGTTGCCACCACTGCAGCACAGAGGGGCTCGCTCTATCTGGTCCAGGTCGGCCCCGGTCTGGCATTTGGTGCGCTGGCTGGCGCGGCCGCCTTACGGCTGCTGGTATGGCCTCTGGCAGGCGGCTCGGGCCGTTGGTGGCAATTGCACGCCAACTATCTCACCAGCGGCTTTTTCCTGTGGCTCCGCCTGGGCATTGCGCTCGATGCCAACACGCAGCTGCTGTCGCGCCCTGCGCTGGCACTGGTGCTGGTGTTGATGCTGGGGCTGATCGCGGGCCCTCGCCAGGGCAAGTCGCGCGTGGTGCCCTATGGCTTTGGCTACTGGCTGGCGATAGGGCTGCTGGCCCCCGCCCTCGACCCTGCCAGGGGCTTCTCTATCAGCCTGCTGGTGGCGACCCAACTCTTGCTCTCGCTGTTGATCCTGCCGGACTCGCCAGCCACCTGGCGCGATGAGCAGCCGCGCCACTGGGCCGCCTGGGTTGCCTGGGGCTCCCTGGCCGGGTTACTGTTCACCTGCGGCTTTGCCATTCACTGGGCATTTGCGCAGATCTGCTATCGGACAGGCGGGCTGGGCCTCGTGGGGCTTGCCTCCCTGGCATTTCTGGTAAACGCCCTGCGTCTGGGCCGATACCTCATCCATCCCCCGGCAATGCCCGCCACCCAGCGCGATGAGACAACCCCTCCCCGTGGGACGCTCAAGCTGTTGCCGGTGGCGGCACTGCTGGTGTTGCTGGGGCTTTGGCCGGGTGTGTTGGAGCATGTCTGGCCAGATGTGCGGATCGGCTTGGGAGCCCTGTCGTTCCGCTCCCTGTGGGGCAGCTCAGCCGGCGAGCGCGCTGCGTTATTCGTGGCCACCGTGTTGGTCCCGGCATCATCCATCTTGTTGACCAGGCGCTTGCCGGAACTGATGCCAGAGCTTCAGAACCGGCTCCACTGGCTGAACGCACGCATCCAGGACGATTGGCCTTATCTGTTGGCGCAGCGACTTCTTGGCTGGATTACCGGCGTGGTACGCGCGGTATTGGTGACCATTGAACAGGTTCTGCCGGTGGCCTGGTCGCTGCTCTGGGGGCTGGCCTTGGCATATTATCTCCTGCAAAGATAGAGGTATGGTTCCTGTGAGACGGAGCCTTTGAGCGATTACTGAGCTCTTTCTGGGCGACCCCCAGGTACTGCGGACAACTTTTGTATTGACGATCATCACAGTGCTCTTTGCCCTGAGTGACCGGCGATTGCTCATGGTGCCTGTGGCCGTCCAGTATGTGTTGACCTCTGCCATAGCAGAACCTTACATCGGCTTGCCTCTCATGGGCATACGGTTGATTGTCGGCCTGGCGATTGCTGTGATCATTTACATCACCGCCGCCCGCACCGAACGCGTCCTGAGTCACTGGCGCGTCACGCGGCCAGAAAGAAACACCGCTGCGCTGTCCTCCATGGGTGCGGTGTTTCGCGTACTGGCCATGGCCCTGGGAGCGCTGCTGGCCATCGGGCTCTGGTCCAGCGATCCTCTCCCCGAGGCTCCCAGCGCGGTGCTGCTTTGCGCGTTGTGGCTGCTGGGCATCGGCCTGAGCCTGGTATTGTCGCGCACGGGGCCGCTGCAGATCGGCATCGGCGTGCTGGTCGCCATCAATGGCTTCCAGATCGTGTACCTGAGCCTGGAGTCGAGCCTGTTGATCGTTGCCCTCACCGGTCTGCTCGATCTCCTGGTTGCACTCACCGTTGCCTATGCCAGCGATCGCTGGCTGGACGCGCAGATCGAGGAGGGCGCCACACCATGACGCTCACCATCCTCATCGTGCCCTTTGTGGCAGCAGGCATCGTCTATGCCTTGCGGACACTGCGTCTGGCTTGTGCCACCGTGGCCAGCCTGGCAGCGCTCCTCATCGCCGCCCTGCTGCTGATCGGTGGCGACGCCCCGGCATTGGTGCTGCTCGGGCGCAGCCTCTACCTCGCCGCTCCCGTGCGTGCCCATATCGCCTTTACCCTGGTACTTTTATCGGCAGTGTTGCTGACCAGCTGGCAGCTGCCTGAGGACCCCCTTGCCTCGACGCTGGCCTTCATGGCACTGGGTTTCCTGCTCTGGGCCCTGGCCCTCGGCACCCTGTCCCTCGGTGTGCTCTTGCTGGTAGCCAGTATCCTCATGATGCTGATGGCAGTTACAGCCGCTCCGGGTCCTGCAAGCCTGTGGCCCGTGCGTGTCCTTGCGATCGTCATTGGCGCGGCATTTCTGATGCTCAGCGCCGCATGGATGCTCGAGCACTCGGCTGGCACCTCTCAGAATCCGGGGCAACTGGCGCCCATCCTGTTGTTTCTCGGCTCCTGGGTATTGATGGGGGCCTTTCCCTTTAGCGTATGGTACGTCCCTGCCCTCCGTTCTGACAGCTCGGTTGGACGGGTGCTGCTGGGAGCCTTGCTGAGCCACGCGCTGCTGGTGCACATACTGCTGCAGCTGGAGACGGTGCTGGCTCCGATCAACGCCCTGGTTCCGGTGCTGATGTTCTATGCTGGCATCGCGACGCTGATCCTGGGCGGAATTGGTGCTGCCGTGCAGCGCCGGGTGAGCGGCGTTCTGGCCTACCTCAGTATGGGCTCTCTGGGTTCCGCACTGATCGCCCTGGGGGCAGGCTCCTCTGTGTCAGAGGCTCTGGGGCTGACCACACTGCTCTACCGAGGCGTCGGCTTGACGGCCATGAGCATCGGCGTGCGCACTCTGACCCAAAGTGTTGGGGATGACAGTCTCGAGACGATGCGCGGCGCCTTTCACCGGGCGCCCATGGCGGTGTTGGCGACGCTGCTGGGAGGCTTTTCCCTGGCAGGGTTTCCGCCGCTAGCGGGGTTCACGACCAACTTTACCCTGTTCAGAATGATCGCATCTCAGAGTGCGCAGTGGGCAGTGGCGCTGGCAGCCACCACCATTCTTCCGGCGCTGGCGCTCACCCGGCTTGCTTCCCGTGTCTTTTTGGTGGTGCCGGTGCCCAGCAGTCGCCGCGAACCCCGTACCGCCGCCATCGTGGGATTGGTGCTCGGGGCCCTGCTGCTGCTCCTCGGGCTCTGGCCCGACGCCTTGAGCAGCCTCTCCGGTCCGTGGACAGACATCCTGCTGTCGCTCACAGTGGCATCCTGAGATAGCGCCAGTGAGGGTTAGCTGCCCCCCAGCGAGCGCAGCGCAGCGAGGATGCGCTCATCCAATGCCTCTGCGCCCTCCGGAATGGTCGCCAGAGCATCACGTGCCTCATTCAGACTGTAGCCCAGGGCTGTCAGCGCACTGATCACATCCAGATCTCCCTGGCGCGCCGCGGGCAACTCCCACCGGTCGCCGGGAGGGGTACCCACCCGGTCACGCAGGTCCAGCACCAGGCGCTCAGCGGTGCGCCTGCCTATCCCCGGGATGCGCGTCAAGGCGGCGATATCGCCTCGGGAAACCGCGCCACGCAGCGTCTCGGGCGAAAAGGTGGAAATCACCGCCAGGGCCATTTTGGGCCCCACACCGTTCACCCCCAGGAGCATCAAAAAGAGATCCATCTCGGCCTGCGTACCGAACCCATAGAGGCTGAGTTCGTTCTCACGCACGTGCAGATGGGTATAGAGATCGATGGTCGCCCCAAGGCGGGCGGCATCCAGCACACCACGGGGTACCAGCACACGCAGGCCCAGCCCGCCCAGGGCCACCACCAGGGCGCCCTCCTGCAGCGACTGCACCGTTCCATGAAGCGAAGCGATCATCTCTCCCTCACAAATTCAAGAGCCAGTTAGGAGTTGGGCTCAGGTGCCCAACAGACCGAGAAGGCTCGCCGAGTGATGATGACAGATCGAGATGGCCAGCGCATCGGCCGCATCGTCCGGCTGAGGGATGGACTTTAAATTGAGCAGCATCTGCACCATTTGCTGAATCTGGCGCTTGTCAGCACCACCATAGCCGGTGACAGCCTGCTTGACCTGCATGGGGGTGTACTCCCAGGTCGGCAGGCCGGCCTGCGCCAGCGTGAGCAAGGCCACTCCCCGCGCCTGACCCACCAGCATGGCGGTACGCACATTGGTGCTGAAAAACAGCTCCTCGATGGCCGCGGCATCGGGCGCATGATGGGCGATGAGCTGCTCCAAAGTGTCATGTAACACAACCAGCCGAGTAGCCAGGCTCTCGGCTGGATCGGTACGTATCACACCATAATCGGCTGGATCGAGATGTTGCCCATCGCCCCGAACCAGGGCCCACCCCGTAGTTGCCAGTCCCGGATCGAGTCCGAGAACAAGCATGGTCAGGCAGCTTCGCTTTCCAGCTTGGCGAGCAACTCGTCGTTCATGTCCAGGTTAGAGTAGACCTCCTGAACATCGTCCAGATCCTCCAGCGCTTCCATCAGCTTGAGGATGGTCATCGCCTCGTTGTCCGCCAGAGTAACCTGGCTCTGGGGAATCCAGGAGAGCTGTGCATCGCTGACCTCACAGCCCAGCTCCATCAGCGCCTCCTGAACCGCCCGGAAATCGCTCCGCTCTGTGTAAACGGTGATGCCATCGTCTTCCAGCTCGACATCCTCGGCGCCAGCATCGATGGCAACCAACGCCACTTCGTCAGGATCATTCTTGCCAGGCGCCACCGTGATGACGCCCTTGTGCGAGAACATCCACGCTACGCTGCCATCCGAGCCCAGGTTGCCGCCATAGCGACTGAAAGCGTGCCGCACTTCAGAGACGGTGCGGTTGCGGTTATCCGTCACCGCCTCGAGGATGATAGCGGTGCCATGGGGGCCATAGCCTTCATAGATCTGCTCTTCCATCTGAGCGCCATCGTCGCCATCCCCCGCACCACGTCGAATGGCGCGATCGATGTTCTCCTTGGGCATGTTCGCCTGTTTCGCCTTGTCCAGAACCAGGCGAAGCCGAAAATTCATCTCTGGGTCGGGGCCACCTTCACGTGACGCGATGGCAATCTCACGCCCCAGTTTGGTAAAAAGCTGGCCGCGCTTGGCGTCGTTGACGCCCTTTTGTCGCTTGATCGAAGCCCATTTGCTGTGTCCAGACATCGCCACACCTCCCCGTGACAGAACGGAGGATTCCTCACCCTCTCGATTATAGCAGCAGTTTCGCCGCTCACCAACCTGCAGCCCGCGGATGGGCCCGCAAACCCGTCCAGGGGCGCCCGTCAGGCCTGCTCTTGTGCCTCCCCGTCCGAGGCAGCCGTATCGGCGATGACGGCGCGCGAGCGCCCGCCCTCCCGCTTGGGCCCCACAATCCCCCGTTCCTCCAGCTCGTCCATCAGCCGGGCGGCCCGGGGATAGCCAATGCGCATCTGCCGCTGCAGGAAGGATGCCGAGGCATTCTCCCGATCGCGCACCAGCTCGGCTGCCTGTGCCAGGAGATCATCCCCATCGTCAGGTTCGGGCTCGAGCCCCTCCCAGGGGGGAGTCTGCTCTGGCTCGGGCTCCAACGGCTCTGGAACGGCCTGCCGCTGAGCCTCGTACCAGGCCATCAGATTGTCTATCTCACGATCGCTGACAAAGCTTCCCTGAATGCGCTGCAGCTTGGGCGAATCCGGCGCCATAAAGAGCATGTCTCCGTGCCCCAGCAGCTTTTCTGCCCCCGGGGCATCCAGGATCACCCGCGAGTCGATCTGCGAGGTGACGGCAAAACTGATGCGTGCGGGGAAGTTGGCCTTGATCAACCCCGTGACCACATCCACCGAGGGACGCTGGGTCGCCACCACCAGGTGGATGCCCGTGGCCCGGGCCATCTGCGCCAGCCGACAAATGGTACGCTCCACCTCGTCCGGCGCGGCCAGCATCAGATCCGCCAGCTCGTCGATCACCATGACGATCATGGGCACGGGCTTTTCGCGGCGTTTTTGCGCCCCGCGGTTATAGTCGGTGAGGTTCCGCGCGCCCACCTGGGCAAACTGCTTGTAGCGTGACTCCATCTCACCGGTGAGCCAGCGCAGAGCCGCCACCGTCTTTTTTGCATCCACCACCACCGGTGCGATCAGGTGCGGCAGCCCATTGTACTTGGTGAGCTCCACACGCTTGGGATCCACCAGCAAGAGTTTGAGGCTCTCTTCCGTGTGCTGGTAGAGCAGGGAGACGATGATGGCGTTGAGGCAGACGCTCTTGCCCGAACCGGTGGCGCCCGCCAGCAACAGGTGTGGCATGCGCGCCAGGTCGGCCACCACCGGCGCCCCCGACACGTCGCGCCCCAGCGAGATCTTGAGGGCGGAACGCAGCCTGGCATACTGCTCGCTCTCGAGGATCCCCCTCAGGCCGACCACGGCCTTGTCCGCGTTGGGCACCTCGATGCCCACCACCGCCCGGCCGGGCACCGGCGCCTCTACACGGATGGGCGCCGCAGCCAGGGCCAGAGCCAGATCGTTCTGCAGCGAGAGAATCTTGCTGACCCGCACCTTGTATTGGCGCTCGTTGCGCTCCACATAACCAGGCTCCACTCCAAACTGGGTGACGGCCGGGCCGCGATTCCACTCGACCACCTGTGCCGGAATGCCAAAGGCAGAGAGCGTCTCTTCGATCACCTGTGCCTGATGCCGGGTGCCGGCGTCATCGCTGCCCACAGCCACATCTGCGGCCAGCGCCACCATGGGAGGCAACACCCGGGGCTGGTCCAGCAGAACGTCGCCCTTGCGACCGCCCCCCGAGCGGGCGCGCGGCCGGGTCTGCGCCGCCACAACCGCCGGCTGCCCGGGCTCCTCGTCCAGGTCCGGCGGGACGTCCTCCGCCGAGGCAGCCATGCGCCGCAGCCGGCGCTCGGTGATCATCCGTCGGACGCGGGTGCCCAGCGAGGCCCAGGCCCACTGCACGCGCCAGAGGGCCATGCGCCAGCTGATGCCGGCAGCCACGCAGCCCGCCACGACGATCAGGATCATCAGCAGGAACGCGCTCAATGCCCTGCCCAGCCAGGGTACGGTGATCCCCCACAGGCCCAGCCCGATCAGCCCACCGGCATGGCCGGCCTGGGCCAGCTGCAGCGGATCTCCCGGCGTGAACACGTGGATCAGCCCCAGGAGCAGAACAAAAACGGCCTCGCCCCCCACAATGCGTTGCCAGGGAACGTCCAGCGTCAGAGAAAGGACATCGCGAAAGAGCAGCAGCAGGCCTCCAGCAAATACCGCCAGGGCCACGGGATACACGCCCACACCAAAGATCTGGCTGAGCAGGCGCGTCCACAGCGCGCTGACGATGCCTTCGTCTACCGAGAGCAGGCTGACCACCGTCAGCGCACCGATGGTGGCCACCAGAGCGCCGATGACCTGCCGGCGCGCCAGCCAGGCACCGATGGCTCGCCAGGGGATGCGGCTCGATTGGGTAGTGCCCTTGGGGGCGCTGGTTCGTCGCGTCATCGCTGCTCGTCCCTTTCAGTAACGGGGCCCATCTCGGGAGACAGTGCCGTGCCGCGAGGCGCCGGTCTTTGGAGGAGTGCTAGTCGTCTCCGCGTCGGGTGTCTGCCGCAAAAGGAGCCGGGTCCTCGCCGCCCTGCGCGGCGTCACACTGCCGCAGGCTCAGGCTCAGGCGGTGGTGCTCCTTTTCGATATAGAGCACCCGCACACGCACACGGTCTCCTATTTGCAGCATACAGGATGGGTGCTCAACATGCTCATCGGCCATCTCGGAGATGTGCACCAGCCCCTCCAAACCGGGCGCGAGCTGCACAAAGGCGCCGAAATCCACCAGATTGGTGACCTCCGCCTCTACCACCTCTCCGACGCGATAGCGTTCCTCGGCGGTTTCCCACGGGTTGGGATACAGTCGTTTGATGGAGAGGCCGATGTGATGGGCCTCGCGGTCGATGCTCAGCACCAGCACGCGCACCGTCTCGCCCAGCTGCAAAAAGGCCGCCGGCTGGGTGACGCGGCCCCAGGAGATCTCTGAGATGTGGATCAAGCCATCGATACCGCCCAGGTCGACAAAGGCGCCGAAATTGCAGATGTTGCTGACGGTGCCCTCGCGGATGTCCCCCACGGCCAGCTGATCCAGCAGCTCCTCGCCCTGACGTGGCGCCCAGGCTGCGGCGCGTTCGGAAAAGACCAGCCGGCGCCGCGTGGCGTCCACCTCGATCACCTTGAGCGTCAGGTACTGACCGACCCACTGTGAGAGGGCCTCTGCCCGGGCCATGTCATCGGGCAGGAGCGGCACGTCCGCCAGCTGCGAGGCGGGCACAAAGCCCTGCACGTCCCAAAAGCTGACCAACAGCCCACCCCGATTCCAACCGGTCACCAGGGCCTGCACGGGCTGGCCACAGGCCAGCAGCCCCTCCAGCGCATCCCACACCTGGCCGGGGCCAGGCTCGCAGGGAACGCCGCTGGTATCGACGCTCAGGAGAGCACCAGAAAGGGAGGCGGCACGATGCCGCTCCCTGGCACGCTGCAGAAACACGGCGAGCGAATCGAGGCTATAGCTCACCATGACCGCTGGCAGACCCCCACCTCTTGCCTCTTATCGCCCCGGTGCCCTGCCGGGCAGGTTGCACCAGAGCGTAAATCACGATAGAGTACTCTATACGGGGTTCGGTACCCCGTCAAGTCATCAGGACGTGGACAGAGAGGCACGGCAAGGGGCATGTCCGGTTCCAGAAGGCCTTCTTACAGCGCAGAGGGGCCCTCGCTGCTGCAGTGGCTGGGGGCGACGGCACTCTTTACGGTGGCGTTTCTGGCGCTGCTGCAGATCGTCGGCCCCCGCCTGGAGCGGATCCTGCAGGGGGTGCTGGGACTGCTGCGCCCGCTGCTGGGCGGGGGCTGAGGGGCGGAGCTTTGACGCTCCCCACGTTCTGGTTATACTTTTGGGTACGGGGTGTGGCGCAGTTTGGTAGCGCGCAGCGTTTGGGACGCTGAAGTCAGAGGTTCAAGTCCTCTCACCCCGACCAGTCAGGAAACATGCGGGCGTAGCTCAGTGGTAGAGCTCCTGCCTTCCAAGCAGGTTGTCGCGCGTTCAAATCGCGTCGCCCGCTCAGTAGTGCCCCAGTAGTGTGATCGCGTATGGTGCCTGCGGGCAGTGATCCGCCGCGATGATGGGCCCAACGGCAGTCGTGCAGCTCTTGGACCGGCAAGCAAACCGCGTCCGGGTGAGTCACCCGGGCGCGGTTTCTGTTTGCGATCAGCCCCCCTCGGCGCGTTGCAGAGTGGCGGCGACGCCCCCCCATTCGGCCCAGTCGGGCCGGGTGTCCCAGCCATGGGCCACCCGCGGGTCGGCCGGGGGCGGATCCAGCCGGGTGCGATACTGCTCCAGCCCGGCGGCCATCTCGTCGTACATCTCCAGGATCACCCGCCGGGTGCGGTACTCGCCGTACTGCTCCTCATCGCGGCGGCGGACGATGGGAAAGGTGTCCAGGATATAGCCCACATCCTCCCGGGCGATGCCATAGAGATGGAAATAGAGGGCGTCCAGCTCGCAGCGCAGCAGGAAACGCCGCTCCGGATCCCAGCGAAAGGGCGGCCCCTCATAGCCGCAGTCCCGGGCAAAGCCCTGCAGGTCCCAGGCGGTGTAGGTGAGCTCAAGAACGGCCGCTTGTATGAAACGGGCAACGCTGTCCCTGTACGCACAGGGAGGCAAGACGGGTACCTGCTTCAGGATAAAATATCCCAGAGACGTGCCACCCACTTTCTGTCTCGCAACATAGTCACACACAATAGTGCACAGCGAGGCCAGTAGCAGAGGGGACGCAGGTGGCAGATCCTTCAGAAACAGGAGAGGCGCCTTGTGACCAACGGCACTCGTGGGCAAGACACTGAATATGGCCGTCCGCTCGTCCGTAGCGCGGGCGGTATCACGAAAACCGGACAACCACGGCCTGCTCCATGTGCCCAGCCGCTCCTGGGTGTGCCCACGAGAGACCCAGTACCGTGGCAGGGGAAGGGCGGCAGGGTTCCTCTTTTCCTGCAGGGTCATGTTCCGTGTTTTAGGGCCATCATAGGTGGCCCAGCGGTGGTCGAAGTGGTGCAGCATCTTGCCCTCGAACAGGGGCAGGCAGCGCTCCTCGTCCCGCCAAAAGACGTTGCCGCGCAGCGCCCAGCCCTCCCCTTCCAGCTGCTCCCGGGTGCGGAACAGGTAAGAGTCGTTGGACATATGGAACATGGTGGCGAAACGGATGCCCCAGGGGTTCTCCTCCGGCGGCCCCTCCAGCCAGAGCACCGGCACACGGCGGTAGATGCTCTTGGTCAGCTCGGCGTCGTGCCGGGTGCGAAAGATGGGGCAGGTGCCGGTGTTGGGGTTGATCAGCGCGATCTCTTGCGGCGTCAGCGTGAAACGCCGCTGCGGGTCGCGGATGTCCTCCACCCCCTGGGCAAAAAAGACCAGGCTCGCCCCCGCGGGGTTTGAGCGGCCAGCCCCCGCCATCGTCAACAGGCAGAATTTCATGCGACTGTCAACAGCAGGAAACAGTTTGCGGCGATTCTCAAAGTCGTACAGCGAGACCAGCGTGTTGGTCTGCATGAGGTCCCTGAAATAGTACTGGGTGGTGGCGTCGGTGGCGATGCCCGAGGGCACGATGATGCCCACCCGTCCCGCAGGGGCCACCAGGTTGCGCGCCAGCTCGGCAAATACGGCGTAGGTGTTGATGTCCCCTCGCCCGCAGAGGGGGTAGAGGCCGCTGTTGCGCAGCAGGTGACTCCAGCCATCGGCCTCGCGCAGCGCCTGCTGAAAAGAGGCATAGAGTGCCGGCGCCGTCTCCTGCAGCTCGGCGATGGCCCGCTTGCGGGCTGCCGCGTTGCTGGCGGCGGCCACATCCGGTGCCCGGGCAGCGAACCACTCTTTTTCCTGCAGTTTGGTGCGCTCCCAGGGCGGGTTGCCCAGCACCACGTCGAACCCGCCGCAGCAGCCGGTGAGGGGGTTATCGGGCGCCTCCCCCGCCAGGGCCGGCCGCAGCACGTGGGGAAAGCGCAGGTGCCAGTGAAAAAAGCGGTACTGGTCCGCCAGGCGGCCTATCTCGTCCCTCAACCAGGAGGCCACCTGGTGCGGCCCGCGCTCCAGCTCCCGAAAGCGGCGTTCGGTGAGGCCGTAATCCCAGCGCTCGGACTTTTCCCAGACAAAGGCCGCGCACCAGGCGTCGGCCCAGAGCTGGCTGTTTTCCCAGGCCGCAGAGCGCACCAGCTCGGCGTACATCTCCTCCTTGGTGCGCACGTCGTCGGCATCCTGATCGGGCATGGCCAGCAGCTGGCCCAGCTCGCTGGCCAGATTGCCCAGCCGATCCCAGGGCTGCAGCGAGTCCGGGTCAAAGAGCCGCCCCTGCCCGTTCTGCAGGTCCTCCCGCTCCTGCCGGTTCTGTTTGCGCCAGGCCGCCGCCACCGACTTGATGTCCCCGGTGATGGGCCAAAAGGCCCCATCGGGGATGCCCTCCGCCAGAGCCCGGGGCGTGGCGCCCAGCAGGCTGTTGCCGCACTGGATGTTGGCATCCAGAAAGGAGAGCGGCCGGCCGGGATCCAGCGTCTCCAACCAGAGGTTGATCTTGCACAGCTCTACCGCCATGGGGTTGATGTCCACCCCATGGATGCAGGCGGCCACCACCTCGCGCAGGGCGGCGCGCAGCTCGGCCAGGCCGGGCTGCTCCTCACCGGTGCGCACCCGGGCCAGCTCACGGGCCAGACGGTGGGCGGCCCCGATGAGAAAGTGCCCGCTGCCGCAGGCGGGATCCAGCACCTTGATGCTCAGGATGGCCGCCTCCCGCTCCTGCCTGTCGCGCAGACCCTGCAGGCGCTCGGCGATCACCGGCTCCAGGGCGGAATCCAGCAGCGATTGGATCAGCGAGGTGGGGGTATAGTACGAGCCGGTGGTTTTGCGCTCTGAACCGGCCGCCACGGCGATGTCAAAGAGACCCGCATCGATGTGCACGCTGGGATGCATCTCCAGGAGCGACTCGTAGACGCTGCCCAGCTCCTCCGGCCCCAGGTTGCGATAGTCCACCGCCCGGCGCACGTCCCCCTGTACCGTGTAGGACAGTGCACGCAGCGCCTCATAGAGATCCGTGTTGGCCAGGTGGGCGTGCTCCAGGTCGGGGGCCGCCTCCGGCCCAAAGAGAAAGCCGCCCAGCCCGGCCAGGCCCAGCAGCGAGTGATCATCATGGAGCTGGCGCCACACCACCGTCAGTCCCTGCCAGGCATCGCCATGGGCGGTGCCGCGCGACTGGCCCGCCAGACGTCGCAGGCGGGCGGTGGAATAGTACTCTAAATAGATGCGCCGCTGCTCCCGAGTGGCGTCCGGGCGGAGTAACAGATCGCGATCCTCAGCCACAAAGCTAAAGATCAACCGGTAAACCAGCCGCAGCAGCTGCTGATAGTATCCCAGCGTACTCAGCTCGCCGCTCCTGAGCCGGCTCACCAGCTCGGGGTTGAGGGGCGCCCCTCCCCGCTGGGCGAGAAAGCCCCGGCCCAGAGAGCGGATGGCCTCGACCACACCGTCGCGCAGGGCCTCCAGCGCCCGGGTGCCGCTTTCGGCGGCGGATTGCGACCAGCGCTCCAGCCAGAATTGCGCGGGATCGTCCCCCTCCACCCGCGACTGGTGACACACCAGCCAGAGCACCGCAAAGTCGGCGTACTGCTCGCCCTGGAACATGCTCTCCAGATCAAACTCGACAAAGGCCTGCCGGGTGAGCGAGGCATTGTCCCGCAGGATGCGCAGGCGCAGTCCGTTGGAGACAAATCCCCACAGATAGTCGGGAGAGCGGTTGAGAAACTCTTGCAGCAGCGAATGCGGCCCGCGCTTGAGAGCGGTGTCCACATCGCTGCGCCTGTCCAGCTCCTGGCGAAAGGTCACCAGATGGATGGGCACGCGCCCCCAGGCATGGCTGACGGGATAGCTCTGCCCCGCCGCCTCCAACCCGCGGGCAAGCTGCAGCTGACCATAGCCCAGCACGTTGAACAGGGGCAGCAACCAGCGCTCACGGGTGAGGGTGGTGCCGGTGTCGCCGGGGGGGAGTTGCTGACGGGCGGCATCAAAGCGCCCCCAGGCGGCCAGGCAGCGGGCCCAGGCGGCGTTGATCTCTTCGTTGAGGCGCTGCTCGGGCGCCAGATGATAGTCCTGGGGCCGCAGGCCCCCCAGATCGCTGCCCTGTGCCACGCGCAGCAGCAGATCCGCCGGCAGGATGGCTCCCTCGGTGCGGATGGTGGTGAACAAGGAACGGGCGGTGGTCTCCATGGCCTCTCTCTCGGTGATCGGCTCAGGCACCCATCGGCGCCAGCACATAGATGCCCAGCACATCGGGCGTGTGGGATACGATGCGAAAGCGCACTCCCTGCAGGCGCTGCGCCGTGCGAACACGACGATGCTGCTCCAGAATCTCCTTGCCACGGTCTTCTGCGAGCTCGGCCACGTACTGGCGCAAGCCCTCATAGCTTTCAACGACGCGGCGCACAAACTGGGTCGCCTGGGCGGGAGCCAGGTTGGCGTCAGGGGTGGCGGCCAGCAGTTCCTCTACCCGCTCTGCGGAGAGTGGGTGGAGGTCCTTCAGGCTCCCTTCCAGGCCAACCATCATGCAATCCTCTGCCAGCAGCTCTGACTGCTGCCCGTCCCGCATGGTGATGATGTGATAGCGCAGACGGAGCAGCAGCAGAGTGGTGGTGACACGCACGGCGCGGGTGCGGATGGCGCCGCAACGTCGGCCGATGCCATCCAGGAGGGGATCCAGCGTCGAATCGATGACGTGGGAGGCGAGGCCCTCGACCAGGGGATGGGTGCGGTTGAGGTACAGGGTGCCGGGCTGCACCGGCAGCTGATAGGCCACACGCAGGCCCGATTTGTCCTCGGTCAGTAACTGGATGGCCTGATTGGCTGGCAGGTGAAGCACCTCGCTCCCATTATGAGAGCTCACCGTGCCGCCCGCAGCGCTGATCGCCTCATGCACAAACCGCTGTACATCGGTGTGCGTGCCGATGGCGGCGCGTACGGCCTGCCACTCGGCAAACACCTGCTGACCATCGATGGTGCGTTGGGCAAAGAGCGTCCGCGAGCGTTGCTCCCGCTCGGTGGCGTTCTGCCAGGCCGTGTCCATGGCCTGCAACTCGCGGGGCTGCATGGCCTCAAAGGACAGCTGACGGGCGTCGGCGCCGGAGCGCAGCAGCAGCCCCTTGACGATCGCCTCGATCAGGTCCTGCGTGCGGGCGGGCACCGGCACAGAGATGCCCAGCGAGGAGCGAATCGTCCGGTGTTTGCGAATCAACACCTCCAGCACCAGGCCATCGATCTGGTTATCGATCCCATAGAGTGTCAGCGTGCGTACGGTGGACCTGGGCTGGCCATAGCGATCGACGCGCCCCTCACGCTGCTCGTGGCGGGTGGGATTCCAGCTGAGGTCATAGTGCACCACGGCATCGAACCAGTTCTGCAGGTTGATGCCCTCGCTCAGACAATCGGTGGCCACCAGCACACGTCTGGTGCGCTGGCCCAGTTCCTGCACCCGCGCCTCGCGCTCGGCGGGGGGGGAGAAGGCCGGTTACTGCGGCGATATCCACATCGGCAGGCAGCACCGTGCCCACCAGCGCCCGCAGCTGGTCAGCGAGATACTCGGCGGTGGGGATAAAGCGGCAAAAGAGGATGGGGTTATAGCCCTCCTGCAGAAGCTGGCTCACCAAGCGGGCAGCCACGTCCAGTTTCAGGTCCTTGCCGGGGCCAAAGAGAGCCTGCGCCTGGCGCGCGTAGCGCAGCAAACGCTGTCGATCGCCAGAACCCTCTTCCTCCTGGCCCCCGGGAGCAGGATCCAGAGGCTGGGTATCGTCCGTATCGTCCTGATCCAAAACGTAACGCTCACCGAGCGCATCCACCTCGTCGACCGTTTCCGCATCGGCAGTTTGCGAGCGGGCCCGCAGGGTGGCCGCTGCGGCCGCCGGGCTGCTCGCCAGCGAGCGCAGCAGGGCGAGCAAGGACCACCAGCGCACACGCTGCTGGCGCGCCTCGCCTTCGGTGCTGCGCACGCGGTCCCGCGCATAGTCCAGCACCTGCTCAAAGAGGTGTCGGTAGGCCTGACTGAGCTCGTAGGTCTGCTCCGCCTCTTCGCGCTGCGGAAAAGGCGTTTCCTCCTGGCTGAAATGCCGTACATCTTCCCGGCGACGCTGCACCAGGTGAAGCGCCACCCTGCGGCGGTCCTGCTCGTGCTCCGGGCCGGACAGGTCCTCCGGCAGGTCGGCAAAATCGGCCCGCAAGAGTTGCAGCAGGGAGCGAAAGGCGCCTTCATCGCCACTGTGCGGCGTGGCCGTCACCAGTATCAAGTGCCGATCCTCAGCCACGGCCAGTTCCTGCAAGAGTCGGTGGCGCTGATGACGCCCCCGCTGGGCAGCCGAAAAGGCACAGGTGTGCGCTTCATCCACGATGACGAATTCGGGACAGGTGCGCACGAACTCGTTTCGTCGGCGATCCGACTTGATATAGTCGGTGCTCACGATCACATAGGGGTAGAGATCAAAGAGCGACTGGTCGTGCCCGATGTTGCGCTCGAGGCGATGCACGGTGCTGGGCAGCACGAGAACGGCGTCGATGTGAAATTTGCTGCGCAGCTCCTCCTGCCACTGCTCCGCAAGGTGCGGAGGGCACAGGACGGCCAGACGGCCAATCTCGCCGCGATCCAGCAACTCACGGGCGATCAGCCCTGCCTCGATCGTCTTGCCGATGCCGACGTCATCGGCGATCAGCAGCCGCACCGGATCGAGACGCAGAGCCATGAGCAGCGGCACCAGCTGGTAGGGACGGGGCTCGACGTTCAGCCGGGCAAAGGAGCGAAAGGGACCGGCGCTGGAACGAAAGCCCAAACGGACCGCATCCCGGAGCAGCCGACTGGAGCGAAAGTCCCCGGGATGGCTGGCATCGGGCAGGTCAAAGGTGGCGGGCGCCACGTCATCCGCCTCCAGAGGGAGATAGATGCCCGTGGTCTCCTGCGGGCTGCCACCCAGCGGGCGGAGCATCAGGAGATCGTCGCGCGAGTCGGGCAACACCACCCACTCTCGCCCGCGGGCGCGCACCAGTGAACCTACGGCAAAGGACATGTGCAGATTCTCCCTCTACTGCCCGGACACCCGGGCAGGGCTATTCGTTGCTGCCGAACAGGTAGGCATGCTCCTGCAGGATCGCATCCCAGCCAGAATCAGGGAGCGGAAAGCGTATGGACGTGATGCCTGCGGACAACAGGCGGTCCTCAGCCTCGCGATCGCGCTGCTTCTGATCCTGCCACTGGTGATCAGGGCCGTCCACGAAAACGGCCACCTGGGCCTCGCGGTAGTAAAAATCAGGCCGAACAAAGCACCCCTCGATCTCTTTCTGAGCCTCATCGGGCAGCCTCAGCTGTTTTGCATCCACATGACGCAACCACTGGCGTTCGAGGTCGCTCTCACAGATCGCGAGGAGCCTCTGCAGGGTGTCTTCACGGGAAGCTGCGCCAGGGCTGACGCCCACTCTGGCCTCTTTCAGTTGCATCAGCAGGTCACGGATCAGGTGGCGATCCAGCAGCTCGTGGTCGCGCTGGTTATAGTAGCTCATCAGACAGTCATAGCAGGCAGCTTCGCACTCTTGACCTTGGCGACGACTGACATTCTCGCCAGTGTCGGGATCAAAGTGGCAGACCTCCAGCGCAGCCCGCGCCACCCGGCCCAGGGCACGCGGATCGGTCACCAGCTGGCGCAGAACCCCTGCGCCGCCCTCTGCCGCCTCGTACAATACGATAACGCGCCTGTCCCGCTCGCTGGGGAGTGGCTCGGCTGCCAGCTCGCTATCCTCCAGCTGATACAGAACCTGGATCCCGTGCTTGAGTGCAGTCTGCAGGGTGGCCATTACCTGTATCGGCTGCGGCTCTGGGAAGCGAATGAGCAGACAGTTGCGCCGATCCTCCACAAATGGGATCACGCGCTCGCGGCGGGGGCTCATCGGATCCTCCAGGTCGTCATCATCATCCGCGTTTCTCTGCCAATAGCCCCGCTCGACATCCAGCATGAAACCAAGAGGAGAGTCAGGTGTGCGCCGCCGCCAGCCACGGTTCACACGCCAGATGGTGGCTGCATGCCCATAGCTGAAGGACAAGAGTTGCCTGTCATCCTGATCGAACACATCGGCGCGCTGTTCGAGGGTTTCGCCCTCGCGCTGGCCAAAACGGATGGCACTGAACAGGTCATAGCCCATGCGCAAGCGCTCTTCCTCATCAGAGTTGATGCGATCGCGCCGCCGCGTCGAGACGTTCTGCATGCGCAACATGCCAGACAAGGGCGCCCCCAGTGCCGCCCCGCAGTACTCGCAAATGTCCGGCCCGTCGCCAGAGGAAATGGGGTGCAGGTAGCCACAGACCGGGCACACTTTGGCTCGCGTGGTGAGGGTTGCCTCTACGCTTTCCTCCACGGGAAGCATTACCCGGTTGACCACATAGCGCGAGCCTTCGTGATAGATGATGTTGCGCGGGCCGAACTCGGATATCGCCAAAAAGCGTGGACGAGACAGGAACTCGTTGTCATTGGGGCCCCGGCGCGCTGGAATGTAGGCTGACAGAGGCAATCGTGGAAAGCTGTAGCCAGGGAGAAACCCCTCACTTGCAAAGTAGCGATAGCTGTAAAAGTCAGACTGAAGCGTCGAGCCCCCAGAGTCAGACATGAGGATATTCTGCTGCTGTACGGCTTCCCTGCGCAGCCGCTCAGCCTTGTCTCTGTCTTCCTTTGAGCGAGACGCATCCAGGGTGATCCTTCCCTGGACCTGTGCCTGGCTGAGGGCAGAGCGATACAGGGAACGCCAGCGATCGCAGGCGGCGTCAAAGCGATGTTCCACGTTCTCCAGGTTACGCCAGAGCCAGCCTTTATCGTACCAGTCTGAAGAGGCCAACTCTCCCTCGAGAGTCTGGAGTATGCGACTGAACCGTACAGCAGCACGCTCTTTGGCCGAGCGGGATGCAAGGCTGTGGCGCACCGACTCGGTGAGCTTGAGACTGGGCGAATCACCGGCGACGTCGAGCAACTCGGTGAGAGAACTGTACAAGGAGGCGCCCGTCTCGGTGAGCCAGACGGCATCGAGATGTGCCCGCACCAGATCTTCGTTGGCGAGATCCAATCGCGGCGGGGCCACCGCGCCAGATACCATGTCCGAGGCGTGCCGGAAGTAGTACTGATCGTGCGGGCTGCCCCTGGTGCAGTAGGTATAGACCAAGGCGGGTTGACCACTGCGCCCCGCGCGACCGCTCCGTTGCGCATAGTTCGCAGGCGATGGCGGAACGTTGCGCATGTTCACTACGTTCAGTTGCGCAATGTCGATCCCCAGCTCCATGGTGGGTGAACAGTAGAGGATGGGGAGCTCTCCAGAGCGAAAGCGCCTTTCGCGATCCTGTCTGACCTCGGCTCTAACCTGGGCGGTATGTTCCGCCGCAGTCACATCCATATAGTTTCTTGCCCGTCGCGTGTAAACATCAATAA
>JAAYED010000140.1 GCA_012728955.1 Chloroflexota bacterium
GCGCCCCTCGCGCTGCATGCCGGCGATGTCGGCCATGGCTTGCCGTACCTGGCCACCATAACCGTGCGGTGGACTAAACAGCGATCCCAGTGGCTGGTTCGTGTCCACCTGGCCATAGCCCAAACTGACCGCTCCATACGCGCCCAGCCGCTCGGACAGGTGGGCGGCGGTATGGTAGGGCACTGCCCAGCGTTCGGGCAGGTCTCCGTCACGAACGAGGTCGGCCCGCAATCCCTCCGCCTGCCGTTCCAGGGCAGCCATGGCCGATTGGATCGCCGTCAGGTCATCGAGTAATACCAGTGAGCCAGAGGGCAAGTGATCCAGCAGTGTACTGGCCCGTGGATACAGATAGGGCAGATAGAACTCGAATCCCGCGGGGCTGCCCCCGCCGGCGATCAGCTCGATCTCTTCGGACAGACGACTGTGCGTTTGGCTGTTGCAGGAAGTCAGGTCCAACGCTGCCAGCTGTGCTGCGGCGGCCTTGCCCCATTCAGGCAGTGCCTCGTGCGCGGGAGGCAGGCTTACCCGGTCGAGGCGTTCGCCAGAGCGTTGGGTCGCCGCATCGATCTGGCGGATGCTGTCCACCTCGTCGCCAAACAAGTCAATGCGCACCGGAGCGGGGGCACCGGCAGGAAAGACATCCACCAGGCTGCCACGGTGGCTGAAGGTGCCGGGTTCTTCCACCACGATGGCAGCCTCATATCCTGCCCGCACCAGTTGGGTCAACACCTGATGCAGCGGGATCACCGAGCCCACAGCGATGGTGTGGGTGGCCCTGCGCAAGGCGAGGGGAGGCACGGTTTTTTGCATCAGTGCCCAGGCGGGAGCGAGGATCACCGTTGGCTGAGCGCCGGCCGCGGAGCGTGCCTGCCCCAGCGCTGTCAGTACCTGCACGCGCGCCTGGCTGACGGTCCGGTCCCAGGGGGGGCGGTCATAAAAGAGGGTGTCAGGGGCTGGAAAGGACACGATCCGCTCGGGCCTGGAACTCCACACCTGCAGTTGATCGTAATAATCCCTGGAGCGCTCGGGCCGGTCGGTGACCAGCAGGATCGGTGCAGGCCAATCCTCTTGGAGGGCCGCCACAACCATCGCCCTGGCAGAGTGGGGCAAACCCAGTGACATGGATGGCAGTGGCGCCTCTGCCTCCTGCTGAGAGGAGAGCCCGCGCATCCTTTCCAGGGTCGCCCGATAGGAGGGCAGCCCGGTGAGCAGCGGCAACAATCCCTGCAAGGCCATGCTGGACCTACTCGGTTGTTTCAGTCAGCCAGGCCGCGTCCAGGCCGTTGTATCGATTCATGGTCTCGCGCAGGCCCTGCGTCAACAGACTGGTGACGATCTCGCCCACGCGCGACCAGATATCTTTCAGGAACGGTGCCTGTTCGCGGTCAAAGGCGTTCAGCACATAATCCACAGGTTCACCGTGCACTGGCCGTCCGATACCCACCCGTATGCGTGCGAAATCTTCGCTGCCGAGCTCGCGGATGATCGAACGCATCCCGTTGTGCCC
>JAAYED010000141.1 GCA_012728955.1 Chloroflexota bacterium
CCAATTCGGGACACTTTAATGTGGAGCTGAATCTCGACGCCTTGGCCAAGGTTGCGGTAGAGATCCGGCAGCCCCGCACGTTTGTCCAGCAGTATGTGCTGGCCGATGGGCGCGTGCTGAACGTGCTGGGCGAGGGCCGACTGATCAACCTCGCCGCCGCCGAAGGGCACCCCTCGGCAGTGATGGACATGTCCTTTGCCAACCAGGCGCTCTCTGCCGAGTTCATGGTGCAGAATCATGCCAGCCTGGAAAAGCAGGTGTATGCCGTGCCCGCAGCCATCGATGCCAGTATCTCGCGGCTCAAGTTGCAGGCCATGGGTGTGCAGATCGACGTGCTCACCCCTGAACAGGAAAAGTACCTCTCCTCCTGGTCCATGGGCACCTGAGTTTGTGGTTGCCTCAAGGCCAGGAGCGAGCAGACCATAGATTTCATTCGCACAGAAGGAGTGCATTCGTGAATAACTTGATTCAGTCGCCTCGGTTCTTGTTTACATCCGAGTCGGTATCAGAGGGCCATCCGGACAAGGTCTGCGACCTGGTGTCGGATGCGATTCTGGATGCTATCATGGCCAAGGATCCTTACGGACGTGTGGCCTGCGAAACGGCTGTAACCACCGGTCTGGTGCTCACCACCGGTGAGATCACCACCAGCTGCAACATCGACATCCCCAAGATTGTGCGGCAGACGATCAACGAGATCGGTTACAACTCACCCGATTCCGGGTTTGACGCCACAACCTGCGGCGTAATCACCTCGATCAAGGAACAGTCTGCCGATATCGCCCTGGGTGTGGATGAGGCCGCCGAGGCCAAGCAGGGTGCGATGTCGGATTCAGAGATCGAGGCTGTGGGCGCCGGCGATCAGGGAATGATGTTTGGCTATGCCTGCACAGAAACCCCCGAGCTGATGCCGATGCCCCTCCAGCTGGCCCAGGCGCTGGTCAAGAGGCTGGCGGAGGTCCGCAAGAATGGCACCCTGCCCTACCTGCGCCCCGACGGAAAGAGCCAGGTCACGGTAGAGTATCGTTACGGCAAGCCGGTGCGCGTGCACACGGTGGTTGTGGCGGCCCAGCACGAGGCCAGCGTATCGCAGCAGCAGATCGAACGGGACATCCGCGAGCACGTGGTGCGAGTGGTTGTGCCTTCCAACATGCTGGATAACGACACGCGCTACTTCATCAACAGCACCGGCCGGTTTGTGATCGGCGGCCCCATGGGCGATGCCGGCCTGACGGGCCGCAAGATCATCGTGGACACCTATGGCGGCATGGTGCCCCATGGCGGCGGAGCCTTTTCGGGCAAGGATCCCACCAAGGTGGACCGCTCCGGATCTTATGCGGTGCGCTGGGTAGCCAAGAATATCGTGGCGGCAGGCCTCGCCGAGCGTTGCCAGCTGCAGATCGCCTACACCATCGGTGTGGCACAGCCTGTTGCCCTCAATATCGAAACCTTTGGCACCGGCCGCGTGTCGGACGCCACCCTCCAGGAGCTGGTCGCCGCCAACTTTGATCTGCGACCGGGCGCCATCATCCGTGACCTGCGTCTGCGCCGACCGATCTACAAGCCAACTGCCGCCTACGGGCACTTTGGGCGTGTCGATCTCGACGCCCCATGGGAGCTCACCGACCGCGCTGCCAAGCTGCGGGCAGACGCCGGACTGTAAAAGCCGCACGGTATCAATCAAGCGGGGCGAAGGTGAGATCGCCCCGCTTTGTGTTCCTGTCGTTCTCTGGGCCGCCTGCGGCCGCGTATCGCCAGCCTGTGGACTTGTCTCGACTGCTCCCTTTGGTATAATCCCATCGCTGGAGTGCGGACCGTGCGCATAAGCGTGCGCATAAGCGTGCGCATGAGCGTGCCCATGAGTATCCATCCGCGTGGTCCTCTCCATCATCGACAGACTGGCCAAAGGGGGCTAGAACACTGCGCACACTGATCACCGGCATCGGGGGATTCGCTGGAAGCCATCTGGCCGAACATCTGCTTGAAGCAGGGTTCGACACATCCGGCACCCTCTCGCCACAGGGCAGCGCCGCAAACCTCGGGCAGTTGCAGGAGCACTGTCACCTCTATCGCCTGGACCTCACGCAGTATGACGATGTCCGGGCGATGCTGGACAGTGCCGCACCTGACATCATCTACCATCTGGCAGCGCGTGCCTCTGTCCCTGCTGCCTGGCGAGACCCCGCCGCGGTGCTGCACAATAACATCATCTCACAGCTCAACATGCTGCGGGCAGTCGCCGAGTCCGGCGCCCGTCCACGGATGCTGATCGTCGGCTCCTCCGATGAGTATGGTCGTGTGTCTCCGGAGGACCTCCCGGTAGACGAGGACACGCCGCTGCGCCCGGTGAACCCCTATGCCGTCAGCAAGTTGAGCCAGGACTATTTGGGACTGCAGTACCATATGAGCCACGGCCTGCCGATTGTTCGCGTGCGCCCCTTTAACCACACGGGTCCTCGACAGGAACGGGGCTTTTTGGTGCCCGATCTGGCCTCCCAGATTGCGGCTATCGAGACAGGATCGCAGCAGGCGGTGCTGCAGGTGGGCGATACCAGCGCCGAGCGTGACTTTGGAGATGTGCGGGACACCGTGCGCGCCTATCACCTGGCGGCCACCAAGGGACGCGTGGGCGCCGTTTACAACATCGGCACCGGCCGTGCCACTGCGGTGAGCACCATCCTGCAGACGCTGCTGGACCTCAGCCGCGTGCCCATTGAGGTGACGCTGGATCCTCGACGCCTGCGACCCAGCGATGTGCCCCGCATCGTCGCCGACGCGCGGCGTCTTTATCACGATACTGGATGGGAGCCCCGCATCCCGCTCGAGCGCACGCTGGCCGATACGCTGAATGACTGGCGCGCGCGCAGCCAAAGAGGCACTGACTGATCAACAGTAGGAGGGCCACATGCCCAGAAAAGCGTTTATCACAGGTATCACCGGTCAGGATGGCAGTTATCTGGCAGAGCTGCTGCTGGAAAAGGGCTATGACGTCTATGGCATGGTGCGCCGCAGCAGCATGCCCAACCTGGGGCGCATCAGTCCGATTATGGATCGCATCACCCTGGTGAACGGCGACCTGCTGGACCAGGTCTCACTGTTGCATCTGCTGCAGCAGATACAGCCCGATGAGGTATACAACCTGGCGGCACAGTCCTTTGTGCCCACCTCCTGGGACCAGCCGGTGCTTACCGCCGAGTTCACCGCCGTGGGCGTTACGCGCCTGCTGGATGCCATGCGCATGGCAGTGCCAGGAGCGCGCTTTTACCAGGCTTCCAGCAGTGAGATGTTTGGCAAGGTCCAGGAGGTGCCCCAGAAGGAGAGCACGCCCTTTTACCCGCGCAGCCCCTATGGGGTGGCCAAGGTGTACGGGCACTGGATCACGGTCAACTATCGCGAGAGTTATGACCTGTTCGCCGTGTCGGGCATACTCTTTAACCACGAGTCGCCACGGCGGGGCATGGAGTTTGTCACCCGCAAGGTGACCCACGCCGCCGCCCAGATCAAGCTCGGCCTGGCATCCAAGCTGCCCATGGGCAATCTGGACGCCCGCCGTGACTGGGGCTTTGCCGGCGACTATGTGCAGGCCATGTGGTTGATGCTGCAGCAAGAGGCCCCCGACGACTATGTGGTGGCAACGGGCACGCAGCATTCGGTGCGCGACCTGCTGCGCGTGGCCTTTGAGGCCGTCGATCTGAATTACGAGGATTATGTCGAAATCGACCCGCGCTTTTTGCGGCCTGCGGATGTGTACGAGCTCATCGGTGACGCCAGCAAGGCCCGCAAAAAGCTGGGTTGGGAGCCCAAGGTGACCTTTGAACAGCTGGTTCACATGATGGTTGAGAACGACCTGCGTCTGCTCAAGGAACGACTGTAGACAGCGAGTGTCACGAGAGGGGGAAGCATGGCCAAGTCTCTGATCCGCTTTGGAACCGACGGCTGGCGCGCCGGCATCGCAGAGGACTATACCTTTGAGAACCTGCGCTACTGCGCTCAGGGCACCGCCGACGAGCTCCTGGCTGACGGCAGCGCCTCCAAGGGCATGGTGGTGGGATACGACACACGCTACCGCTCGGAGGACTTTGGCCGTGCCGTGGCCGAGGTGCTGGCGGGCAACGGCATCAAGACCTATCTGGCGAACCGCTTTATGCCCACGCCGGTGCTGTCCTATGCCATCCTGCCCTATGCCACAGCGGGAGGGATCTGGATCACCGCCAGCCACAACCCGCCCACGGACAACGGTTTCAAGCTGCGCTCGTCCTATGCCGGAGCCGCTGCTCCCGACACACTCGCTTCGGTGGAAAAGCGCGTGGCTGCCGCCCAGGCGGAGGAGCGGGTACGGCGCATGGATTTCGACGCGGCCGTCAAGGCGGGGCTCGTCGAAATCATCGACCCGGCAGTGCCGTATCTGGAGCACCTGGCGACCTTGATCGATCTGGAGGCGCTCAAGTCCGCGGGCCTCGACCTGGTGGTGGACCCCATGTGGGGCGTGGGCCAGGGCTGGTTCCCGCGGCTCTTTGAGGGTGGCCAGACGAAACTGCACGAGATCCACAACAGCCGCAACCCGCTGTTCCCCGAGATGGCCCGCCCCGAGCCTATTGCCGACAACCTGTCGACCCTGCTAAGCACCATCGTCGAGCGCGGCGCCGATGCGGGCGTCGCTTTTGACGGCGATGCGGACCGAGTGGGCTTTGCCTCTGAAAAGGGCGAGTTCGTGAACCAGTTGCAGGTCTACGCCCTGCTGGCCTATTACCTGCTCGAGTGCCGTGGCAAGCGCGGGCCCCTGGTGCGCACGATCAGCACCACGGCCATGGCCAACAAGCTGGCGGCGCGCTACAACGTGCCGGTCTATGAGACGGCGGTGGGCTTTAAATATGTGGCGCCCAAGATGCTCGAGGTGGATGCGATTCTGGGCGGCGAGGAGAGCGGAGGGTTTGCCTTCTCACAGCACATCCCCGAGCGAGACGGCCTGCTGGCAGGTCTGTTCCTGCTGGATCTGATGGTGCGTGAGGGCAAAACGCCCAGTGCACTGATCGAACACCTGTATGAACTGGTTGGGCCACACTATTACAACAGGATCGATGGGCGCATGCAGCCGGAGGATCGCGCTGCGGTGCTGGCACGGGTGCAGGCCGCCCGGCCGGAGAGCGTGGCCGGCCTTGCGGTCACGGAAATCGATACCCGAGACGGTTTTCGATATGTGCTCGAGGGCGGTGACTGGCTGCTGATCCGATTCTCGGGTACAGAGCCCGTGATCCGCGTCTACTGCGAGACCACGCGGGCCGACAAGCTGGACGACATCCTGCAGGCGGGGCTGAAAATCGCGGGGCTCGAGGGCTAACGGATGCTCTTTGACACGCACGCGCATCTCGCGTGCACACAGCTTGCCGGCGACACGGATGACGTCATTCGACGCGCCCGCGAGGCAGGCGTGCAACGCATCCTTGCCGTAGGGGCCGATCTGGCAACCAGCGCACAATCTGTCTCTATCGCGGCGGCGTACCCCGGTGTGTATGCCGCCGCCGGCATTCATCCGCACGATGCGCTGGCAGCCTCGGCGGGGGGCGTGTCCGCTGCTGATCCCTCCCATCCGGCGTGGGCAGCGATTCGCCAGTGGGCAGAACGGGGCGAGATCGTGGCGCTGGGAGAGATTGGGCTGGACTATTACTATGACTTGACTCCTGCGCCCCTGCAGCGCGATGTGCTCAAGCTGCAACTGCAGCTGGCCGCCGAGCTGGATCTTCCGGTGGTGCTCCACAATCGTGAGTCGGACGAGGACATGCTGCAGATCCTCCGTTCGAGTCCTGCTGGCTTGCGGGGCGTGTTGCACTGCTACCTGGGGGGGCCCGCCTTGCGTGATTGGGCCCTGGAGCACGGCCTGTACCGCGGCGTGGCCGGGCCCGTCACTTTTCGCAAAATGGATGCCCTGCTCGATAGCGTCGCCGCGACGCCACTGGATCGCATTCTGATCGAGACCGACGCACCCTACCTGACCCCTCACCCACTGCGTGGCAAGCGGAACGAGCCCGCCTACGTGCGGCTTACAGCGGAACGGGTCGCCGAGCTTTATGGCTTGACGCTGGAAGCGTTTGCACAGAGGACCACCGAGAACGCATGCCAGCTCTTTCGAGTCGCCTGACATGGCCGAGATCGATATCCTCATCGTCAGCTGGAACGTGCGTGACCTGCTGGCCGCCTGTCTGCGGTCCATCCTCGCTCAGCCGGGTGCCGGCAACCCCGAAGCGGACGGAACCCTCCCCCTGAACGGATACCGGGTGCGTGTGTGGGTGGTGGACAATGCCTCGCAGGATGACACTCCCAACATGCTGCGGGCAGAGTTTGGATGGGTGCAGCTCATCGTCAGCGAGGAGAATCTGGGCTTTACCGGCGGCAACAATCTGGGACTGCAGCATTGTCGCGGTGATTATGTCCTGTTGCTCAACCCGGACACCGAGCTGGCGCCAGGCGCCTTGCTGACCCTGGTCGAGGCGCTGGCCGCCAGGGCAGAGATCGGCATCATCGGCCCACGGCTGGCCTATGGTGACGGGCGATCTCAACCCTCTCGACGCCGCTTTCCCACGCTGATGATGGCACTCTTTGAGAGCACCCTGCTGGAAGAGTGGTGGCCCCACAACCGATGGGCACGGGCTTTTCGCATGGAAGACGTGCCCGATGACCGGCAGCAGCGCGTCGATTGGCTTACCGGCGCCTGCCTGCTCACGCGCCGCAGTGTGTGGGACCAGATCGGTCTGCTGGATCCGATGTTCTTTATGTATTCTGAAGAGCTGGATTGGTGCCAGCGCGCATCCCAGGGGGGCTGGGGCTGCCTGTACGTCCCCGAGGCATTGGTGTACCATCATGAGGGACAGAGCAGCGGCCAGGTGTTGGCACGGCGACACTATCTCTTTCACTCGAGCAAGGTGCTATACTGGGCCAAGCACCACGGTGCCTTGCAGGCAGAGTTGCTGCGCTGCTTTCTGTTGTGCACCTTTGCCCTTCAGTTCGTGAGAGAAGGGCTCAAGTGGCTGGTGGGCCATCGCCGTGACCTGCGCAGCGCGAGGATAGCAGCGTACGCGTCGGTGTTAAAGAGTGGGCTGCGACGCCCATCGGCCACCGGGAGGTGAGGGATGAAAGAACCGTTGCGCGTGTTGATGGTGACTGGTGAGTACCCGCCGATGGAGGGCGGCGTGGCCGACTTTACCTCCATCATCGTGGGACGCCTGGTGGAGCGTGGCGCGCGGGTGGAGATCCTCACATCCGTTGGAGCTGAGGATGCGACCCGCGGCCACGATCAGGCTGCTGTGCATGCCACCATGAGCCAATGGGGCTTTCGCGCGCTGTACAGGCAGCTGCACAGCCTGCTGTCCTCCTTTCAGCCTGACGTCATCAACGTCCAGTACCAGACGGCGGCCTTTGGCATGCAGCCAGCCATCAACTTTATGCCGCGCTTTACCCGGGGCGTTCCCGTGGTAGTCACCTTTCACGATCTGCGGGTACCCTACCTGCTCCCCAAGATGCCGCGGCTCCGGCAATGGGTGAACAGAACCCTGGCCCAAAAGGCGGCGGCCGTCATCGCCACCAATGCCCAGGATCGGGCGGATTTGCAGCAGTGGCCAGGGGTGCATCGGATCGAGGGAATCCCCATCGGCAGCAACATTCGTTTTCATCTGCCCGAAAACTATGATCGCGCCATCTGGCGAGGCCAGTGGGGCGTGTCACAACGCGATGTACTGCTCTCCTTTTTCGGCTTTCTGAATGACACCAAGGGTGCGGTAGAGTTGATCCAGGCACTGCATCGCTTGAAAAGGGATAATGTTCCTGTCTGTTTGATGATGATCGGTGGCGCGGTGGCCTCCAGCAACGCGTCCAACCGCGAGTACTTTGATCGCGTGACGCAAACCATCGAACAACTCGGGCTGCAGGATGACGTCTTTTGGACCGGCTATTCGGCCAACGACCAGGTGTCCGCCGCTTTCCGGAGCTCGGATATCTGCGTGCTGCCTTTTTCGGATGGCGCCTCCTTTCGGCGCGGTTCTCTGATGGCAGCCCTTACCCACGGGACCGCCATCGTCAGCACACAGCCCCAGGTAGAGCTCCCTGAGATGGTGGACCGCGAGAACATCTATCTCGTACCGCCCCGTGACCCGGAGGCAATTGCCAATGCCGTCAAGGACATTGTGGAGCACCCCGAGTTAAAGCTGCGCCTGGAGCGTGGCGCTGACGAGCTCTCGCACCTGTTCGACTGGGACGGAATCGCCGACCGCACCTTGGATCTCTTTGAGACCGTCGCACACAGGACTGGTCGCTAGCGGCCTGATGAAGAGATGTGCCAGAGTCGCTTCAGGCCTCGGCCTGTGTCCCACTCCGAGCCTGGCAGCAGAGGCCAGATGAAGCGGTTGCGGGAGCGGTTAGAGCTGCGGGCACAAAACCTGCCCTGGAGTGCCTGGGTCTTGTTGCTGTTTGCATCAGGCCTGGCCATCCGTCTGTACCACTTGGGCAGCCAGTGCTTTTGGTTCGACGAGGCACAGACACTGTCCATCGCGCAGCTGCCGTTGGGCGAGATTTACCAGCGCGCCTACCGCCCCCCCCTGTATCATTACTTGCTGCACTTTTGGTCCCTCGTGGCGGGAAGGTCCGAGTTCTGGCTGCGGTTGCCCGGAGCGCTGGCCGGGGCGCTGGTTCCTCCCTTGCTCTATCTGCTGGGCAAGCACCTGTATGGGAAGCGGATCGGCCTGATCGCGGGTGCTCTCGCCGTGGTCTCTCCTGCCCTGGTGGCCTACTCGCAGGAGCTGCGGATGTACAGCCTGCTGGCCGTGCAGTTTGCCGCCCTGTGCGGGCTGGCCACGCCGCTGCTCGAGGATGATCGCCCCAGGGGCGTCGTCTCGCTGGGCTATGCCGTGCTCGCCATTTCAGCTCTGTACACCCATTACTTTGCGCTTCCTTTTATCGCCATCCTCGCGGCCTGGGGTGCTGTGGCGGCGCTGTTGGGTGGTCATCGGGCACGCCTGCGACGATGGACTCTGCTGCATGCGGGGGCGGCGCTGGCTTTTGTCCCCTGGCTGCTGGTGATCACAGGCGGCCGGGGAGGAACCGGAGATTTTACCGATGCCACCGTAAGTCCAATCCTCAGCGAGGTGCCCGGTGTGGGCGCCTTTTTGGGACGGGTGTGGCTGTTCTTTGGCACAGGACCGGTGACCAGCGACTGGCCGCCTCTGCGGTGGCTTGCCTGGTGCCTTGCGGGATTGACCATCGTTGCCATCGCTGCAACAGCACTGCGTGCTGCCCTCTCCCTGCTTCGCCACAGCGCTGGTCCCGCCAAGCCCGAGGTTTGCGACCTGGCGCTGGTATGGCTTTTGCTGGCCCCTCTGACACTCGCCGGCGTAATGTACCATCTGCGACCGGGAACAGTCCATCCACGCCACCTCACCATGCTGGCCATCCCACTGACACTGTTGCTTGCCCGTGCCGGCGACCTGCTCCGGTCCGTCCGCACCCGAGTGGCTCGTGCGCCGATCGCCCTGCTCGGCACAGCATGGTGGTGCCTCCTCGGCTTGTTGTTTCTTGCCTCGACGGGACTCTACCTGGGCGATCCCAGGCTGCAACGGGCGGACGTGCGCTTGTTGGCCGAGCAGATCGAGGCGCGAGTGGCCGCGAGCGACGTGGTGCTGCTGCCCTATCAGGACTATGCCTTTGACTACTATTATCAGGGAGCCGCCAAGAGTTACTTTCTCGAGACACGGGTCGGAGATGAGGATCTGGTGGCGTGGGCCATGCCCTACCTGCAGGGCGCCCAGAGGGCGGTGCTGGTGCAATGGGTGCATGCCCAATCCGATTCACGCTCCATGCTCGACTGGTTCCTTGAGGCCAACGGCCATCTGGTGGAACGTTTTTGGGTGGCAGAGCGCTGGGTCAATGTGTACGATCTGGACCAGGATTTGGCCCTGCCCGAGGCACTCGCACGCGATGTGCGGTTCGGACCTTTGCGCATGAGCGCGGTGCGGTTTTCACCGGCCCCACCCTCGGACGAGCGTGTGCCGATCGCCCTGCGCTGGGAGCTCGATTCCGAGACGGATACCGACTGGCGCGTCTCTTTGCGCCTGGTGGATGCCGGAGGCATGTTGCTCGCAGCGGACGATCGTCCGATCCTGGGCGAAAAGGCACCGGTGGGAACCAGTCTCTGGCGCGTCGGCACTGTTGCACACAACTATTACCTGCTGCCACCGAGCGCAGGACTGCCCCCGGTTGGCTACCGTGTGAAGGTGGTGGTTTATTCTGAGGAGGGGCCGCTTCAGGCGACCTCTGACGGCGAGCCTGCAGGCTCCGTAGTGGATGTCGGGGAGCTGGTACTGGCTCCGCCGCTGCAGGTCACGGCACCGCCGGCTCTGCCGGAGGATACCGTCACCCTGGATGCCGATCTGAGTAAGGGATTGCGCATCGCCGGCATTGCCCCGCTTCCCGACAGCATCGAAGCGGGACAGCCGTTGCCGGTGGTGATCTACTGGCGTGCCATCGCGCAACTGCCCGCCGTGGAACCGGACATCGCCCTGATCGACGCTTCGGGCAGAGAAATCGCAAGGGATGCCGGCGCGCCCGTCTACGGGGGATATCCCACCGACCGGTGGCAAGTGGGCCAGCTGGTGAGCGACAGGCGGCTGCTGCATCCTGACCCTCAGGCAGAACCGGGCACGGCCGAGGTTATTGCCCGGCTGAATGGGCAAAGCGTACTTCTTGGCAGTATCGAGCTGACCCCCAGCGAGCGCGAGTTCTACGCCCCCCAGCCGCAAGTCACCCTCGAGGCGACCTTTGGGGAGTGGGCATCATTGGCGGGATACGACCTGGAGCCGGAGCTTGTTGCGGCGGGCGGTCCCCTGGCCCTGTCTCTCCACTGGGTGGCCCGTGCCGCCTCGTCCACCGACGCAGTAGTTTTTGTACAGCTGCTGACACCGGACGACCGTGTCATCGCCCAGGATGACAGTGCCCCCGCCCAGGGACGCTGGCCAACCTCAGGTTGGGTCCCGGGCCAGGTGGTGACAGACCGGCACGCGCTTCGTTTTACCGACACCGAGTACCGCGGCAAAGCGCGCCTGATCGCGGGGATGTACGACCCCAACACCCTGACGCGCGTGCTCACCGCTGACGGACACGACCATGTGGTCCTCGCCACGGTGACCATACACTAGGCCCGGGCCCGCGGCCTGCCGGCGCTCGAGTGCAGCGTTTCGCAGCACCCACCGGCAGCGCTATAATGTCCAGATAGATGCACCTGCGTGAGGCACACCATTCGATGACCATGGATTCGTCCAGCAGCCCTCGACCACAGGTCCCGGCTTGGGGTTGGTGGGACCATATACCGCTGGCATTCGTTATTGGCGTATTTGTCGTTCTGGCGGCGCGATACGCTCTGGTGGTCCCCCCACTGGAGATGCCCGACGAGCCCTGGCACCTTCGCCGGGTGGCGACAGTGCTGGGGCGGACCCTGCCCGAGGGGCACCGGCTGTGGGCAGAGACAGAGATGCGTTCCTCCGCCGATGCCCAGCCTCCTCTGTATTATGGCCTGGCTGCTTTGTTGACGGCCCCCATCAACTGGGACGCCGAACCGTCGGTGTATGAGCTCAACCCATACGTTCGCGTGGCGAACCTGTACGGCGTCACGAACCGCAATGCGATGTTTGCGCGCGTGCCCATGCACTGGGGCGATCCCCTCGGCCAAGTGTTAGCCGTCCTGCGTGGTATCTCTGTGTTGGCTGCGGCGGGCTCGGTCTATTGGACCTATCGCATCCTGCTGGTGATGTTCCGCGGCGACAGAGCCCTGGTCTGGACCGGACTGGTGCTTGCGGCGCTGCTGCCAGGGATGGTGTATCACGGCGCAGTGAGTGGACCGACCGCACTGGGCCACTGCCTCGGTCTGGCGACAGCCTATTTTTCGTTGGATGCGGCCGCCACCGGCTACCCCTCGCTTGGACGCTTACGCCTCGCGGCGGTGTTGGCCGTTCTATGTGCGCTGACAGTGTGGTGGGGCTGGCTTGCCGTGGCGGTAGTGGCAGCTGCCCACACGCAGTATCGTCGCTCCAAGCCTGCTGCAACCAGCAGCATTCGACGCGAGTTGGCCCTCACGCTTGGGCTGCTGGTATTGGTGGCGATGGCCTCGCCTGCCGGCCTGCTCCACTCTTCCCGGCTGTCCGGTGCGCAGAGCATGTGGGCCCCGGTCAGCGAGATGACCATCCCCCAACGGCTGGATCTGGCCTTGCGCAGCTATGTGGGAGTATTCGGCTGGCTGAACATCACCCTCGATCCAGCCATTTATACGGCACTGGGGGTGGTGGGCCTGCTGGGTCTCAGTGGACTGTTGTTGACGCTAGCCCACTGGCGCTGGCAAGGCCGATCACGCCTGCTTGATACAGGGTGGATTGGTACTCGACTGGATCCTGTCAGGCGGATTGCGCTTGTCTGGGCGTTGTTTTCAGTGGTGATTGCTGCAGAACACCTCCTGCTGCCCCGACAGTACTACCTGGGGAGCACGTTTTTGTCTTCGAGCCCATTGTGGGGGTATCTGCTCGC
>JAAYED010000142.1 GCA_012728955.1 Chloroflexota bacterium
AGGCAGGCACGAGATAAGTGCTCGCCACCCTTTGGACATCCTCAGGGGTGACCTCGCGCAATTCCTGCAGGATGGTCTCCTGCCGGTGGATGTCGCCCAGCATGGCAGCCAAACCCAGCGTCAGCTCCTTGCTCGTCACGCTCTCGCTGGCATAGGCGCAGGCGGCCTCTGTCTGTCGGATGGCCATGGACATCTCCTCCGCTGTGGCCAGTCCGTCCTGTAGACGGGCGATCTCCTTCAGCATGGCCTGCTCCACCGCCTCTGGTGACACCCCCTGGCGCACGGTGGCGCCCAGTGAGAACAGGTGTGGATCGAGGCTGGCCTGCAGATCGCAGTCCACGCTTGAGGCCAGGTCGGCCTCTACCACTGAGCGATACAGGCGGGCACTGCGGCTGCTGCCAGCGCCAAAGGAAAAGATGGATCTGCCACCGGAGAGCAGGGCGGCCGCCACCACCAGAGGGACAAAGTCCGGGTGCGATACGGCTGGTACACGGTAGGCCATGTCCAGCAGTGTGGCTGCGCCTGGCAGGCGCAGCGTCAGGCGACGCTCGCCTAGCTGCTCTGGCTCCTCGGGGATCTCCAGTGCCGGCACGGCGTGACCCCGCAGCGCACCGAATGTGGCGGTCACTTGGCGCACGGTTTCCTCAGCATCCACATCCCCTGCCACTACCAGTACGGCATTGCTGGGCACATAAAAGCGTCGGTAAAAAGAGTACAGATCGTCGCGGGTGATGCGGGTGAGGTCGTCGCGCAGGCCGATGACCTGATGGCGATAGGGGTGGTAGCGAAAGGCTGTGGCGGTGACCTCGTCGTCCAGCACCTGGCGAGGCTCGTTGTCCCCGCCGCTCTGTTCTGCGAGGATCACGGTGCGCTCTGACTCGACCTCTTCAGAGGCAAAGAGGGCCCCGGTCATGCGGTCCGCCTCATAGTCCAATACCAGGCCAACATGCTGGCTGGCGACGGTGGCATAGTAGCTGGTATAGTCGTGGCTGGTAAAGGCGTTGGCATAGCCACCGCGCTGGCTGACCAGGCGCATCACGCTGCCCTTGGGGTAGCGGGTGCTGCCCTTGAAGAGCATGTGCTCTACCCAGTGTGCCAGGCCGGTGCGCGAACCATGTTCGCAGCGGCTGCCCACGCGATACCACACCCAGACACTGGCCACGGGCGAGGCGTGTGTCTCGGCGATAATGACCTGCAGACCATTGTCCAATACAAGCGACCGGGCTTGTGTCACGGGAGTCCGTTCATGGGCGGTGATTTTCCCTGCAGTATAGCACGCCGGGCCCTTGCCGCCCACTGGGCTGGATCCCATGGGGGCATGTTGTGGGCTGGTGATCAGACTGCCCGCGCAAAGAGAGCGATGGCGGCCAGCCCTACCAGATACACCACAATGTACTCGATCATCACCCGTTGGGTGAGCCGGTTCCACAGGTGCTGCTGCACGATGCCGGTGGCGGCATAAAAGGCCAGCAACAGCAGCGCCGCTCCCACGGTGGTGCTAAAGGCTCCATAGTTGAGTGCCCAGGTCAGCTGCCCCATGAGCAGCCCCGTGAGGCCGGCGTACAGCCAGATGCGGGCAGGCGAGCTGGTGCTGTTCCGATACAGCTCCGTGGAGAGCAATCCGGCGATCAGCATGGTGGCGGAAGCGGTAACCACGCTGCGCACACGGGTAGCAAAGATCAGTCCGAAAAGGCCCAATGCCAGCGCATACGCAATGGCGTTCAGCACCAGTCGCATCAGACGGTGGGTGGGTGTGCTCAACGTGTGGGTGGCTCGCTGCATGGCGATCACCCCGGCCAGCAGCAGGCCCAACAGGACCCCGGCAGCCACCACATAGCCCCACCATTGCAGGCTGTGCACTGCCACCACGCCGATGGTGGTGACGGTGACCGGCAGGGCATAGTATGCCGCCCGGTACAAAAAGGGCGATGCACTTGGTGCCTCAGAGGATACCGACGGTCCGCTCACCTCTGCGGGCGTGCGGACAAGCGCGTCGAGCCCACCGCACAGCAGCAGCAGTAACAGGGCCAATGTCTGCACCGGCCCTGTAAAGCGCAACGCCAGCTCGGACCCAAAGAGCTCGAGCACAAACTCTCTCGAAGGCAGCGCCACCAATGCAGAGGCGATGGCTCCAACCACCACAAAGCTGGTCAAAATCGCCAGACGCTCATCGCGCTGGTGCTGTATCACCTGTTCGCGCAAGGCAACTCCCACGCCACGGCAGACATGTGCTATCCCTGGGGCAGCAGGTGCCGGGCAACCTTGTCCACAGCCTGCACGATCAGATCCGCATCCTGCAGCGTAAAGTGCTGATCGATCATGATCATGATGGCCCGTGAAAGCAGATCCAGCGACTGCGGGCACTGTTCACGGCTGTAGCCGCTCACGGCACCCTTGTAACGGGGATCCTTCCAGGGGGCACGGCGGTCTTCAGCCAGGCCGCTCATCATGAATGGCCAGTGGTTATAGATGTGTCGATCAGGGATGGTGCGGTCATGCACGGTGCCGCAGGCGATGTTTTCGGCATTCAGTGCCGCTGCCATCCGCTGCGCACTCTCCGCCGAGGGGGCGAAAAATGTAAGCGTAATACCGCAATCCCCTTCCGGATCGGGCACATCCTGCAGGGTGATGCCCGGCACCTGCGCGAGCCCCGCTACCGCCCGCGCCTTGACCGCTCGGCACTGGTTCAGAATGGGTCCCAGGCGCTCACGCTGCGCCCACACCAGGGCCGCGGCGGTCTCGGACAAACGATAGTTCTCGCCCGAGATCACAAAGTTGTACAGGGGTTCTGACTGGCTCTCTTCCCAAAAACGGGCCGCAGCGTCGTGTTGCATGCGGGCACGGTCGTGGATCAGCACGTCGTCCGTCACCACGATGCCGCCTTCGCCCGAGGTGATCACCTTGTACTGCTGGAAGGAAAAGCAACCGACCTCCCCCAGGGTGCCCAAGGGCTTGCCGCGGTAACTGCCGCCGTTGCTCTGGGCCACATCTTCCACAACCCACAACTTGTGCCTGCGCGCCACCGCCAGAATCTCGTCCATGCGGGCCGGCACGCCGCGCATGTGCACAGGAATCACGCCCACGGTGTACGGGGTGATCTTGCGCTCGAGATCCACCGGATCCAGGTTGAGCGACGCGTCCACCTCTGCCAGCACGGGAACGGCGCCTGCGGCGATGACGGCCGCGGCGGTGGCCACAAAGGTATAGGCGGGGATGATGACCTCATCGCCGGGGCCTGCATCCACCCCCATCAGCGCCGAGATCAGGGCCGAGGTTCCGCTGCTGACTGCAAGGGCGTACTTGCGTCCCAATCGTTCACAGTACCAGTCTTCGATCCAGCGTGCGCGCGAACGCGGCTCGGCGATAAAGCGAAAGAGCGTCTTTTCCTTGAGCACATCGGTTACCGCGGTAACCTCCGAGGCGTCGATCTCTGATGATCCGTGAAAGCCTGCCCTCAGGCGCTCAGCACGTACCGGCTGACCGCCGTCGATCGCCAATCGCTCCGTCATGACAACCTCCTGCCAGACTTAGAGGAGAGCCGCTCGTATGGCGGCCACATGAGACGGGCCGGTGCCGCAACACCCCCCTACAATGCGAGCGCCCAGGCTGACAAAACGCTGCGCATGCTGCGCCATGGCTGCTGCTTCGATATCCCACAGGGTCACCGCATCCTTGCCCAGCTGGGGGATACCCGCGTTGGAGCGTGCCAACAGGGGCAGGTCGGTGGCGCCGTGCATCTGCTCCAGGGCCTTGGCTACCGCCTCTGGCCCATCTCCACAGTTGGCGCCCACTGCGCTGACTCCCAGCGCCTCCATGGCCACGGCGGCATCGGCCGCCTTGAGCCCCATCATGGTGCGACCGCGGGGGTTAAAAGCAAAGCTGGCAAAAACCGGCAGATTGCCCAGCTGCCGCGCCATGCGCACCGCTGCGCCAGCTTCCTCCACGTCGTGATGGGTTTCCACCACGATCAGGTCCACCCCGGCGGCAATCAACGCCTCAATCTGCTCCGCGTACACATCCTCCGCCTCGGCCAGGGAGAGGTCTCCGAGGGGCTGCATCAACCTGCCGGTGGGCCCTACAGAGCCAGCCACCCAGGCCTGCCCCTCGGCAACCTGGCGCGCCAGGGCTACCGCCCGTTCCACGGTGCCGGCCACGTCGCTCCCAAGACCGCCCTCGCGCATGCGGATGCGGTTGGCTCCAAACGTGTTGGTGGTGAGGTAATTCGCACCGGCCTCGAGGTAGGCGCGGTGTACCGCCAGCATATCCTCCGGGCGTTCGCTGTTCCAGGCTTCGGGCATGGTGCCCGCCACAAGCCCGCGTGATTGAAGCATGGTGCCGATGGCGCCATCGCCAATGATGATTGTGTCGCTGCTCAGCACGGTACGGAGGTCCTGCATGCTCACATCCTCCCCAATTCCCTATGGGCCCCGAGTCCCTGATAGTTTGTTGATGCCCGGTATATTAATGTAGCCGGAACCCTCTCGCAAGTGAGGCGCTCTTGTTGGGGGGTGCAGCCTCAGGTGGTATACTGTGTTGACTTGACCTGTAAGGAGAAACATGGCTACCGTTCAAGATGGCATGTATGTGTGCTTTCTCTACACCTTGACGCTGGACAGCGGCGAGGTGATCGATTCCACCGAGGGCGGTGAGGCGCTGTGCTACGTGCACGGTACCGGCAGCATCATTCCGGGTCTGGAGCAGGCCCTGGAGGGCATGTCGGTTGGCGACACCAAGAGTGTCCTGGTGCCCGCTGCTCTGGCCTATGGCGAAAGCGAGCCCGACACGGTGGAGCGCCTGCCCCGCGATCTCTTTCCTGAGGACGTAGAGGTGGGGATGGGCTTCAGGATGCGCAACGAGCAAGGTCATGTGATGACGGTCTATGCCGAGACCATCGGTGAGGACTGGGTCGAAGTGAACTTTGCGCACCCCCTGGCCGGCCAGGACCTGCACTTTGAGGTTGAGATCACCGAGGTGCGCCCCGCTACGGACGAGGACATGCATTCCTGCGGTTGCGGCGGCTGTGACTGCGACGGAGACTGTGACTGCGGCTGCGATGACTGTGGTGAGGATCACGAGGGCTGCAACTGCGGTTGCGGCTGTCACTAGCGGAGCAGTGCGCGGGCCAGGCCAATGGGCCTGGCCCGCGCTTTTTGTTACTGCTGGTGGGTTCAGCCGGCGTCGACCACATCTGAGGCGATGCGCGTCCAGGCATCAAAGCGTTCCGGGTGCCCCTCGCAGGTGTGAGTATCCTTCAGGATGATCTCCAGTGCCGTGCCCTGTGCGGCCTGACGAGCACTGTGGAGATAGCCCCGCAGCATCCCTTCATCCCACTGGCCCACCAGATGTGCCGGCTGGGGTTTCCATGAGAGGATGCAGCGCCTGCCGATCTGCTCAGCGCAGCGCGCCACGTCGGCCGTGGGCGCTACGGAGACGCGCCGCAGGTGGGGCAGCGTCAGCACATCCTGCAGCTTGAGCGTGAGGTCCTCACAGCAGCCATAGCCGGTCAGCCCAAAGGGCTCCAGCAGACGCCGCTCATAAGCCAATGCAAAGGCGGCGTGCATCCGTGGCGAGACCTGCGCCAGCTCCTGGGACTCGGCCGAGGCCCACAGGTCGCACAGCCGCGGGGTTCCGTCGTAGCCGGCGGCGGGCAACTCGTCGCTGTAGCTCACCCCGCCGGAGGAGTGGTATTCGCCGTCGTTATTCACCTGCAGCAGGCCCAGCGCCTGATAGCGTGCGATGAGGGCCTGGTGCCCACGCTCCAGGATCTCCATCGCCCGATGCAGCATGGCCGGATTCTCGATCATATCCACCATGGTCTGTTCGAGCCCGCGCAGCGCGGTGTACTCGGCCATCAGGTGAAAAGAGATCACACCCATCCCGCGCAGTTCCACGGGGAGCACGCCCTCAAAGGTCTCCTGCGCCAGGGCGAGCTCGCGCTCTGTGGCGGGCACATCGTAGGTCACCGCGGGTACATGCAGACGATCCAGGTCGCCTTCCCTGTGAATCACCGGTGAAAAGGCCCAGGCGCCGGTTGCCTGTGCACTGGGCACATGCTGTGGCTCCAAGCCCCAGTTGGACTGTCGGACCTGCTTGCGCACCACCCAGCGCGGCTCGATCACCGTGTCGTCGTGCAGGTGTTCGTGGTGATACAGTGCCTGGCGCAATGACCACTCCCAGGCCCTGGCGCGATGGCCCTGGCAGCGCATGTGCGAGGCAGGGAGCAACTCTCGCCAGGCGCCCTCGGGGAACACCAGCAGCATGGGCCGTTCGCCCCGCAGTGCATTGTGCCGGCGCCACAGCGCCCGCCGTTCCTCCATCAGCGGCAGGTTGCCCACCTCGGCCACGCGGCGGGCCAGCTCCCTCAACAGGGCCCGGTCGCCGCTGCTGATGGCGGGCTCGAACAGAGCGCGCGGTGCGAGCCCGGCCCCTGCCGTATCCCCCTCACGGTACTCGATCAACATCTCTCACCGCCGCCTGTCTCCCCGGTAAAGCGAGCCGATATCCTCCGGGGGTTTGTTGCGTCGCATGGACCAACCGACCACCA
>JAAYED010000143.1 GCA_012728955.1 Chloroflexota bacterium
CATCACTGACGGTCTCGATGGGCTGTCGGCCGGCTGTGGAGCGCTGGTCGCCTTCTTGATGACCATCCTGTTGAGCACCGGGGGCCATCCAGAGTTGGCGGCGTGGAGTGCTGTGCTGACCGGCGCACTGCTGGCCTTTTTGTGGCACAACGCTCATCCGGCCCGTGTGTTCATGGGCGATGTGGGCGCCGAAGGATTGGGCGCGGCGCTGGCGGTATTGGCACTGGCTTCGGGGAATGTGCTTCTGCTGCTGGTGGCCAGCCTGGCGATTCTGGCGGGACCTGGCTCCGTCACTCTCCAGGTGGCCTGGTTCAAGTACACACGGCGTCGCTATGGCCAAGGGCGCCGCATCTTTCGCATTGCGCCGCTGCACCACCACTTTGAGCGGCTGGGCTTGAACGAGGTCCAAATCACGGTGCGCTACTGGATCGTCACGGCGGCCGCTTGTCTGGCTGCGCTGGCTCTCTGGGGAGCGATCTAGCCATGGGGCAGTATGACCTGAGGGGCTTGAGCGCCACGGTGATTGGTGTGGCGCGTGAGGGCATCGCATTGACCCGCTTTCTCCTCGAAGCGGGTGCCAGCGTGACCCTCAGCGACATGAAAACCGCCCAGCAACTGGGAGATGCGCTGGACGACCTGCAGGGCCTGCCGGTCAGGTTGGCGCTCGGTGGCCATCCCGCGGAATTGTTGGAGGCCGATGTGCTTTTTCTCAGCCCGGGCGTGCCCCTTTCGAGTGCCTTTGTACGGCAGGCCCAGGCGCGCTCCATACCCATCGGCAGCGAGCCGCGCCTTTTTGCGCAGCTCTTTGCGCACCCCATCGTGGGGATTACCGGTTCCAGTGGCAAAACCACCACCACCACCATCATCGGCCTGATGCTCGAGGCGGCGGGCCTGCGGACCTGGGTAGGGGGCAATATTGGGCGACCGTTGATCGGCGCCTTGGGCGACGGGCCCCTGGCGGACTGGGCGGTGATGGAGCTCTCCAGTTTTCAGTTGGAACTGATGCGACCCGAGACGCAGGGGCCCCTCACGGAGGAGAAACGCACCGCTGCCTCAAGGGCCATTTCCCTGGAAGGCTGGAGTCCCACAATCGCCGTGGTCACCAACATCACGCCCAACCATCTTGATCGCCACTCCTCGATGGAGAACTATATCTGGGCCAAGGGCGCCATCGTGGATTATCAGAAACCATCCGACTGGGCGGTGGCAAACGCCGATGATGCATTGGCCTACGAGCTTGCCACTGCCGGTCCAGGGCAACACGTCCAGTTCAGCCTGCAGGGTCCTGTGGACCAGGGGGCCTTTCTCGCCGGTGATCGACTGCATCTGCGGCTGGGGGACGTTGAGCAGGTGGTCTGCTCCAGCGACGAGGTACAACTCCGGGGGACCCACAACCTGGCCAATGCCCTTGCCGCCTGCTGTGCGGCGGGGTTGGCTGGCGTCAGCGTCGCGGCGATGCGCGAGGTCCTGACAACCTTCCGGGGCGTGCCTCATCGGCTGGAGGTGGTACGCACCTGGCACGGCATCACCTTTATCAACGACTCGATCGCCACCGCCCCCGAGCGTGCTGTGGCGGCCCTGCGTTCTATCCAGGAGCCAATCATCCTCCTGGCTGGGGGACGGGATAAGCATCTCCCCTGGGACGTGTGGGCCGATTGGGTGGCTCGCAGGGTACGTTGCGTGGTGGCCTTTGGAGAGTGCGCCCCGTTGATTCGTGAGGCTCTCCAGCACCTTGGGGAGCGTGCCCCGAGGCTGGTTGAGGCCATGGATCTCGCCGACGCGGTGGAAAATGCGGTGACGCAGGCGCAGCCGGGAGATGTGGTGCTGCTGTCGCCCGGTGGAACCAGCTTTGATGCCTATCGAGATTTCGAGGCGCGCGGGCAGCACTTTCGGCGTTTGGTTGGGGATCTGCAGGGGTAAGGGATGGTTCACGGATTGTTGCGCCGGCTGGCTCGAACCGACTGGATGATGTTTATGATCGCGGTGGCCTTGCTCACCGTAGGTTTGGTGATGGTTTACAGCTCGTCTTACCACTTTCAGTTGATGGGCTGGGCCGACGTAACCAGCCCCACCTATCACGTGATGAAGCAGATGCGCTTTGCAGCCCTGGGGCTGGGCTTTCTGGTGGTGGGCTGGATAGTGGACTATCACCTCTATCGCCGCTTTGCGGTGCCCATCCTGATCGCGACGCTGGCGATCCTCTCCATCATGGCCTTTGTTGGCCGGTGGGTGGCCATGACTCAGGCTGGCGGTGTGATCGTGTATGGGTCCGTGCAGCCTGTCGAAGCGGCCAAAATCGGCGCCATTATCTATATCGCGGTCTGGCTCGAGTCGCGCCGTGAGCAACTCAAGCAATTCAGCATGGGAACGGCGCCCTTTATGCTCATTCTGGGGAGTGTGGCGGGCCTCATCATGGCGCAGCGCGACCTCTCCACCGCGGTATTGCTGGCAGCAACGGCCACGGTCATGTTCTTTGTTGCCGGCGCGAACATGAAGCACTTTGCGCTGTACCTCATTTTTGGTGCGTTGATGGTGGCCATCCCGATCTTTGTGTTTGGATACGGCCACGACCGGTACCAGATTTGGGTGGAGGGGCCCTACAGCGACCCCACCGCCAAGGGCTACCAGATCCTGCACTCGCTGCGGGCGCTCTCGTTGGGCGGTTTCAGCGGCGTGGGCCTGGGGCAGAGTGGACAGAAGATGTTCCTGGGACGGTTTTCCCACACAGACTTTATCTTTGCCATCATAGCCGAAGAGTTTGGCTTCCTGGGGTCGGTGGCAGTCATCGGGTTGTATGCCCTCTGGGTGTGGCGCGGCTTTACCATTGCGCGCAACGCGCCCGACATGTATGGTCGCCTGCTGGCCATCGGACTGGTCTGTTGGACGGCCTTTCAGGCCACGCTGAGCATCGCCGTGGCCACAAACTCGGTTCCAGTTACGGGTACCGTGCTGCCCTTTATGAGCTATGGCGGCTCGTCGCTGGTGTCCGCGCTGGGAGCGGTGGGCATCCTGCTGAACATCTCTCGCAGTGGCCAGCAGGTCAAGAGCGGGGGTGTGCGATGAAGGTTCTCTTTACCGGTGGGGGCACTGGCGGCCACGTGTATCCCGCGCTGGCCGTTGTGGATGCGCTCAAGGCCCGTGACGATCTCGCGCCGGTAGAGATCGCCTGGGTTGGTCGGTCCGAGAGCGTGGAGCAGGGACTGGTGCAGCGGCACGGCCTGAGCTTTATGCCCATCACCACCGGTGCTTTGCGCGGGCGCTCCTTGCCGCAGCGCCTGCGCACAGGTCTATTGTTGATCAAGGGCATTTTTGAGGCACTGCGCCTGATCCGCCGGTTCAGGCCTGAGGCTGTCTTTTCAACCGGTGGATATGTGTCGGCTCCCCTCACCATCGCCAGTTGGCTCAGCCGTGTACCCGTGGTTATCTATCTTCCGGACCTGGCGCCTGGGCTGGCCATCAAGGCGTTGGCCCGCTGGGCCACTGCTATCTGTGTGTCCTTTGAGAGTGTGGCTCAGTACTTTGACCGCAACAAGGTCGTGGTAACCGGTTATCCGGTGCGGCGCCAGCTGTGGGAGACGGATCCCTCCGCAGCGCGCGAACGGTTGGGCCTGGAGCCAGAGCGGCCGGTACTGCTGGTGCTGGGAGGCAGCACCGGCGCACGCTCGATCAACGATGCCGTCAGTGTGGCCCTGGAGGGGCTGTTGGCGCAGTGCCAGGTGGTGCATGTGACGGGGCCTGCGGATTTGGATCGACTCCTTGCCCGGGCAAAGGATCTGGCTGCTGACAAGGCGGCCGGCTATCACCTGTATGGCTACCTGCATGAGGAGATGGTGGATGCACTGGCCTCGGCGAACCTGGTGGTGTCGCGGGCCGGGGCCTCCACCCTGGCCGAGTTCCCTGCCGTGGGCTTGCCGGCCGTGTTGGTACCTTATCCCTATGCGGGTCCCAACCAGGGAGTGAATGCCGCCTTTCTTGTGGAGCGGGGCGGCGCCGTGTTGATCAAAGACCAGGACTTGCAGGCCAGCCTGTTGCAGGAGGTGACGCGGCTGCTCTCGGATGGCCTGGAGCTGGAGCGCATGTCCACCGCCATGCAGGCAATCGCCGTCCGTGACGCTGCAGAACGTCTGGTGACGACGCTGGTGGCGGTTACGGGGCGCCGGTACCGTGCCCGTGATGGGAATTGATACCTGCATGGTGCCTTGTTCGAGTTACTGGTTGTGGCGCAGTGAGCAGGTAATGGCGATCAGGGTTCCCGCTCAGTGGGACTGGTGGCCTTGGTTATGAGCGCACCTGTCTGCTGCCTGGTGTGGTAGAGGAGGCGTCTTGGCACCCATAGAGGTCCTTTTCGGAGCACTCATCCTTGTTTTTGCCCTGATTGGGGTGGTGCGTGGCGTCCATCGAGAATTGGGCGTAACCACGGTGCTGATTACGGTCCTGCTGGTGCTCTCGGTGCTGGGGCCCTTTCTGGAG
>JAAYED010000144.1 GCA_012728955.1 Chloroflexota bacterium
GTCAACACCGTGGCCACCTCACTGGCCGTACCAGCGACAAAGTTGATCACCCCCCGGGGGAATCCAATGCGGTGCATGATTTCGCCCAGGTACAACGTGGACAGGGGCGTCAGTGTTGCCGGTTTGATGACCGCGGTACAACCCGAAGCCAGCACAGCCCCCAGTTTCATGGACAGGTTGCCCATGGGAAAGTTCCAGGCAATATAGGCCACGATGACACCCAGTGGTTCCCGCACAGAGAGGAACAGTTGTCTCTCGGCGGGATCGTGGATGGTCTCATCAAAGTTGCTGCGCGCCTGGGTGAGGAAAAAGTCCAACGATCTGGGCAGGCCGGCAACCTCGCCGCGCGCAGCACGGATGAACTTGCCCGTCTCCCAGGCCATGATCTCTGCCAGTTGCTCCTGCTCCTCGACAACAGCCGCGGCCAGCTTTTTCATCCACTCTCCGCGCTGTTCCAGCGTCAATGCCGACCAGGACGGAAAGGCTGCCTTGGCAGCCTCCAGTGCGGCTTCGGCCTGGGATTTGTCCACTCCGACTATCTCCCCGATCTGTTGGCCAGTACCGGGGCTCATCACAGGAATCAGGCGTCCTGCTCCTTGAACCAACTCTCCGTCGATATAGTTGCTGAATCGATACACGATCCGCTCCTTTGCGCAGGGCAACCTGCGCCAGCCTGGTGGCAGACAGAGCAGGGCACAGGACTACCGGTGCACCTCTTTTTTCTCTGCCGGCCTATGATTAGTAGTCTAACCATTTTAGCAGATTCCTGGACAGTTTTACGTCGGATTTGCAGCTCCACGTCTACCAATTTCAGGCCAGCAGGCTGGCACATGGAACCCCGGTGACGTATGCTCTCAGAGACATCCGTTGGAAACAGCGCGCACCATTCGGGGCAGAGTAACAGGAGGCTGCGATGACAAACTGTGAAATCATTGCGGTGGGCAACGAGCTGCTACAGGGAGACGTGCTCGACAGCAATACTCACTGGCTCATCAAGCAAATCACTGCCCTGGGCGGACACGTCACCCGTGCGAGTATGCTACCCGATGCGCTGGGGACCATCGCAGCAGAGGTGCACAGTGCCCTGGCGCGCCAGCCCGGGCTGCTGTTGCTGGGCGGCGGCCTGGGCCCAACTGAGGACGATCTGACCCTGGAGGCGGTGGCCAGTGCCCTGGGCCTCCCCTTGCAGCGCAACGAGGAGGCGTTGCGCATGGTGCGGGCCACCTACCGGCGACTGGCTGCGGCGGGCCTTTTCGACGGCGAGATGACGCCAGCACGCGAAAAGATGGCCCACCTGCCCCGTGGAGCACAGCCGCTGGCGAATTCTGCCGGGGCCGCCCCCGGTGTATTGCTCCAAGCCGGTACCACCAGCGTCGTCTGCCTGCCCGGAGTGCCGGGCGAGATGAAGGCTATCTGGACGGAGGCACTGCCGGAGACGTTGCGCAACCTCTTTGGAACAAGCCACTTTGCCGAGATCGAGATTCGCGTGGCCTGCGCAGACGAGTCACTGTTGGCACCGGTGCTCAGTCAAGTAACCAGGCGTCACCCAGAGGTGTATATCAAGTCGCGGGCCAGGCGCCTGGGAATAGACCTCGCCTTTACCATCACGCTTTCGCAGAGCGCCAACGACAGGCAGACCCTGGACGCCGCCCTGACCGCTGCCCGCGAGGATCTGGCAGGGTCCCTTCAAGAGGCGGGCATCGCCCTGCTGCCGGAAGGGTCAACAAGGTAAGGCTCTGCGCAAACGCCGGTCCCGGAGGATTACTGCCCCTCCTCTGCCTCGGGAGCCTTGCTCCAAAGGGTGCGCCCCAGCGCCTGTTGCCATCCGGCGTACAGCGCGGCGCGCCGTTCCGACGAGATGCGAGGCTCGAAGCGTACCTGCGGCCGATCCAGCGCGGCCACGGCCTCGCGAGAGGGCCACAGTCCCACAGTCAAGCCGGCGAGGTACGCCGCCCCCAGGGCGGAGACCTCGGCAACCTGGCTCACCAGCACGGGTACCCCGAGGATATCGGCCTGGAATTGCATCAACGAGCCGTTGCGCGTAGCGCCGCCATCGGCCAGCAGGGCCGTCAGCGGTGTGCCTGCCTCCTGTGCCATGCAGTCAAAGACATCACGTATCTGGTAGCCCACCGCCTCCAATCCGGCGCGGGCCAGCTCAGCACGGGTGCTGCCCCTGGCAAGGCCCGATATCGTTCCCCGGGCGTCATCGCGCCAGTGGGGTGCCCCCAGGCCCACCAGGGCGGGCACAAAGTACACACCGCGCGACTCGCTGGCAGCCATGGCCTCGAGCGCGGCGGGGGAACCCAGCCCCAGCAGATCTGCCAGCCACTCCACTGCCGCTCCGGTGGTATAAATGTTGCCCTCCAGCGCATAGACAGCCTTCTCATGGCCAAAGGCCACACTGGTGGACAGTCCCCTGGCAGAGTGTACCAGGTTGGGAGTAGCCGTCATCAGGGAGGAGCCGGTGCCATAGGTAGCTTTGACCAGCCCCGGTGCAAAGGCCGCATGCCCGAACAGCGCCGCGTGAGAATCGCCCACCATCGCCGCCACGGGGACGCCCGAGGGAATGCCCATCACGCCACGCACGACCCCCAGA
>JAAYED010000001.1 GCA_012728955.1 Chloroflexota bacterium
AATCTTGTATATGCATGGGTAAACAAAGCACGGGTGCGACCGCCCCTGTCGCACGCCTGTGTCACCATAGAATCAGGAGGGTCAAGGCGTGAATCTCTTTGCGCTCTGGGGAAAAACCAGCAGGGACGAATCGGGTGAGGTGGTCCTGCACCCGCTGCTGTGCCACATGACCGATGTGGCCGAGGTGACCGGCGCCCTTTGGCACCGCACCCTGGGCGATGGCATGCGCCACTTTATCGCCGACACGCTGGGCTGCACCCTCGAGGAGGCAGGCCGTACGCTGATGTTTTGGGCGGCCCTGCACGATCTGGGCAAGGCCAGCCCTGCCTTTCAGCGGCGTCATGCCCCCGCCCAGGCCGTGCTGGAGCGGGAGGGGCTCACCCTGCGCCACAACTCGAGCACCCTGCCCGGTTGGCACGGAACCGTCACGACGCGCACGCTGCGGCCTCTGCTGGAGGCCCGTGCGGTGCCGGAACGTCTGGCGCGCGACGTGGCCCGTGCTCTGGGAGGTCACCATGGAGCCTGGCCCACTCCCATCGAGGTCACCCATCTCGATTCGGACCACCTGGGGGATGCCCCCTGGGCGCAGTGCCGTGAGGAGCTGTTGAGCGCTCTCGCCGCGCTGTATCCGCCGATCACCATCGGCGGCGATCATCCGCTGGCCCACGACCGTCCGCTCCGGCAGCGACTGATGGTCCTGCTCTCGGGGCTCGTCTCGGTGGCCGACTGGCTTGGCTCCATGCAGGCTTACTTCTTGCCCACCCCTGACCCGCGCACACCCGAGGCCTATGCCCTGCTCGCCTCGGAGCGTGCTCATCTGGCCTTGGACCAACGCTGGCCCGCCTGGCAGGCGGCCGACGAGCCCGCCTCTTTTGCGCGACTCTTTCCGCTCACTCCCAGGCCCCACGCCCTCCAGCAGGCAGCCCACGACCTCGCGTCGCGCTGGAGCGAGCCCGCGCTGGCGATCGTAGAGGCGCCCACCGGCACAGGCAAGACCGAGGCCGCCCTCTGGCTGGCGGACACGCTCCTCACCCAGGAGGGCCAGCGCGGGCTCTATGTGGCCATGCCCACCACCGCCACCAGCAACGCCATGCACGCCCGCCTCTCGGCCATGCTCGAGCAGCGCTACGGTCCGGGCAAGGCCACGCCGCTCCTCATCCATGGCCAGGCGCTCTGGCAGCAGCCTCCGCCGGCCCTGAGGTTGGAGGATGACGATCCTTCCGACACCGGGCTGGATGCCATGTCCTGGTTTCTGCCCCGCAAGCGCAGCCTGCTGGCACCCTTTGGTGTGGGGACAGTCGATCAGGCACTGATGGCGGTGCTGGGCACGCGGCACTTTTTTGTCCGACTGTTCGGCCTCGCACACAAGACGGTGGTGTTCGACGAGGTGCACGCCTATGACACCTACATGAACACGCTCTTTGTGCGCCTGCTGCGCTGGTTGCGCGCTCAGGGCAGCAACGTCATCCTGCTCTCGGCCACCTTGCCTCAGGCGACCCGGGCCGACCTTCTTTCAGCCTGGGGCACCGCCGGGCCCCTGCCGTCCCTGAGTGACGAGGCTTATCCCGCCATCACCTGGGCCAGTGGCGACCAGGCCGGCGTGGTCTCTGTGGCGTCGCCCGAGCATGCCTACCGCGTCATTCACCTGGAGCGTCTGCCGCACGACATCCCGGCCCTGGTGGATGCCCTGCGGGAGGAGCTGTCGGAGGGGGGCTGTGCCGCCGTGCTGTGCAACACCGTCGGCCGGGCGCAGCAGGTCTATCGCGAGCTCTCCGCTGCCGGCATCGTGCCCGAGGAGGACCTGCTCCTCTTTCACGGACGATTTCCCGCCGTCTGGCGTGCCGAGATCGAGGCAGAAGTGCTGGCCCGCTATAGCAAAGAGGCCCCCGCCGAGCGCCGGCGTGGCATCGTGGTCGCCACGCAGGTGATCGAGCAGAGTCTCGACCTGGATCTGGACCTGCTGGTCAGCGAACTGGCGCCCATCGACCTGCTGCTGCAGCGAGCCGGGCGCCTGCATCGCCACGAGGGGCGCCGCCGCCCGGCGCGGCTCTCGGTGCCGCGGCTCCTGCTGCAGGATCCGGAAGAGCAGGATGGTGTGCCTGCCTGGGGCGGCACGGGCTACATCTACGAGCCCTGGCTGTTGCTGCGCACCTGGCTGGCACTGGAGGGGTGCCAATGTTGGAACCTGCCGGAGGACACCCGTGCCCTGATCGAGGCGGTGTACGGCGAGTCGGCGCCGGTGCCCGAAGCCGCTCAGCTGCAGCAGGCCCTGAAAGAGGCTCACCAGCAGTGGGAGATGCACCTGCGGGAGGATGCCCAAAAGGCCATGAAGCCACTCGTGGCTGCGCCGGAATCCGAGTCCCTTCTCACGGCGGCCAATCCCATGCTGGCGGAGGACAATCCGGACGCCCATCGCAGCATTCGCGCCCGCACCAGGCTGGGCGAAGAGGGCATCACCGTGGTGTGCCTGCAGCAGCAGGGCGATCGCCTCACGCCGGTGGGGCACCCCGCCTGCCTCATCGATCCCCAGGCTGTGCCCGACGACGCCACGGCCCGGGCCCTGGTGCAGGCCTCCACGGGCGTCTCCTCGCAGTGTTTGGTGCCCGCGCTGCTCAGCCAGCCAGCCTTTGCCGGCTGGCGCCAGCATCCCCTGCTGCGCTCTGCCCGTGCGCTGGTGTTTGTGGATGAACGCTGCACACTGCGTACGGATAAACACACGATAACCTTTACACTCAATCGAAAGGAGGGTCTTGGATGGAAAATTGGCTGATGGCTCCATCGCCGTGCTTCAGGAGGTGCAATGAAGCAGACCTTTGATGTCCTGAGTGAGCCCTGGGTCCCCTGCCTGACCGCCGAGGGCGGCGTCGAGGAGCTGGGGCTGTACGACGT
>JAAYED010000145.1 GCA_012728955.1 Chloroflexota bacterium
ATTCGGACCTGATCCTGCTCAAGGGAGACGTCAACTACCGGCGCCTGCTGGAGGACCGCGACTGGCCTCCCACCACCGATCTGGCGGAGGTTACCAGATACATGCCCGCACCCTTTGTCACCCTGCGCACGCTCAAGGCAGAGTTGGTGGTGGGCCTGGCACCTGGCCTGGCCGAGTCTCTGGCAGCGGAGGATCCTGACTGGCTGGTAAACGGCGAGCGCGGCGTTATCCACTATGTGCCGATCGGGTAGCAGGACAACCACGTCATGATGCAGAGGAGGGGCAGCCGCAGGTGCTGCCCCTCGTGATGTGCTGTTACAGGGGAGGCTCAGGCCAGACGCCAGCTCTCCAGCACGCGATTTACCCGCGCGATGGCCACACCGGCCTCGGCATAGCTCGCCCCACCCATCTCGATGCCCCAGGCGCCGGCATAGTCCGCATCCCGCAGCATGGCCATGGTGGCTGCCAGATCAGCGTCTGACACGTTGGTCATGATGTGGGTATGCATTACCCAGGGTGCCACCATTTTGTCGCCCGCGGCGGCATTGGGCCCGTGCCAACGATTGGTATGCAACAGCACTCCAAAGGCGGGCGAATCCACCGCCTGGCACAACCGCACCACCTCTTCAGGCACCGCCTCCGACCCCCAGTGGTTTTCGGGGCCTATCCGGTAGCCGTTGTCCTCAGCGCGCCGGGCGTACTCTTGGTAGCGCATGACGATATGGTCGAATTGCTCGTTGGTAAAGGCCCGCTCGTCGCGGCCGCCCCCCGCATCGATGCGCAGTGTGCGCGCTCCCAGCGCTTCCGTAGCAGCCATGTGCGCCAGCGCCACCTGATAGTGCTGTTCACGCACCTCTGGATCGTCCTCCCAGATATGCGCCCCATCCACCGCGAGGTTCACCAGCTCCAGCTCGCGTTCTACCAAACCCTCGCGCACCTGCGCGAGGTATTCCGGCTCGATGCTGGCCAGGGTATAGTTCCACAAATCCGCAGTACGCAGATCGTAGCGGAAACGTACGGTCTCCAGATACCCAAAGCAATCCATCGTCTTGTCACGGGTCCTGGGATTAAAGGTGTAGGACATCAATGAAACGCGCATGTCACCTCTCCTCAACCTGGCTGCCTTGCGACCAGCGATCCAGCACGGCGCGCACCCTCGCCACCTGGACTGCCACCTCGCTGTACTCGTTCTCTCCCGTATGGTGCTCCACGCCCCAATAGCCCTGATAGCCGGCGTCCCGGAGCATGTTCATGCTGGCCTCAAGGGGCCCCTCTGTGATCTCCCAAGCCAGGTGGGTGTGCATGGCCCAGGGGGCGATTTCACGGTCACCCGCATTGCCGCGCAGGTGCAGCAACACGCCAAAGGCGGGGTGATCCACCGCCTCGCAGATGGCGACCATGTTCTCTGGCACCACCTCCGGTCCCCAATGGTTCTCGGGCCCGACCCGGTAGCCACCCTGCTCAGCACGATGGGCAAAAGCCCGGTAGCGCTGCACGATCAGATCCATCTGCTCTGGCGTAAAAGATTTCGCATCGTGGGCACCACCGGCGTCGATCCGAATGGTGCGCGCCCCCAGCAGCTCGCCAGCCTCAAGATGGGCCAGCGCCGTACGATAGTTCGCCTCCCGCCGATCGGGATCATCCTCCCAGATGTGCGCACCATCCACACAGAGGTTTGCCAACACCAGCCCGCGCTCATCCAGTGCCCGCTTGACCTTGAGGACATAGTCCCTGTCGGTGGTGGGCAGCATCCCATTCCAGATGTCGGCCTGCACGCCATAGCGGAACTTGACCGACTCCAGATATCCGAATACGTCCATCACCTCCTGCCGCAGGAGGCCATGAAACGCGTACGAAGCGACCGAAATCTGTTCCATCTCGTCCTCTCTATCCAAGGCTCCACGCCGCATTCTGAACCAGCTGCAACTGTGCGCTGTCGGCGGAGCGCGCCGCCGCGTCGATGATCGCCATATAGTCCAGGTTGGCCCGCATATCCAGTGTCGGATGGACGGGTTCGCCCGTCTCCAGATGATGGATCAGCTCCTGAGCCACGTCCTCACGCCCTGCCGGCAGCGGATCGGCCGGATAAATGGTCGTGTCGCCGTGGCCCCGCTCCAGCCGCACCTGCGGGCCAGCTCCACCCTCCACCACCAGCGTCCCCGTGGTGCCGTACACGATGGGCCCGGTGGGCACACCGTGAGCAAAGGTCGTCCACGAGCCCTCCAGGAGCGCCATCGCCCGGGGAAAGCGCACCAGCACCGCGGCGTTGTCATCGGCATTGCCGTACTGGCTCTGCAGGTTTGCCCGCATGGCCATGGCCGCCACGGCCGGCTCGCCGATATACCAGCGGCTGACCATGGCGCCATAGGAGGTAAAGTCCAGCAGGGAGCCGCCGCCAGCTTCCCGCTGGTGCCACCAGGTGGCGGCGCGCTCCGCGCCCGTGAGGGGTTGCGAGGCCTCGCTCACCCCTGCATGGGCTGCACCGGGACCCAACGGGCCGGTGTGCCCTGAGCGCCACTTGACCTCGAGCACGTCGCCGATGAGCCCCTCGTCGATGAGCGCCTTGGCCTTGCGCGCGGCCGGCTGCCAGGTGAGTGGCCAGTTGATGACCATCGAGGTATCGTTGGCCTCACAGGCACGCACCATGCGCAGCCCGTCGGCCAAGGTCATGGCCATGGGCTTTTCCACACACACGTGCACCCCCGCCTCAGCACAGGCCTCCACAACCACCGGATGCTGGGCATTCTCGCAGGTGACGATCACAATATCCAGCTGTTCCTGGATCAGCATCCGGTAAAAGTCGGCATAGTACTCGGTCATGCCGGTGATGGCCATGACATTGTTCTTGTTCCACTGGCGCGTGTACGGCACCGAGCGCAGCTCGGCCGTGCGTGGAACCGTATCGGCGCAGGCGACGAACTGTACCTGCGGATGAGCATGGAACAGCTGCGCCACGTTGTTGATGTGCATGTGACCGAAACCGATCACACCCACCCGATAGATCCTGCTCATGTCGTCCTCCATTAACAGCCGCCCTTGCTGCGTGCGCAGTGCGCTCTGGCGGCGTGCCCCCTGTCCCAAAGTGGCAGCGGCCAACGTCGCAGAGCGACAAGCGTCACCAGGCCAGCTGAACCTCCTGACCGCGCGCAGCGCTCTGATACAATCCCTCCAGGGCATGGATGACGTTGAGCACCTCGCACTTTTTCACCGAGAGCTCTTCTTCACCCCGAATGACCCGCACCAGGTGAGCGGCCTCGCGAATGTGTCCGGTGGCAAAGTGCTCGTCGCGCCCGGGGATCTGCGGCGTGATATCCGCCTGGTATTTGCCCAGAGTGCCCAGCAGCCGCACCGGGTTCAGCGCCAGACCGGCCTTGGTGCCCAGAATAAAGGTGTTGCCGGTGCCTTCGGGGATGTTGGCCGCCCACGAGGCCCGGATCACGATGGTCATGCCATTCTCCAGCCGCAGCAGTCCTACCCCCAGATCTTCCACGTCGAACTCGCGATAGTCATAATGCCGGGCTTCGGGCACGCCATCGGGCGCGCCGCTGTCGGCCAGAGACTTGAGCAAACCCTCGTCCTGGTTGGCGATGCGGGTGTAGGTGGCACCGCTCACCGCCACCACCCGCGGGCTGCCCACCAGCCAGAGCACCAGGTCCAGCGCGTGCACTCCGATGTCATAGATGGGACCTCCGCCCGAGTGCTCTTTGATGTGGAACAGGCCCCATTCAGGCACGCCCCGGCGGCGCATGGCCCCCGCCTCGGCATAGTAGGTATCGCCCAGCAGGCCCGCTTCCACCAGGGACTTGGCCGCCTGGTTCGCGCTGTGAAAGCGCAGGCTCTGCCCAACCAGCAGCTGGCGCCCGGCCTTTTCCGCCGCAGCATACATCTCTACGGCGTCCTGATAACTGGTGGCCACGGGCTTTTCGCAGAGCACATGGGCGCCCGCCTGGAGCGCGGCGATCGTCCAGGGCTTGTGGTAGGTGTTGGGCGCACACACTGAGACAATGTCCAGGTCCTGCGTGTCGAGCATCTTTTG
>JAAYED010000146.1 GCA_012728955.1 Chloroflexota bacterium
CGGCGGCGACAAAGAGGTCGAGCCAGGCCTCCGGATCCCAACGCTCTCCGGTAAAGCGCGGGATGAAGTCCTTATAGCCAAAGGTGCCCGGATGGCCCCAGGTGGCGCAGTGATGCTCGTAAAAGGGCCGATCCTGGGGATCCTGCGGGCGATACATTTTGCGGGGGTACCACTCGTTGCCCCAGGCGGGCACGGAATAGACGCCCCAGTGGATAAAGATACCCAGTTTGGCATCGCGGAACCAGGCGGGCACGCCATAGCGGGCGAGGGACTCGAAATTGGGGGCAAAGGGCTCCTGCATGACAACCTCCAGAGCGACGTGAGGCGGATGGCTGCGGCGGGGGCGTGGGACGCCTCCCGCGGGGGGATGATAGCGCGGCCCGGTGCGACCGTCCACCGGCGAAACGGGCGGGTGGTGCGCCGGTCGGCGCGGGCCATCACCGTGCACGGCTCGCGGGTCGAGGGCAGCGCGGTGTTGCGGCGCTGGTCCCGGCAGCGCGGGCGGAGGAGCGCCGCATGGCCCTCGCGGAGGAGCGGACAGAGGCAGCCCGGGCGGGCGCGGCGCCGCAAGGGGCGGGGCATCACCGAGCCCGGTTGGCGGCTCGAGGGCGGCGCGGGGTTGCGGCGCTGGTCAAAGCAGCCCGGGCGGGCGGGGCGCCGGAGGGCCCTCGCGGCAGAGGGGGGCGGGGCGGCGCCCGCCCCCCTCTGCCGCCGCTCCCCAGTTGCCCGCCGCCACAATGCATCTATACTTATTCCTGCGCACCGCGTGCGCCCGTGCCGGCCGCGGGGATGGATGTCACCGGCCCGATCCTGTTCCTCTATCACTCCCTTCCCGGAGGCTGTATGAGTTCGCAACAACGCTCGCTGCGCCGTGAGATGGGCCTGGGCCAGGTCCTGCTGATGGGCGTGGCCGGCACCATCGCGGCCGAGATCTTTGTGCTCACCGGGCACGTGGCGGGCATCACCGGCCCCGCCTCGGTCCTCGCCATGGCCCTCATCGGCCTGCTGTGCGGCGCCTTTGCCCTCAACTATGCCGAGCTGGCCGTGGCCTACCCCGTCACCGGCGGCGCCCTCACCTATGTCCGCCAGGCCTATGGCGTGGGGCTGCTCTCCTTTCTGGTGGGCTCCATGGACTGCCTCTCCAGCGCCTTTTACGCCTCGCTCTCGGCGGTGGGTTTCGCCTACTCGCTGCGCATCTTTTTGCCCTGGATCCCCATCGTGCCCACGGCCATCCTGGTGGTGCTGGTATTCACCGCGCTGCAGGCTCTGGGGATCTCCAAAGTGGCCCGGGCCCAATCCGCCCTGGGAGCGGCCCTGCTGATCCTGCTGGTGATCTATGTGGTGCGCGGGTTCACCTCCCCGGTGGGTTTCTCCCTGCAGACGCTGATGCCCGACGGCCGCTTCTGGATCGGCGATACCCCCTGGCACGACCTCAAGGGCCTCTTTCGGACCATGGCGCTGGTTTTCAATGCCTATATCGGCTTTGAGATCATCGCCGACGACGCCGAAGAGATCCGCGACTATCGCCGCAATATCCCCGTGGGGATCCTGGTGAGCCTGGGGATCATCACGCTGCTGTACGTCTCCAGCACGGCGGTGACCCTGGGGACGGTTCCCTGGACGCAGCTGGCCGGCTCGGAGGAGGCCCTGGCCATCGCGGCGCAGCGCCTGATGCCTCGCTGGGGCGCCCCGCTGATCGGCGTGGCCGGCATCATCGCCACGCTCACCAGCATCAACACCGCCATGCTGGCCGCCACCCGGGAGGCCTTTTCTCTGAGCCGCATGGCCCTCTGGCCGCGGGTGCTCTCGCGGCTGGGGCGCATCCGCACCCCCTGGGTGGCCGCCCTGGTGATCGGCGCCGTGGTGGCCCTGATGGCCTCCATCGGCCTGGTGGACTTTCTCAGCTATGTCTCCTCCAGCGGCTATCTCTTTGTGGTGATCTTTGCCAGCCTGGCCATGATCCGCCTGCGCAAGACGGACGGGTTGGAGCGCTCCTTCAAGGCGCCCCTCTTTCCGCTGACGGCGCTGATCGCCGTGGCCACCTGCGTGCTCTCGATCACCTTTACCTCGGGCACGGCGCTGGCCTTTGGCGCCGGCCTGCTGGCGGCCCTCTCGGTGATGTACTATGTGCGCGAGCCGGTGACCCGCGCCTTTCAGCAGCGGGCCCACGCCTCGTCTCTGGCCACGGGGCGCCTGCTGGTGGCCGTGGCCAACCCGGGCACCGCCCAGCGCCTGGTGCAGGTGGCCGCCGACCTGGCCGAGAACCAGCACGGTACCATGGTGGAGGTGCTCACGGTACACCCCGAGCTGGAGGGGGCGCCGGTGGAGCGCCTGCGCACCCGCTATGGCCGTCGCCCGTCCGAGCTGCAGCGGGAGGTGGCCAGCGCCCTGGCAGAGCGCAACGTGCCCTGGTACACCGAGACGGCGGTGGCCCCCCGGGTGTCGGACGGGATCGTGCGGGAGGTCAACACCCACCGTGACGTGCAGCTGATCCTGATGGGCTGGCCTGGACCGGTGGCGCCCGACCAGGTGCTGCACCATCCGCTGGCCCAGGTGCTGGCCGAGGCCCACACCGACGTGGCGGCGCTGCTGGATCGTAACGCCAACGCATTCCGCCGGGTGCTGGTGCCCTTTGGCGGCGGCGTACACTCGCGGCTGGCCGTGCGCCTGGCGCTGCAGCTCACCGCCCCCTACGAGGGAGAGGTGGTGGTGCTGCGCTGCTTCCTGGAGCGCGAGGGCGAGCCGGCGGAACGGCCCGGCGCCGATGAAGAGACTACCCCGCTGGAGGACGAGTTCCTGCTGCTGCAGGAAGAGCTGGAGAGCGCCCTGGGCCAGGTGCCCACCAACCTGCATTACAAGGTGGTGACGGAACCGGGCCTGCTGCGCGGCATCCTGACCGAGCTGCAGGATGGCCCCTTTGACCTGGTGGTGATGGGGGCCGCGGTGGCCCGCTCGCTCAAGACCGAGTTCTTTGGCTCTATCGCTGACGCCATCGCCGACCAGATCCCCACCTCGGTGCTGCTGGTGCGCCGCTATGAGCTGCAGGCCATGGGCTGGATGCGCCGCCAGATCAAGGCGCTGACGCCAGTCTCGGGCCGCCACCGCGCCCTGGCCGGTGAGGAGCCGGACGCTGGCCCTGCCGCGACACCGACGGAGCACAGGCCGTGAGGATCCCCATGCTGAGAAAACGCTGGCTGGTTTTTCTGTCGCTCTTCGTGGCCGGGGCGGCCGCTGGCGCCGCCATCGCCCTGCCCTTTTGTCCGCCCAGCCTGAGCGGCGAGGCGCGGGCCTGGGCCTCGCTGGGAGAGATCTTTATCGTCCTGCTGGCCATCGCCATCCCGGTGGCCTATCTGATCCTGATGGCGGTGGGGGCCATGCAGGTGACCCGGCCGGCCGCCCCGCGCCCGCCCCTGGAGCCCACCCACAGCCTGCACACCATCCACGATACCGATCGGGTGCTGGTGACGGGGGGCGGCGGCACCAACGCGCGCTATGGCTTGGAGATGGCGGCGCACATCGCCGGGCCCGATACGGGAGAGGTGACGCTGCTGCGGGTGCTGGCGCCGGCGCAGGCCGACGAGGCCGAGCGGGTGACCGAGGAGCTGCGCCGCGTGGCCGCCGAGGTGCTGGGAGATTACCCGGTGGACGTGCGCATCATCGTGGCCGACTCGGTGGTGGAGGCGGTACTGCGCGAGGCCGCCCAGGGCTATGACCTGCTGGTGGTGGGCGCCTCGGAGGCGCGGCCGCTGCGGACCTGGCTCTTTGGCGCGCTGCCGGACATGATCGTGCGGCAGGCGCCCTGCCCGGTGGTGGTGGTGCGGCTGCCGCAGGGGCCCAAAGCCTAGCCTGCGTCGCGGTGGCGGGGGTTGCCGCCCCGCCGTCGCAAGGCCCTCCCTCCGCCTTGATGCCTGCCGCGAGACAAACGGCCCCCCCCACGCGGACCAAGCCGGCATGGTGCGGATGGCTCCCTGCGCTCGCGTGCACAGGGCTGCGACACACCGGTTGCGGAGGTCGCCAGTCCCCCGGCGTGGTCCCTGCCGAGAGGCACGGGCCCCCCGCGCGGCCCGAGCCGGCATGGTGCGGATGGCGACACGCGCACGCGTGCACTGGGTCTGCGACACACCGGTTGCGGACGTAGCCAGTCCCCCGCCGTGGTGCCTCCCGGGATGCAAACGGACCCCCCGCGCACGCGTGCACAGGGCTTGTTACGCGTCAGCGGCGGGCCCGACAGCAGTACGCCTCCCTTTACCCTGCGTTTGCCGAGTTTTGGAGAGGCCCCTGGCGTGCCGTACCAGCCAGTTCTGCCGGCGGCGGCAGCGTCGCCCGGTGCGAATGGCGCCGTGTGCTCGCCTGCACAGGGCTTGTTACGCATCAGCGGCGGGCCCGACAGCAGTACGCCTCCCTTTACCCTGCCTTTGCCGAGTTTTGGAGAGGCCCCGGGCGTGCCGTACCAGCCGGTTCTGCCGGCGGCGGCAGCGTCGCCCGGTGCGGAGCAGCTGGCGCGCCCGGCCCGGGCCACAGGGACACGCCCCGCAGGGGCTCCCCTCATCCCAGCCACCCTCGCGCCGAGGGTGTCGGTCTCAAAGGGTGCGGACACTCTCGGGATGGGCGTGCTCTTGCCGGGGGGGTCAACAGGGGCCGCTCACCAGCAGCGTCCAAGGGGCGCGATGCAGCGGGAACTCTCACCGCACCCTGACACACTTGCCGTGCGGCGCACGGCACCGGATCCTGACGGCTGGCCTTCCGGTCGGGATCTGCCCGGTGCGCTGTCCCGGCGCGGAGGCAAGCGGATCTGCCCCGCCCGGCCCATCCATGGACGACACGGGGGCGGCGCCGCTGGGCGCCGCCCCCGTCTGTGCTCCCCTGCGGAGAGCCTCCGCCCGCTCAGCCCTTTTGCGCCGCGATGCCCCGCACGATCACCGGCTCGGGAGCGCCGACGTTGCTGGCCACCGTCAGGGTCAGCCCCGCCTCGGTGAACTGCAGCGCATAGCTGCGCAAAAAAGGCGTGCCCACAGCGCACAGCTGCACGGCATAGGTATCGGGGGACGTCCAGCCGCCGCTCAGCAGCACGGGCTCCTCCACGCCAAAATCCCGCGCGCTGAGGGGCATGCGGGTGGAGCTCTCGGCCCACTGCCCCGCCCCCACCGGCAGCCTCCAGGTGCGCTTGCGATCCCGCAGCAGCAGCGTCACCCGCTGGCGGGCCCCCACCCGGATGCCCACCCGGGTCAGGCCCGCGGCGTTCTCCTCCAGATCGTACATCTGGCCCGAGACCGCCTCGGCGATGGGGCTGGTAGCCTGGCCCTGCTGCGGCGGGATGGAGAGCCCCTCCAGCCGGGCGCGCAGCCCCTGCCGGGCCGCGGCGTCCTCCGGCAGAGCGGCCGGCGCCATGGCGGGCAGCAGCAGCTCCCAGAGCGCATCCAGCGGCGCCTGCAGATCGCGGATGCCGCTGGTGGCGGCCAGCACCGCATCCTGCTCGGGCATCACCACGCAATACTGCCCAAAGGCGCCGTCGCCCCGGTAGGCGCCGTGCCGGCAGACCCACATCTGATAGCCATAGCCCTGCTGCCAATCGGGATTGCCGGGCTGGTTGCTGTTGTCCGAGTGGGCCACATGGGCCGTGCGGATCCAATCGGCGGGAACCAGCTGCCGGTCGCCCCAGCGCCCCTCCTGCAAAAAGAGCTGTCCAAAGCGCGCGATGTCCTCGGTGGTGAGGTGCAGGCCAAAGCCTCCCATGTTGATGCCCAGGGGGTCCGAGTCCCACAGGGGCGGGGCGATGCCCAGGGGATCAAAGAGCCGTGGCTGCAGATAGGCGGTCAGCGGCATGCCGGTGAGCTTGTGCACGATGGCCGAGAGAATGTAGGTGGCGGCGGTGTTGTAGACGAACCAGCTGCCGGGCTTGTGCTTGACCGGGATCCGCAGGAATCGACGCACGAGGTTGCCGTCCATGCGCTTGAATGTCTCGGCGCTGGCGTCCACATGGTGACCGGTGTTCATGCTGAGCAGATGGTGCACCGTCATGGCGGCGAGATTGCGGCTGACGCGGCTGGGGGTCTCCTCAGGAAAGAACGAGATTACCGGATCCTGCAGCGACAGGCGGCCCTCCTCGATGGCCAGGCCCACCGCGGTGGCGGCAAAGGATTTGCTGAGGGAAAAGAGCATGTGCGGGCGCTGCGGTGCGTAGGGTGCCCACCAGCCCTCGGCGGCCACCTGGCCGTGGCGCAACAGCATGAACGAGTGCAGCCCGCCCACCTTTTGCTGGACGGCCTCCACAAAGGCGGCGACGGCCTCCGAAGGGATGCCCACCGATTCGGGAGAGACGCGGGTCAGGGTCTGAGCCATGGGTTACCTCCCACTGAGCAGAGTATTTTCTGGTGCGAGGATAGCCGTGGCGTGGAGGGCGGTCAAGCCCCGGCGCGGCGCAACGCCTCAGGCGCCGCGACAACGGCCCTGCCCATGGGCGACGGGTTGTCGGCAGGCTACCGGCGGCGCGGGACGTCCTCTCTGGCGGCAATGCGAGGCCTCTCTGCCGGCCACGGCGCAGCAGAGTCAGCGGCGCCCGTGGGCGGCGGGTTCCCGGCAGGCTTCCGGGCTGCTCCGGGGAGCCGCCGAGGCGGTCGGCAGGCCAGGCGGGCAGAAGGGTTCCCTGCGGTGCGAGAATGGCCGCGCCGCGGCGCCGCGGCGAGGCAGCGTCAGCAGGGCCTGTGGGCGGCGGGTTCCCGGCGGAGCTCGGGCGGCTCCGGGGGGCCCCGCCGAGGCGGTCGGCAGGCTCGGCGAGCACAAGAGTTCCCTGCGGTGCGAGCGTGGCAACGGCCCTACCGCAGGACGGCACCGCCGCGGCAGCGGCCCTGCCTGTGGGCGAGGAGTTACCGGCGGGTTGCCGGCGGCACGGGACGTCCTCTCTGGCGGCAACGGCGAGGCCTTTCTGCGGGCCACGGCGGGGCATAGTCAGGGATGCCCGTGGGCGGCGGGTTCCCGGCGGAGCTCGGGCGGCTCCGGGGGGCCCGGGTGAGGCGGTCGGCAGGCTCGGCGGGCGGAAGGGTTCCCTGCGGTGCGAGAATGGGCGCGCCACGGCGACGCGGCGAGGCAGGGTCAGCGGTGCCCAAGCGGCGGCCCTGCCCGGGGGCGGCGGGTTCCCGGCAGGCTCCCGGCGGCGGGGTCGTTCTCCTGCAGCGAGCCCCTGCTCCCCGCCACTGCCACACCACAGGAACACCGCCGGCGGGTGCCACCGGCGGTTCCATGTCCTCACCTCTGCTGTGCGGCGCAAGCGAGTACCGCGGGGGCGGGCCCGGCTCTGGTAGCGGAGGGTCACCCGCGGTGGTCTCCGGGCGCATCGCACGGCGGGAGCGATCGGACCGGGCGTGGGTCGCGCAGCGGAACGTATCGCAGCGGGGCGTCCGTCACTGAGCGGCGTGGCCCATCCCCCCCGATCGGCGCGGCGCGGGGCGGCGCCTCCGGCGCCCGCTACCGGGCGATCAGGCCGTCCTCATCCCACAGATCCTCCCAGCTCTGTCCCGGTCGCCACAGGAACACCTGCCCCTTGATCAGGCGGTGGTGGCGGTCCACAGCGGCCAGCGCGGCCATCTCCTCCGCACTGAGGGGCGCCTCCAGCGTCACCCGCAGGTTGGCGAGATAGTTCTGGCGGCGGGTGGACATGGGGATGGGCACCGTGTCGCGCTGCAGGGCCCAGCGCAGGCACACCAGCGCCGGGTGCCAGCCCCGCTGCGCGGCGATGCGGCAGACCGTGGGATCCTGCAGAGCGGCGGGGTCGTCGGGCATGCGATCGCGGGCGGGGCGATCGGGGGAGCCCAGCGGGGCAAAGGCCACCGGTACGATCCCCTCCCGCTGCAGATAGTCCACCATCGCGGGCTGCTGCAGGTAGGGATGCAGCTCCATCTCGTTGACCGCCGGCCGGATGCGCGCATCCCGCAGCAGCAGCTCCAGTTTGGGCCGGGTCATGTTGGAGGTGCCGATCTGGCGCACCAGCCCCTCCTCCACCAGCGCCTCCAGCGTGCGCCAGGTGCGCATGTAATCGGCGTGGATGTAGGGGCGGGCATCGGCGGCACGGGAGGTCACATCCACTCCGGGGGCGTGAGCATTGGGAAAGGGCCAGTGGATCAGGTACAGATCGAGATAGCCCACCTGCAGATCGCGGATGGACTGCCGGCAGGCCTCCAGCGCCTGCTCGGGCTCGTGACGATCGTTCCAGAGCTTGGAAGTGATCCAGAGCTCTTCCCGCGGGAGGCCGCCCTCCATCGCCCGGGCCAGCTCCTGGCCGATCTCGCGCTCGTTGCCGTACACGGCGGCGCAATCGATGTGGCGATAGCCCACCTCCAGGGCCCCCCGCACGGCCTGGGCGATGCTGGCAGGGGAGGCGTGGTCCGAGCCAAAGGTGCCCAGCCCCAGGGCGGGCATGCGGGCGCCGCTGGAAAGGGTCACCTGAGGGACCTGCTGCGGATCGACGCCATCGGGGGCGGGGGTAAAGCGCGGAGGGCGTGTGGTCATGGCGACTCCTGCAGGATGTACGTAAAGGGCGATGCGTGGGGATTGTAACGCCCCCGGGCGCTCGCGCCAAGCGCTGGAACGCAAGGCCCGCAGCGGCGATGCGCCGGGGGCGGCTCGCCGGCGGCGACGCGGCGGCGGCGGCGGGCGGTGGCCCGGCCCGCCCGCGGGCGCC
>JAAYED010000147.1 GCA_012728955.1 Chloroflexota bacterium
GAACGTAGCGCGTCTGCCGGTTCCGCCATCTCGGCTGCACAACAGCATCATACTACGGTGCCCGCAGGCTGTCAAACGCCGCAGGTGGCACGCCTACTGGGCAGGTGCGATCAGGCCCTGGTCGCGCGCCTCGGTGTACAACATGCGCTGCAAGGAAACATGCCACTGAGCCAGCGTAGCAAAGCGCTCACCTGAACTGGTCATGGGGGCGATCTGCACGCCCATCACTGCCTTGTCCACCGCAAAGTTGTAGACGGGCTGGTACAAGAGCAGGGAAGGCATATCCTCCACAAAGAGCTCTTGAAAACGTTGGTACAGGCTCCAGCGACGGTCAGGATCGGTAGTACGCCGGGCCTCAGCCAACAGCGTGTCCGCCTCGGTGCTGATATAGTTGGCAAAGTTGACGCTGTCGTCGTTCACCTGGCTGGAATGCCAGTACGGATAGGGGTCCGGGTCAGCCGAGAGGCTCTGCCAGCCGCTGAGCACCGCATCAAAGCGACGCAGACGAAGCTGTTGCCCAACCAGGTCCTCCCACTTGACGAACTCGGGGATCGCATGGATGCCCACCTCGGCGAGCTGCTTGGCGATCATCTCCACCATAGCCACCCGCGCCGCATCATCATCGTTGGTTGCCAGTTTAAACTCGAGTTTCAGCTCACCCCGCTCGCGAAACCCGTCGCCGTCGTCATCAAACCAACCCGCCTGTTCCAGGAGGGTGCGCGCTTTGCGCAAGTCCTGCGTAACAGCCGGCAGGTGTTCGTTATAGGCCCAAGACTGCGGCAGAATGGGGCTGTCGATTACAGTGCCCTGCCCTTGCAGGACGTCATCCACCAGAGCTTGCCTGTCCAGCGCCAGCATCATGGCCTGGCGCACCAGACGGTCCTGGAAAATCGCCCGATCCAGATTCAGGAACACCAGGGTATAGCCAGAGAGCGGTGCCGAATACAGCGTGAGATCCTCGTCTTCCTGTACGGCGGCCAGCTGACGGGGCAAGATGCGCCCCATCCCCATAATCTCTCCCCGTTGCCGCGCCTCCAGCAGCGCATCAGCATCGGGATAAAAGTACAGTTCGAGGCGATCGAGATAAGGTCTCGCGCCATAGTAGCCATCGTTCCGCACCAGCACGATGCGCTGCGAGTCGATATCATCCACCTTGTAGGGACCGGTGCCTACAGGCATGGCATTGTAGGTGCTCTGGCTGAGCCGAGCGACGTCCACGCTGCCGAGGATGTGCGCCGGCAACAGCCCGATGGTGGTGTACTCAAGAAAGGGAGCAAACGGCTCCCGGAGAATAAAGCGCACCGTATAGGAATCGAGCTGCTCCACCACGACCGAACGCCAGAGCGTGGAGAGAAAAGCCATCCCCTCATAACCCTCGTTCTGCATGACGTTGACGGTAAAAACGACGTCAGCAGAGGTGACGGGCGCGCCGTCATGCCACTGGGCGTCCTGGCGCAGGAAAAAGGTGTACACCATGCCATCATTGGAAATCTCGTACCGTTCCGCCAGGTCAGGCACGATGCGCCCAGTGGGATCCACTTTGGACAAGCCGTTGAATATCAACGCCACCAGGTCCTGATCCACCGGATTGGCCTGCGAGAGCAGTGGATTGATCACCATGGGACTGCCGGCAATACCCTCGGTA
>JAAYED010000148.1 GCA_012728955.1 Chloroflexota bacterium
CCCTCGCGAGCATTGTTGATCATCTGGGGTACAGCTACCAACCCTGCCCCTACGGCTGCTCCGATCAGACCCCCAGCAACGATATGCAGCCAGTGTCCACTCGGATCGGTATACTTGACCGGGTTGTTGAGACAATAGGAGTATCTATTCAGCGCCTGCGGGTTGCCCGGCTCGGGCACGATGGTATCCGGCTGGATGAAGCGCCCCAAGGCTGGATCATACCAGCGCGCCTGGTAGAAGTACAGCCCGATGGCATCCTCCCAACGCTGGCCGGTGTAGCGGTAGGGTGTGGCGACGCTCCCGGTGCCCCGCTTGTCGCCATACGGGTAGTAGAGCTGCGTGCCGGGCTGTTGCGTTCATAAAATCTTGTACTTTTGGAAGGCTGACAAGTTGTGGAGGAGGCAAGTGTTGGGTTAGGCCGTGGCACCTCCTGGCCGAACGTTTTCGAGGCTGGGAGACAACAGAACCCATCACGTTTATTATAGCATAGAGGATAGCGCCCTGTCTATAGAAATCCTGTAAACTTGCGCATCTCCCCTCAGTCTCAGAGCGGCAGCGTGGCCCGCTCGCGCATCGTGCGCCGGAACCGCTGGATGTCGGCGGGGACTACCCGGGACAACAGGCCAAAGAACAGAGCGCACAGCAGCCAGGTGATCACGCAGATGCTCAGGATGGCTACGCGCAGCGACGAATGGTCGGCGATCAGGCCCGCCAGCCAGGGCGACAGCGCCGCTCCCGCGTTCTCGATCAGGCTCAGCAGGGCCAACGTGGTACTGCGCACCTCCGGCTCGGTTACATCCTGGACGGTAGCCAGCACATTGGGCGCTGCCATCGACATGGTAATGCCGGTCAGGCCCATCAGCACGGTAAAGATCAGCGTGTTGCCGATGGGGACATTCAGCGCAGAGACCAGGAACACCACGCCCAGCAGCACGCCGCTCATGGCGGTGACGACGCGCCCCCGGAGGGTGCGGTGAAACAGCGCGTCGCCGATGCTGCCGCCCAGGAAATAGCCGCTGGCCAGCGCCACGATGGCGATCATCATGGTCGTGGTGGCCTGGCCGGAGGTAAAGCCGCGCTCGGTTTCCAGATAGCGGAAGAACCAGTAGGTGAGCACGTTCCAGGGAAACACCCCGAAAAAGCCCTGGGCGAACACCAGGCGGATACTGGGGCTTTTGAGGACCTGTTTGGCGACGCCCCAGTCGAATTGAAAGGCGGGCACCTGCTCCAGCCCCGCCAGTTCGGGTTCGGCGTGGCCGCGAGGCACGTCACGGACCAGCAGCAGGATGAGGATGGACAGCAGGATGCCGGCGCCACCGGTGAGCAAGAACATCTTCCGCCAGCCCAGCGCAGCCCCCAGGGTAGTCGCCAGGATCAGGCCGAGCATATAGCCAAAGGGCATGGCCGTATCGAGCGCGCCGAAAATCTTGCCCCGGATGCGCGGCCCGAAATAGTCCGATAGCAGGCTGTGGATGCCGGGGTAGCTGGAATCGTCAATGCCCGTCGAGGCGCGGGTGACCAGAAAGGCGCGATAGGTGGGGGCCAGGGCGTTCAGCCAGGTGGTCGCGCCCCAGACGAACGAGGCCAGGGCCAGCAGCCGGGGCCGCGCATAGCGGTCGTACAGGTACCCCCAGATGGGGTAGAGGGCCGCCGAGACGATGATCGCCAGGCTCGAGACGGCCCCCATCTGGGCCTGGGTGATGCCGAATTCCTCGATGATCGGCGTGGTCAGGGGGCCGATGAGCAGCTTGTCCGATTGATGCAGCAGGATAAACCCGTAAAAGATGACGAGCACGAGCCAGCGCCGTTTGGATTGCATAAGTGTCTCTCCATCGAGTAGTTGTCTTGTGGGCTGATCTTACTCGCTTTGGAGCGCGGCTTCAAGCCCGCAAGCGTAGAGGGGATACGCTCGTAGCTCGTAGCCGCGGCATCGTGCCGCGCCCTGCTTCCTTCTCCCTCTCTCCAAACTTGGAGAGGGGGCCAGGGTGGTGAGGTTGGTTTGCGCGCCTACGCTATGGAGATATGGCGGCGGGCCGGGGGCGCGGGCCGCGCATGTTTGACCGCGCCCCGGCGGGGTGTTATCATCGGACAGAACGAGTTGTATTTTCACGGATAGTATGGCTTGATGGGAGCTGATGGAGGGCTTATGCCTTCAAAAAGAAGATGTGGGATTCTCTGCCATCCGACC
>JAAYED010000149.1 GCA_012728955.1 Chloroflexota bacterium
GGAAAAGGGGCAGTGGCCGATGCTGAGCGGTCCGTTCATGCCTGCTCTGCGTGATGATCTGGGCCACATCTATTGGGAAGGCGTACCCGCCGCCCACCGGGCATCCTCGATGAGCGTACAGGCTCAATCCTCCACATCCGGGGGCGTGGTGGTGGCCGAGTCCGAGATCGTGCGTATCTCTCCCGACTCGGAGCCTACCGCCACCCCGCTGCCTGCCGGAATCGCGATGAACGAGGAGTTGCTGACATTCGCGCCTCTTTCGCTGTCTGCCCAGCAACTCACTCTCTTGGTGGACTCGGTGCGGATGGATGTCCCTGCGATGGCCTGGTTCAACGTAGACCTGGGTAGTGATCCTCATATAGGCGATACGTGGCCGCTGGATGTCCACCTGGACGTGGCCGGGTTCCCCGTGCGGATCACTGCGGCCCGCCTGGTCACCGAGACGGTCCATTGGCAAGACGGCCCCAGCGAGCGTCGCCTGCTGGAATTCGACGTGGCCAGCGTGCCAGAGCGAGAGGGGCGTACCCTGGCCGGTCTCTCTCTGGCGGCCAGCGCCCCCCGCTTTGACGGGACGCTGGGCGGCCATAGCCGCACCGGCGGTATCCGCGTGGCCCTCACCCTGGCAGAAGATGCACCCCTGCCAAGCGGGGTGATCCAGATAGATATCGAGCGGGCCTCGGTCTACTTCCGGGGGCCGTGGCAAATGACATGGGACGTGCCAACCACCGGCGAGAGAAATCAGGTCATCGCGCCGGTCGCCTCCCATCCCCAGGGAGTCAGCCAGACCCGCGAGGGCCTGACGCTGGCAGTGGAGGAGGCGGTGTGGACCGACCGGGTATCCGTCGTGACGGTGGACCTGCAGAATCCCCCCGATGGCATCCAACTCACGCGCTTTTTGTGGGGCACAGGCACGCCGGGGGAAGGGCGCATCTGGCTGGAGGATGACCGGGGAGGAAGCTACAAGCACGGGGGGTTTGGCGTGAACTGGCGCGCGCCGGAGGAGGTAGATACCCCCTTTGACGAGGCACTACTCCCCCTGGATCGCCAGCGCCTGTCCCTGGAGCCTATCGACCCTCTGGCGCGGTGGGTAACGCTCCACATCCCGGCCATCGAGACCCTGCGCCCCGCCGCCCTCAGCTTACAGGTCGAGATCCCCACCGATCTCACCCTGCCAGCCGGGTTTGCTTCCGCCTTTGCCGATCCTGCTACACTGGAGGGGCCGACCTGGGACGTCGATATCCCTATCGAGATGGCGGGCTATACGTGGCGGTTTACCAGGGCTTCCCTGCGACCCATTAATGGCCGCCTCCGCCTGGTGCTCGGTCCGGCGTTGGATCAGGCAGCGCAGCGCACCCCCTGGCCGACGGGCTTTTGCATCACTTCCGTTACGGGGCCGGATGGGCGTGCCGTGGAGCCGGGCATTGGCGCTTTGGGTACAGGCCAGCCCTGCGAGCCTACCATCGCCTTTGCCGTGGACGATCCCGATACCGGCCAGCTTCAGCCCGGTGTCTACCATATCGAACTGGAGGGAATCGCCGTGGGCGTCCCTGGCCCCTGGTATTTGCGTTGGGAAACGCGCAGCCACTAGCCCGGAGGCGAAACCATGGGGCACGAGCAAAGCATAGAGCAGGCCCGGAAGCAGCCGGGCTTGCTCTATGCCGATCAAGAGATAGCCTACAACCTCGCCTTACGACTGTTGGGAGACTCTCCGGCTGCGTTGCAGACCCTCCAGACCACAGTCAGGCGCATTCCAGCAGGGCATAACGCGCACCTCCAGTTTCTGGGCCTGGTCGTGGCCCTCTGCCGCGATCGATGGCGGACTCGGCAAGCCACTTGGTCAGTAACGCCCCCTGTAGGCCAGGCCACTACAAGCCCCCCAGGCGCGCCCAGGCCGCCATCCCCAGGAGAGGCATGGCTGGAGCAAGGGATTTGGCAACTGCCATTCGAGCAGCGGGCAGTTCTCCTGTTACACGACGCGCACAGCTACACCTATGAAGAAGTGGCCGAGATTGCCGGGCTGCGCGTCAGCGCGGTGGAGACCTGCCTCGCCCAGGCCCGGCGCGCGTTGCGCGATTTCCTACAGGCACAGGGCGCGCTGTAACGCCGGAGCCTGGCCTGGCACGCCTGCCCCTGAAAGCAAACCGGTGGGTAGCCTCTCAATTCCCGTCAAACGGTCCTTCTCCGCCATTCCCCGCCTTAGAAGTGACTTCTGTCATAGACGAAAATTGCGTTTCAGAGTAACATCATTACAAGAACTCGAATCTTGTAAGGAGGGCTGCTTGTGATTACGCAACTGGCTGAAGGCATCTATTGGGTCGGAGTGGTGGATTGGGGTATTCGCTCGTTCCACGGGCACGAGCTATCCACCCATCGTGGCAC
>JAAYED010000150.1 GCA_012728955.1 Chloroflexota bacterium
CGCGCGGATTAAGTGCCAATCATCTCGTTTCGGCTGCCCTCACTGGCGAAATGGCAGGCCAAAGTAGCTGCGCAGGATCTCTTCCGCCACGGGAACAGCGTACTGAGATCCCTCTCCACCACCACGTAAAAAGACCACGAGAGCGATCTCGGGATTGTCATAGGGTGCAAAGGCTGTAAACCAGGCGTGGGTGGGCAGGTATCCCCACTTGTCCATGACCACATTTCCGTTGGCGTCGATCTCGGTGTACTCGGCTGTGCCCGTCTTGCCTGCCACCGCTACCTCGGGCATTTTGAGTCGATAGGCCGTACCGTCGGTTACAGTGCCGCGCATGCCCCGTCGCACCAGCTCGATGTACTCGGGATTGACTTCCAGCTGGCGGATCACCTCGGGCGTAAAGGGCTCGACCACATTGCCATCGATGTCGACCACATCGTACACCACCTGCGGGCGGTAGAGAGTGCCTCCGTTGGCGATGGCGGCCGTCGCATTGAGCATCTGGAGTGGCGTCGCCAGCACATAGCCCTGGCCGATTGCGGCATTGTAGGTGTCGCCCGTAAACCAGCTTTCACTGTAGGTGAGGCGCTTCCATTGTTCGCTGGGCAACAAGCCCGCCACCTCGCCCGTCAGCTCGATCCCCGTAGGTTCACCGATACCAAACATGGCCGCATACGTGCCCAGACGATCGATACCGAGGCCACGAAAGTCCTCATAACCACCGGTGGCCTTGTAAAAGAAAATGTCGCACGATTCCGAGATGGCCGTCTGTACATTGATGCTGCCATGACCCCAGCGCGACCAGCAGTAAAAGCGCTGTGCCTGGCTCATGTCGTCCGGAAAGAACTTGTTGGGAACCAGCATGGTGCCTTGACAGTCCAGACGCGTAGAGGGCGTGATGACCCCTTCCTGCAGAGCGCCACATGCGGGAATGATCTTGAAAATCGAGCCGGGGGGATACTGTCCACCGATGGCGTGATTGACAAGAGGGTGGCGCGGATCGTTGCTCAGGGACGCCAGATCCTCGTAAGAGATTCCTGCCGCAAACAGATTATTGTCAAAGCCAGGCAACGAGACCATGGCCAGGATCTCGCCCGTCCGTGGATCCATGGCGATGGCCACACCGGTATCGGAATGCGCCCGCGCCATGCCGCGCGCCACGGCGGCCTCCACCTGCTGCTGGAACTCGGTGTCGATGGTCAAAATGACGCTGTTGCCGGGCACCGGGGGCTCTGAGGCGATGACTTGGACCTCACGCCCATCGATGTCTACCTCGACGTGTTTTTGACCCTTTTGGCCGGCCAGCTCGTTCTCCATGCTGCGTTCGATACCTGACATGCCGATGCTGTCGCTGGCCTCGTAACCCTGGTCGAGACGCGCCTCCAGATCGCTCTGGCCGATGCGCCCCATATAGCCCACGATGTGCGCCATAAGCTGCGACATCAAGTACTCGCGCACCGGATCCACCGAGACGGATACCCCGGGCAGTGTGAGACTCTCTTCTTGAATGATAAAGGCGGCTTCGCGCTCCACCTCTTTGGCCAGCACCACCGGGACATAGCGACCGGTCGCCAGCGGTCCCGTCGTGTGAGCATCAAGAATGTCTGCGAGCCCTTCCCCTTCGGCGTTACGGAGCGGGATCCCCAACAGATAGGACAGTCGTTGCAACACCGCCTCGCGCTGCTGCTCCTCATCGGGGAGATCGCCTGGCACCACACTCACCGTAAAACGAGGCACATTTCGCACCAGCAGGCGGCCTTGCCGGTCATAGATCACGCCCCGTGGGGCACTGGTGGTGATGATGCGAAAGCGGTTGTGGTCGGCGGCCTGCACATACTCCTGCGATGACACCACCTGCAGCGACCACAGGCGCATCACCACAGCCACCAGGCAGGCCACAACCAGGGCCCGCAGCACCAACATCCGAAAGCGCAAATAACCCAGGTTCATGGCTCTAGAACTCGACTCGTTTGGGTTCAAGACGACGGGCCAACCACTTGGTTACCCCATACACCAGGGGCACCAGCAACAAGTGTGCCAGGACTGAGGGCATGGTGTTGGTACCCAGGGCTGCCCAGGGGATGGCACCATAGCCAGCCAGACGCAACACCAGTACATTGACCACATTCACCAGCAGCGTGGCCCCCGCAGCCACGATGAATTTCAGGTACCAGGCTCCCTGAAAGAGGTTCACCTCCCCCAGCGCCGCCAGCGATATGGCGACAGCCAGCGAGAGCGTCGCTGTGCCAAAAGGGCCCGCAGAGCTCACATCCAGCACCAGCCCGCCGATCACCCCAATCATCAAGCCTTCGCCCAACCCACGGCACAGGACCCACGAGATGGCAAAGAGCAGCAGCAGATCGACGTGGGCACCAAACAAGGTGACATTGCGGATGACTGTGGTCTGCGCCAGGGACAGGAGCAGCGCAATGGGCGCAGCGATGTACAGGCCCATCAGTCACACTCCCCGGGGCAGCTGCCCACGGCTTCAGGGTTCGTCCAGCAGCTCATCAGGCTCAAAATTCATCAGGATCAGCACGCTCTCCAGTTCGGCGAGGTTGGCAGCAGGGACAACTACGGCGCTGGTGTGCGCCTCAATGTCGTTCTGCCGGACCTCAGCCACTTGGCCGATCACCAGTCGCCTTGGAAAATTCCCCCCTACTCCGGAGGTCAGCAACACATCGCCCACCACAATGGTTTCCCCACGGAGGACATACTCCAGTGACAGATCGGGCCCCAGAGTACCCTGCACAACCCCCGTAGCCCGCGATCGTTGCACATAGGCGTTGACGGCGGATTGAGAGTCGGTGAGCAGCATCACCTGCGAGGAGCCAGAGCTGACACGGCTGATGCGGCCCACCAGACCCGCCTCGGTGATCACCGGCATGCCCACCCGTACGCCGTCGTTGCTGCCCCGGTCGATCACAAGGTAGTGGAGATACTGACTGGGATCACGCCCGAGGACCTCGGCTGCGATCAGCTGATAGTTGGGCACAATGCTCTTGAACTCGAGCTGGCGCCGGAGATCTTGGTTCTCGTGCTGGGCTTCTTCGAGGAGGGCGAGTCGACTCTGTGCCTCGGCCAACTGTTGCCGGAGGTCACGATTCTGCCGCACCAGCTCAGCACCTTGGCGGAGCGCCTCCAGCTGATCGGTTACAGGATCGAATACACGACCAAATACCAGCTGGAGTGGCGAAACAATGCCGGTGAGGGCGTCGCGTATCGGGTTGGTGGCACCGGTACTGTCCAGCACCAGCCAGAGGAGCACTGTACCAAGCACCAGTGCGATGATCAAGGCGGTTCGATGCCCTGGCCTCATCTGCCGTGCACCGTGGCGGGCCTATACGTCCGAACGACGCGCCTGAGAAATCGTATCGCGTTGGGTACTCGCCAGCACCTTGCTGTACCGCGCCAAGTCATCCACGATGGCACCGGACCCGCGCACCACGCAGGCCACCGGGTCATCCGACCGATAGACCCGCATGTGGCACTCTTCAGACAAGCGCTCCGGGAGGCCCTGCAGCTGAGAGCTGCCTCCTGCCAGCACAATGCCCTGCTCCATGAGGTCCGCCACCAGCTCGGGGGGCGTCTCATCCAGCGTAGCCCGCACCGCGTCCACAATGGTATCCACCGGTCCGGAGAGCGCCTCACGAATCTCGATGCTGCTCACCTCGGTGGCCTCGGGCAATCCGGTGATCAGGTTGCGCCCGCGTATGGTGACGGTCTGCTCTTCAGGGAGGGGGTAAGCAGAGCCGATGGCGATTTTGGTGCGCTCGGCCATGCGCTCACCAATAAGGAGGTTGTACTTTTGACGCGCGTACTGGATGATCTCTTCATCCATTTCGTCGCCGGCCACGCGAATGGACCGACTTACGACTATACCGCCCAGGGAGACCACTGCCACCTCGGTAGTGCCGCCTCCCAGGTCCACCACCATGCTGCCCACCGAATCGGCCACCGGCAGGCCAGCGCCGATAGCAGCCGCCATGGGCTCCTCAACCAGATAGGCTTCGCGAGCACCGGCGCTCAGGGCGGCGTCACGCACCGCGCGCTTTTCCACCTCGGTACAACCGCTGGGGATACCCACCACGACCCTGGGACGGGGGTGAAACCAGCGCGAACGATCATGCACCTTTTGGATAAAGTACCGCAGCATCTGCTCGGTAACATCAAAGTCAGAGATCACGCCATCACGCAGTGGGCGGATGGCGATGATGTTGCCCGGCGTGCGACCAACCATCTCTTTGGCCTCGGCACCAAAGGCCAAGGCGCGCCTGGTGGTCTTGTCGATGGCGACGACAGAGGGCTCGTTGATGACAATGCCCTGCCCGTGGACCATCACCAGGGTGGTAGCGGTACCCAAGTCGATTCCGATATCGCGGGAAAAAAGGCCCAGCAGTGCGCTGAGAGGTTTGAACAATGTGGTGCCTTTCCTGAAAGCAAACGGTATTCTGCGGCCAGTATAGCACATTACCCAATGTGGCAAAACCCCCCGTCACTGGCTGGTTGTTACGAGCGGGCAGATCGATGCAACCTCTTGGAAGGCTGCGGGTTCACAGGTAACATAGAGTCACCAACCTGCTGCGAGGTGCACTGTTCATGCCATACCAGGCGGCCCTGATTGTGTTTGCGTCCCTGTTGCTGCTCACCATTTTGCTCGCCTTTGTAACTCTGAATCGCTATTTTACGTACAAGGAGCGGGTGGCTCTGGCGCGCCTGGGCTACAGCGTGGCTGATCTGGCGGGAACCGGAGAGCCCAGCCGCAGCGGGAGCCGTGGCGTTTTGTGGGGTGGCGTGATCACCATGATGAGCGGCTTTGCCCTGCTGTTGGGGCTGACTCCACTGGGCACTGGCGTGTGGCTCATCGCGGGCCTGTTGCCCATGTTTGTAGGGCTGGGCATGCTCCTGATCTATTTCACCTCTGCAGGGTCCAACCGACAACGACACCATGCCCAGGCCGTCGCCGATGTGCCAGCGGCAGATGATGTTCCAGGGGAGGACGCTGTTTCCGGCCAAGATAACGGCTAGGGAGCGACAGGCATGCCCCTGCGTACCCGCCTGCAGCCGGGCGGCAGCGATCCGTTGGCCGAGCTGGTGGAGCGAGCCAAGCTTGGCGATGGTGATGCCCTCGGCCAGATCGTCCAGCGCACTCAGCAGTGGGTTTACAACCTGGGCTATCGGATTCTGCGAAACCGTCAGGAGGCGGAGGATCTGGCACAGGAGGTGTATGTGCGCGTGTGGCGCGCATTGCCGGGCTTTCGTGGTGACTCCAAGTTCACCACCTGGCTGCACAGCATCGCCACACACGCCTCGCTCAATCGGCTCCGCTCGCTGCGGCGCGAGTCCGTTGCCTGGGCTGACAGCGACGAGATGCTGGAGCACTTGCTCGACAGCCAGCAGGGCAGCGAGTCCGAGCCCTATGTCGAGTCACAAGACAAAGAGTTTATCTGGCAACAGGTTGACCGGTTGCCACGGAAATACGCGCTGGTGCTGACGCTGTTCTATCAGCATGAGTTGAGCTATCAAGAGATCACCGAGGTGCTCGGGCTGCCCTTGGGAACCGTCAAGGCACAGCTCAACCGCGCCAGGCTGGCGCTGGCAGACTGCCTGCGGGAGGCGAATGCAGAATGAGTGACAATCATCCCCGCCAAGTGTTGGCCGAGTACGTCGCCTCTGGCGAGCAGGACAGAGTGCTGGGAGAGCATTGGCAGCATGTGCGCGATTGCCCCATCTGCCAGCGCGACCTGCAACGTTTGCGCCGTGTTGAAGTGGCGCTGCGCCAGTGGCCCATGGTTTCGGTGCCTGCCATGCTCAACGAACGGCTGCTGGCGGCGGCACGCCTCCCACGATCATTGGAGGAGAATTATCCCCGCTGGACGATCTGGCTGCCCGCGGTAACGGTGGTCATTGCCATCGCATTGGCGCTGCTGCTGGCCCCGGCATCTCTGCATGTCGCCCTCAACGCCCCCCCGCAGGCTGCCGAGCCCTCCCTGTCGTTCTTTGCCCTGGATCGTGAGGCTGGGCTGGCACTATGGATCGGCATGTGTGTGGCACTGGCGGGCATTGGCGTCACGATGGGCCTGGCGGACAGCCGCATGCCCGATCGAGAAGACCTGGATGTGCTGCGGACACGGGCAAGCCGCGCGGTGGAACACGCCTGGCGCGTGGCGACGCACTCGCGCTAGGCCTCGCTTTATGTCGCGCCACGCCGGGTAGAGTTGACATCCGTCTCTGGGCCCCCTATACTCGCATGTTTGAGTAGTCAGACACTGCGAGGTTTCTGAGACATGCCCGTATTCCCCTTTTCTGCAATCGTCGGCCAGGACCGCATGCGCCGGGCCTTGATTTTGAACGCCATCAGTCCCCAGATCGGTGGCGTACTGATCCGCGGTGAGCGGGGCACGGCCAAGTCTACCGCGGCGCGAGCCCTGGCCGCCCTCCTGCCGCCCATCCGCACTGTGGCCGATTGTCCCTTTCGGTGCGATCCTGATCGCGAAGAGTTCATGTGCGACAACTGTCGGGCGCGGGTAGCCGCTGGTCAGACTCTCCCTGTCGAGGTCAAGCAGACACGCTTTGTCGACTTGCCGGTGAGCGCTACCGAAGACCGCGTGGTAGGTACGCTGGACCTGGAGCGCGCCATCAAGCAGGGCGAGCGCCACTTTGAGCCAGGTGTGCTGGCATTCGCCAACCGTGGGCTACTGTATGTGGATGAAGTAAACCTGCTCGATGACCACGTGGTCGACCTGCTGCTCGATTCTGCGGCGATGGGCGTCAATGTGGTCGAACGCGAGGGGATCTCGTTTTCGCATCCCTCCCGCTTTATCCTGGTGGGCACCATGAACCCTGAGGAGGGCGACCTGCGCCCCCAGTTGCTGGACCGCTTTGCGCTCTGCGTCGATATTCAGGGCATTCTCGATGCCGATTCACGCGTCGAGATCCTGCGGCGTCGCATCGGTTTTGAGCAGGACTATCAGTCCTTTTGCGATACCTGGTGTCAGGAGGAGAACCGGCTGACGGAGCGGATCATCCGCGCTCAGGAGCTGCTGCCATCTGTCACCTATGCAAACAATGATCTGTACGAAATCGCGCGCCTCACGGCAGAGATGGATGTCGATGGTCACCGCGCTGATCTGGTGATCCTCAAGACGGCACAGGCCCACGCTGCCTTTGAGGGACGTCCGTCCATTCGCGAAACGGACATCCTGCTGGCTGCCGAACTGGCCTTGCCGCATCGCCTGCGCCGCTCCCCCTTTGAAGATACCGCCGCCAAAATGAACAAGCTCTCTCAGCGCATCGAGCAGGCCCGGCAGGAGAGCGAGCGGGAAGAGACAGAGGCCGAGCGCGCCCAGGCTAAAAAAAAACTGACTCTGACCTGAGCGACGAGCCAGCCCCTGCCACAGAGCAGGATCTGACGGCACCACCGGTGGCAGGGGCCAACACCGCTGAACGGCTGGAGCCCTCTGCTGACGATCCTACCCAGCAGGTGGGCGTGGGAGAGCCCTTTCAAATCCGCCGCCTGCCCGCCCCCTCGGACCGCATGTCGCGGCGCACTTCTGGCCGGCGCAGCTATACCATCAGCAAACGCAAACGGGGCCGGTATGTGCGCGCCCGGGATGCACAGGGCCAGTACGATGATATCGCCATCGATGCCACCGTGCGCCAGGCGGCACCCCACCAGCTGGAGCGAGACCATGCCGGGACCACCCTGGCCATCCGCGATGAGGACCTGCAACGCAAAGTGC
>JAAYED010000151.1 GCA_012728955.1 Chloroflexota bacterium
CCATGGACGCTGTAAAGGCTGCTAAACTCACCGTGAGGATCAGCAGCAGCAGGGCCCCGGTGTACTGGCGCGAAACCCGCGCCAGCTGCCGAAAGGCCAGCACCACCGAGACAGAGCGCGACAGGAGCCCGGTCAGCCAGGCAATGGTCTCCATCAGGAGAGGAAAGAGACGAATGAACATCATGGACACGGAAAACACCGCCAGGGCCGGCGCGATAAACAGCAGGGGGTCCTGAAAGGGGTCGCCGGTGCCGGCGCCCAGGTAATTCAGCGTGCCCCGATTTTGAAGCACATAGTAGCCATAGGCCGCCACCACCCCGATGAGCAGATCCAGCCCATAGCGCTGCCAGCCAGGACGTCCGAGAGGACGCGCCCGCTCCTGATGATACCCGACTACCGACGTACGCGCCTCGCGGAGCGCCGGCAGCAGGCTGCCCAACACCGCCACGGTCACGCCGATCAGCGCCAGGCGTGCCGCCCGCGGCGTGATCACCACCGGCAGCGCTGCCCGGGTGCCCAGATTGAGGAAGGAGACCGTTTTGCCCATGGCGATGGCCAGCTGCCGACCGGTGGGAAGCCCAATGGCCAGCGCCACGATGCCGATGAGCATCCCCTCCAGGAGGTACATGCCCATCACCTGAGAGATGCCGGTGCCCCGGCTCTTGAGGATGGCCACTTCGCCGCGCTGACGTGCCACCACCAGCCCCGAGATCAGCCCGATAAAGTACATCACCAGAGCCATGATCGGAATGGAGAACACGTACAGCATGATGGTCATGATGTACGTGGTGCGCTGGTAATTCCGCAGTGCCTCTACGGGCGATATGTCCAGCGACGTCTTGGGCAGGAGGTTGCCTGCCCGGGTGCTCACCTGCGCGATGCGCGCCAGGATCCCCGGGATCGCGTCGGTGCGCACGGCACTGCCATCAAATACAATGTACCAGATGGCCGCATACACCTCCTGCGTCATGGCAGGAGCGATGCGCTGGCCAAAAGACTCTGCCGGAATCATCAATCCGCTGGCCAGGGAGCCGGGGGAATAGAACCAGAACGGCTCTTCTGGATCGGTGGCCTGCCAAATTCCGCTGATGCGTACATTGAACTGGCTCTGCCGCAGGGCATCCCCCGCCTCGGCCTGGCTGCCCCGCATGAACACCACATAGTCTTCGCCAACCTGGATGCCGGTTTCGTCGGCAAAGGCTTTGCTGACAAGCACCTCTACCCTGTCGGCCTCGGACGAGGCCACTTCAGGGAGGCCGCCCTCCAACACAGTAATGTGATCGTACAGCCCGTCGATAAAGGCAAAGTTGACCCAGCCCAGTGGCTGTCGCAGACCGGCGTACACCGCCTCAGAGGCAGGAAACATGGAAAAGTCGTCGGTCTTGAGGTAGCGGGTGGCAAACTGAACCGGGAGGCCAATCACCCCTGGCGCAGAACGCGTCAAATAGTCATTAACCGCCCGGTACTCTTCCAGCTCGATAGAGGTGTTCCAGGCACCGATGTACCTGTACATAAAGGCAAAGGGCGGGCGATTACGGGTCTGCTGTGCCCGGTCCAGCTCTTGTTCCAGCACCGTCAGGTTCGCGGCGTCGGTGTAGAGCGGTATGCACGTAATCAGTGCCACCGCCATGGTGAGCCCAAACACCGAGCTGAGTGTCAACCCTTTGTTGCTCCAGAGCCGCTTCAGAGCGACCAGGACAACCGCAAACAGTCTCATAATCGCCGGAGCCCCCGGTTACCTACTGCCCGACGACGACCTGATCCGCCTCGAGCCCTTCGAGGATTTCCACCCGGTCAAGCCCCTGAATGCCGATAGAGACGTCCACGCGACGCTCGGTATCGCCATCCTGCACGACGACAAAACTTCGGCCCGAGTAGGTGCGGATGGCCGCCGGCGGCAACCAGAGGGCGTCCTTGGACTCGGCCACCGTTACGTCCACCTTGACCAGGTCACCGGGCTTGAGCTCAAGATCGCCTATTTCGAAGGAAATGCGCGTCTTTTTGTCCACATCCTGCAGATCGGTTCCACCGCCGCCACCATAGGGGTACGGCAGTTGATAGATGAGGCCGGTGAGCACCTGCCCGGGGTACTGTGAGAGCACCAACTGACCGGTCATGCCTTCAGCCATCTTGTCCAGCTGGGCAGTGGTGGGCTCTGCCGTGATCTCCAGCTCGGCCTCGTCGGAGATGACCATCACGGTTTTAAAGGCCTGTGCATCCACACCCTCGGTTACAGAAGAGTTGGTAATACGGCCGGCAAAGGGCGCTACGATGCGGGTAGCAGCAAGCTGTGCCTCGAGCCGTTCCACAGAAAGACGGTTCTGCTCCACCGCGGCAGTGATCTGCGGGTCCACCTCGGTAGTCGCCAGGGAGATGCTCTCTTCTGCCAGAGCGATCTGTCTGACCAGTACAGCGATGTCCACATCAGCGCTGCGGCGGGCCTGCATGGCGCGTTCCAGTGCGGCACGCAGCGAGAGGATCTCCAGGTCGGTGGCGCCTGCGCGCACCTGCTCCAGATTCAGCTCGGCTACGCGCACGGCTTCTTCATTACGCTGCACATTGGCCTGCGCCCCATCACAGGCGGCTCCGGGCGTGCCACACACCGAGTCCCGCGCGGCCTGTGCAGCCCAGAGGGCGTTCTTGGCAGACTCTACGGCGCTTTGTGCGATGGCCAGCTCCTCAGGGGTCGGGGATGCCAGGGCGGCATCCAGGCGCGCCTGCGCCAGAGAGACTTCGAGATCCAGGGAAGGGAGCGTGCCGCGAAGTTTTTGCAGCTGCAGACGCTGAATGTCCAGCTGACCCTGGGCGCCAGAACCCTGCTTTTCAAGGGCCTTTAGCGCCGTGTCCAGGTTGGATTGGGCCGTATTGAGGGAGATGGTGGCCTGCTCCAGCTGCCGCAGCAGATCGGTGTTGTCGAGCTCGGCCAGCAACTGACCTTCTTCGACCATCTCGTTGCGCTTGACCAGCACACTCACCACGCGACCGCCGGCCTCAAAGTACAGTTCTTCTTCGACGGTAGGGGACACACGACCGTTAAAGGTAACCGTGTCGACCACGTCACCGCGTTGCACGCGATAGGTGGGACGTTCAGCAACTTCGGGGGGTGGCAGAGGGGTGGGCGTGGGTTCTTCCTTGGTAGAGCCGCCTCCACCAGTGCAGCCGCTGGTGAGGATCATGGTGATAATCACCACCACAGCCAAGATCATGCGCAATCGTTGCAGCATCACTCTACTCCTGCGTAGGCTCTTATGGGGCGGATGCACTGGCCAATCGTCCAACCTGCAACAGGTTGGCTGGGCGGACCGCCGGTACAGCACCCGCGCTTTGTGCGCATCGTAGCGCAACAACAAGGGTACGACAACCAACTTGGGCCGAAACAAGACCGCACCATCAGGTTTTTAACGCAAAGGGTACGGCGCCTGCCCAGCCGCCGCAGGCGCCGCCCGGTACGCGCTATCAGTCAGGCTTCTCGCTCGATGGTAACCTGGACGCGAATCTGCACATCGCTGTGCAGCCGCACAGGCACCTCAAAAGTCCCCAACTCGCGAAGAGGCTCTTCCAGCGACACCTTGCGCTTGTCGACCTCCTCACCGATGACCTCGCTCAACCGCGCCGCGATGTCGCTGGCGGTGACAGAGCCGTACAGCTTGTCGCCCTCACCCACCCGCGCGGCAAAGGTCAATGCGATGTTCTGCAGCATCTCGGCGTGACGCGTGGCCGCATCCCGCTGGGCAGCGGCCTGACGAGCAGCCACTGCGGCCTGGTTGGCCAGTTCACGCTGAGCAGAATCAGTTGCCGCCACCGCCAGGCCACGCACAAACAAATAGTTGCGCGCAAAGCCGTCTGCGACGTTGACCATGTCGCCCGCAGAGCCGAGCTTTTTCACATCTTTGAGCAGAATCACCTTCATTGCCAACCCTCCGGGACCAACTGTGTCCATAATACCGCAACCGGTCATCTCCGCCAACTGGCCTACTGCTCGGCACAAAAAAAGGCCGATGGCATGGCGCCATCGGCCCGTTCGCGCAGCTGGCTCTAGAGGCGACTCAGGATGTCCTTCCGCTTGGCGTCATACTCTTCCTGGGAGATGAGGCCGTTGTCCAACAGGGACTTGAGCGTGGAGAGGGCAGCCACCGGGTCATTCGCCGCCGGTTGCGCCGGAGCGGGGGCTGCAGCGGGCTGCTCCGGCGGCCTTGCCGCAAAAGAGCTGGCCATGGCCTGGGCCGCCGCCAAACCCGCGCCCATTCCCAAACCCATCTGGGCGGTTCCGGCCGCAGTGCCACTCTCTGCAGTGGCCGCATCGCCCACAGCACGGGCCGTCTTGAACTTCATGTAACGGTCCATGTCGCCGATGGCCCCCATCGAGGCCGCTTCGTCGATGGCC
>JAAYED010000152.1 GCA_012728955.1 Chloroflexota bacterium
ATGTCGTCGCCCACCACCTCGATCTCTCTCGGATCGCCTACGCCCAGACCCTGTTCGTGGGCCATGCGGATATAGTCGATGCTCATCGGGTCAAAGCCCATCAGCTGGGCTGCGATGGCGTCGATAGCCACCTGGTCACCGCTGGCAAGGATCGTGTTCTTGGGCTCGGGCTTCATCACGCGCGGACCCGTGCCGTTGCCTGCTGTGGTGCCGTCCATCACGGCGAACAGTCCGGTGTGGATCTCTTTTTGGATCGCCAGCAGATCCACCAACGTCTCGTGGATCCAGGAGTGCGTATAGTGGCGGTTGGTGTTCAGCAGGCCGCCAAAGGCGTTCTTCATCGCGCCCGTGGTGGTGGTATAGATGTGGCACTTGACCGTGGGCAGGTGCACGATGCTTTTGCCCTTGAAATACTCGGGCATGGGGATACCCTCAGGATAGACCCGGTCCAGTGCGTTCATCCGCGCTTTTGGCGCGTACACCTTCCACTTGATGTCCGAATCCTTAAAGTTGTACAGCACTGGGATGTTATAGCGCCTGAAAATCGGCACATAGTTGTTGAGGTCTTCGCCCTTGAAGGCATTGGTGACCACGGTCTTGTTCTGGACGCACACCTGCTGCATATAGCCGCGGCGCTGCAAGGCCAGAATGGTTCCTTCCAGCTGCCAGGGAGTGGTGTTGGCGCTGGGAAACGGAAAGTGCCACGAGATGTTGTCCTTGAGGATAACCGTATCGCCGGCGGGGAGGTAGCGCTCAACCTGGGCCAGGCCCAACAGCCGGTCATAGTCGGCCAAGACCCGCTCCGGCTCTGTCTTCAAGACCGCTACCCTGGCGCGAGTAGTCATTGCGCTCTCTCCTCAACGACGCTTGACTGCGAAAAGATTACCCTTGATTATAGGTTCTCGGAAGCACAGCGTCAATCACTTTCCGCCTGCGGCCGGGCTCTTGACGCAATGGCCGCGGCGGTCCGGAGCTGCTGGGGCGCCGGGGCAGCTGGCTGTACGAGGAGGGGCGATGCTGGTCATAGTGGCTGGCCTGGTTCTGCTCTGGCTGATCGCCCGCTTTGTGTGGCTGGCCAGAGGGCCGTTGCCCTCTGATGCGCGGCGATATGCGCTGCACAAGGCAGGCTTGCCTCCAGTGGCAGTGGCGCACATCGCGCGGGGCAGGCCGCAGGCCATCATCCTGTGCCACGGACTGCTCAAGTGCATGCGCGACGTACGGCTCTTGCGCCTGACCAGGAGTCTACTTGAACAGTGGGATGTCTACCTGTATGACCAGCCGGGCCACGGCGCCTCTGGTGGTGAGGCGTCGGTGGATATTCCCGCTGTGGCGAGGATCGTCACCTCGCTGGCTCAAGATGCCCGTGCCAGCGGGTATCAGCGCGTAGCGGCGGTGGGGGTATCGCTGGGGGCTGCCGCAGCCATCCATGCCGCAGCGCAGGGGGCTCCGGTGGATGCAGTCGTGAGCATCTCCAGCCCGGTTTCCGCACGCTGGATGCGATCCAGCATGTGGATACCCGTCCTGTTGAGGCTCTTGCTCCGTTCGCTGGGAACCCGACTTCCGCGGCATCTGCGAATAACTGGCTGGCCGCTGGAGGTGGCGGCCGACCTGTCACCCTGCGCGTTACTGGTGGTGCACTGCGGCCGCGACACGCTGGTGCCTCTGGCGGCGTCGCAGGCGCTCTATGAGGCTGCTCGACCTCCCAGAGCCTGGCTGCTGGACGCCCATGCCCTGCACGGCACACCCAACAGCGTACATGCGCAGATCATAGAGTGGCTGGCGCACCCTGCAAGTGGCGGTGAACCCTACTGTCCGTCGCCACGGCCATAAGTGTCGCTTGCCTCGCTCACTCCGCGGTACAGGCGCGTCTCGTGCATGGCGCTCCAGCCGGTATAGGGGCCAGCCTGACTATCGACCCGCCCGAATGTTTCGGCCGCGCCTTGCAGATCTGCATCCATCGCATCGGCGTGATGGACGGCCATGGCCTCGGCCGTCATGGGGAGCACCGGCGAGCCATGATCCAGGCTGCCGTGGTGGGCCAGAATGCCGTGAATCAGGGTCAGTCGCACCTGTCGATCAAATCCGGGGAGCTGAGCGATGGCCGCCTCTGTAAGTGAGGCGCTCATGTACAGATGCCCCCACAGAGAGCCCTCGTCGGTCATGTCAAAGGTGGTGGGGTCGTAGGCCCGGCACTTGCCCAGGTCGTGGAGCAACGCGATGGCCAGCGCCATGTCGCGATCCAGCTCAGGATGGGCTGCCACCGCAGCCTGAACGAGCGCTGCCACACTGAGGGTATGCTGCAGCAGGCCCCCTCGGCAGGCATGGTGCATCTGCTTCGCGGCCGGTGCCTCACGAAAGGGGACCCGGTACTCGCCGCCAGAGCCCAGCACCGCCAGAAGCAGCCGATTCAGGTCCGATTGCTGTACCGATGCGATCAGGGCATCCAGTTCGCGTTGCATCTCGCCGATGGGCCGTTGCGCTGAGGGAAGGTACTCGGCCATGTCGCCCAGTTCCGTCACCAGTATCCGATCCATGCGGATCTGCAGCGTATCGCGATACTCTTCCACGCGACCGGTTACCTCGACGCCTCCGCCCACCACCAGGTCCTGCATCAGGCGTGCCGGCGCATCGAACATAATTCCCGGCAGCGACCCTGTGCGATCGCCCAGACCCACGCGCAGCAACAGGGCACCTGTCCGCGTGGTGGTCATGCTCTTGTCCCGCAGCAAGAACGGCTGTTTGGAGAGGCTGGTTCCGGGCTGCAGCTCGTCGATGGGTGTCCGTCTCACGCTGACTCCTTTGTGTGGGGCCTGTTCCCAGAAGGATCTCTGCGTCATCTCATTTGTCCTGGGCGCTGTTGGAGCTGGAGGGGGCTCGCCAACCTCTGTACGACGCTCGGGCGCGTTCTCGCCTGCTTGAAGAGCCTGGCGCCATGGGCTGCAGGCCCGCTAGGGGGCCTGCGGTGGGGCGGTTGGTATTGGTTGGTCACCAAAGCAGAGCTCTCCTCCACGGCTGGCGTCGTACCCTGGTTCGTCGCTGATTGCTCTGGATTATAGCGAGGGACGGGCGGCAGCCCAAGAGGGTGCAAGTCGCTTGCGTACCCCGACGGCACGGGTACACTCAAGTATCCGACAATGGAGTATAGAGCGCCATGACGAGTTCGACGCCAAATGATCGGGCACAGATGCTCACCACGGGGCCGGTGGGGCGGCTCGTCGCCGCCCTGGCGGTGCCGGCAGTGCTGGAGCAGGGCCTGCTGAATGTGGTGCGGCTGGCAGATACCTACTGGATGGGCAAGGTAGGCGACATGGCTGTGGCCGCCGTGGCCATGGGCACCACGCTGCGCATGGTGTTGATATCGCCCATGATGGGTTTGTCCATGGGCGGAATGGCTCTGGTGGCTCGCCATGTGGGCGAGGGCAACCCACGCCTGGCTGACCGGGCCACCATGCAGCTCATCATGCTCATCGCCCTGTTTACGCTGCCCATCACGGCCATCGGTATTGCCCTGGGGCCAGCGCTTCTCCGGTTGATGGGCGCCAAGGGCGCGATTCTGGAGAGCGCTGTGGGCTTTTTGCGGATCGTGTTTGCGGGACTGTTTTTTGTAGAGTGCCTGCCCACCATGAGCGGCGTGATCAAGGGCGCCGGGCGGCCGGAGTACACCTTGCGCATCAACCTGCTCAGCCTGGTGGTTGTGGCACTGCTGGAACCTGTGCTGGTGCTCGGTCTGGGGCCTTTTCAGCCCATGGGCATTCGTGGTGCCGCGCTGGCCACCGTGCTGGGCTCGGTGGTGGGGGTGATGGCCATTCTGGTGATCCTGCTCAGGGGCTCTGCCGGTTTGAGGCTGCACCGCGCCGATGTGGTACCCGACCTGGGCATGATCCGAACCATTCTGCGCATCAGCCTGCCGGCCTCTGTGGAGCGGCTCTCGCCAAACCTGGGCATGGCCACGCTCATGCGGATCGTCTCTCGCCTGGGCGACCGGGTGCTCACGGGCTACTCGATCTTTCAACAGCTGCACTGGTTTCTGCAGGCCGTTACCCTGGGCATCGGGAACGCTGCGGCGACCATGATGGGGCAGAATCTCGGGGCGGGCAAGCCCGATCGCTCGGAGCGGGCCACCCGCGTGGGCGGTCTGGCGGCGACGGTGCTCTCTCTGGCTCTGTACGGCCTGTTGGCGGCGATGGCTCCCGCCATCGTGGGGCTCTTTACCGATGATCCCGCAGCCATCCGGGCGGCCAGCCTGATCGCCCGCGTGACGTTGTTTGGATCCGCGGTGCGTGGATGGGGGCAGGTGCTGGGCCGCTCGCTGGGCGGCGCTGGCGATACGCTCTCTCCCATGGCTGCCAGCATCGGCGCGCTGTGGATCGTTCAACTTCCCGCCTCCTGGCTGCTGGGCGGATGGTTGGGGCCCACCGGCGTCTGGCTGGGCATGGTTCTGGGCGACCTGTCGCACGCTGCGGTGGTCAGTGTGCGCTTTTTTCAACGGCGCTGGCGCACCATTCGCGTCTAGCGGCGCCGCTGTCGCTGCCGCTTCGGCCGACAATCGTCACGGTGAGCCGTGTACAGGGAGTCGCAGACCCTGTCAGCCTGCGGGGGCGCCAGTGAGAGCGCCGTCGCGCCACACCAGCTGGTCCGCTGTGGCGCTGATGCCCACCAGCCTGAGCACGCTCGCTTCCAGGCTGCGGGTGTCTCCTGAAGTGGCAAAGTGCACCTGGGGCTCCGCCGCGCTCCGTCCTGCGGAGCAGAGTGCCTGCCGCTCGAGGACGCGGCGCGTCTGCAGGGCGATGGCGTCGCTGGGCTCGATGATGCGCACCCCTGGGCCCACGAGACGCTCGATCAGCGGGCGCACAAAGGGATAGTGACTGCAGCCCAGTACGATCACGTCCGCCCCGGCAGCCATAATGGGGTTCAGACAGGCCCTCACCAGGCGTTCTGTGTCCGGGCCATCCAGGTCACCGGCCTCGATTCTCTCCACAAGCCCGGGGCAGGGTTGTGAGACAACCCGGGTATCGCCGCCATAGCGCGCCAGCACGTCAAGATAGAGCCTGCCCTTGACCGTGGCGCTGGTAGCCAGGACGCCCACCACGCCCGTGTGGGTCAGCTCGATCGCCGGCTTGACCGCTGGCACCATGCCGATGATCGGCACTTTCGGAAAGGCCGCGCGCAAGGCGGGCAGCGATGTGGCCGAGATGGTGTTGCAGGCGACGACGATAGCCTTGCACCCGCTCTCTACCAGATGCCGCGCGACGCCCAGTGACAGCTGGATGATCTCTTGTTCCGCCCGGTCGCCATAGGGGCAATGAAAGCCATCGGCCACATAGTAGAACCGCTCCTGATGGAGCAGGGAGGTGAGGGCGGAAAGAATCGACAGACCGCCCACGCCCGAGTCATAGATTCCAACAGGTGCCGTACGTTTCTCGTCGCTCACGATTACGCCGTCCGGTGATACAGGATCGCGGCAGCAACCAGACTCTGGAAGAACAACAGGTGGATGGGATGGTGACCGGGCGCCAGCAACTCTTCGGGATGCCACTGCAATCCCAGTCGGAACCAGCCGGCATCGCCAGCCAACGCCTCCACCACACCGTCCGGTGCCGTGGCCGCTACCGTCAGGCCGGTGCCTGGCACCGCGGTTGCCTGATGGTGGCTGCTGTTTACCGCCAGCGGGGTACAGGCGTCCCAGGCACCACTGAGCGCGCTGTTCCCCAGGGCGCCAAGAGCGCCGGGCACGGTGGCTACCTGGTGTGGCAGCGTGTCCCGCGGCAGGGTGGGGGGTGTGGCGTGGCCCAGAGCGTCGGGCAGTTGCGTGGGGATGTCCTGGATCAGGGAGCCCCCTGCGGCCACGTTCATCAACTGTGCGCCCCTGCAGATGCCCAGGGTGGGCAGGTGCCTCTTTGTGGCACCTCGCGCCAGAGCCAGCTCCACGGCATCGCGATCCTCGTCGATCCCCATGCTCAGGCCCTGATTCACCTGGCCATAGCGCTCGGGGGCGATGTCACCCCCTCCGCAGAGCAGCAAACCGTCCAACTGCTGCAGCCAGGCCTCGATCACGCTGGGCTCTCGCAGCAGGGGCACCGGCACCGCCAACCCACCGGCTCGCGTGACGGCATGCACATAAGAAGCGGAGCTCAGCCAGCGCCCCGGTTGAGTCGCGCTGGTATACATGGGCAGACCGATGCGCGGCCGGAATCCCTTGTCCTCAGACATTGCCATCTCGGCCCGCCTCCTTGAGCAGACGCTCTCGATCCATAATCACCAGCTGCCCCCTCTCGCGGTTGACGATCCCCTCCCGCGCGAAATCGCGCAGGATACGCCCCACCACGTCGCGCACGGTGCCGATCCGTGAGGCGATCATCTCCTGCGTCCAACGTTGTTTGGCAGGGCCGATCTCGGCTGAATTGAGCAGGAACTCGGCCAGGCGCCGTCGAACCGGGTCCAGGGCCAGGCGCGACGCGGCAACACTGAGGTGACGCACCTCCGCCGCCAGGGCCCGGGCACAGGCGAGGGCCACGTCGCTGTGTACTCTGCACAGCTCCAGGAAGGGCGCTGCGCTGAGACGATACAACTGCACGTCGGTTACGGCAGACACAGTGCCCACCTGTTTCCCGCCATCCAGGACAGGCACCAGATTGAGAAACTGGCCAGGCCCCGGATAGCGCAACACGTGCTCCCTTCCTTCCGCCGAGACCTGGCCGTGGCTGGCGAGGCCCCGGGAGAGAAGATACAGCGAGGTGGGAACGTCCCCATCGCGCAGGAGCACCTGGCCCGCAGGATGGGCCTCTTCTTGGAGCAGTAGCAGCACCTCCTCCAAGGCAACTGGTCCCAGCTCGCGGAAAAAGGGCCAGCGCAGCAAGCGCCTGCCCAGTTCTGCCACATGCGTGGACATTTGGTTCCGCGGCGCCTGCGAACCGATGGTCACTGTGACCCATCCAGTGTAATGGTGACGGTCTCCATCTGGGCGGGGGGTAATGCGAACTCCAGGTCGCGCCCTGTGGCGATCACCACGGGGTAGGTGCCTCCTGGGACCAGCGGGTTGTCATAGCGATCGCCCGAATCCAGCGGTATCCGCACCTCCATCATGACTCCGCCGCGCAAGAGGAAAGACGACGAGCCCCTGCGATCGTCGCTGCCACCGAGGTCCACGTCTGCGGAACAGAGCGTTCCCGCCGCGTCCTCGCACCAACCGTCCCACACCGAGAGCCTGCCTTGGCGTCGTGCTGCGATCAACAGGTTGGCGCCCTGTAATCCCTCCTGGCCTGCAAGCCCTATGCCCAGCCACCGCTCCTCCCTGCAGGCCGCTGCCAGATAAAGGACCTGATCGCTGTTGCTCCAGCTCAGGGAGACGCCGGCCACCTCCATCTGGTGATCATACACCCCAGGTACCATGGCGCCGTCCAAGCTGGGCGACGCTGCCCTGGTCGCCGGTTCTACTGCCACCGGTGCAGATTCTGTCAGCCTGCTGTCGGTGGGCGTTCCGTGCGGCGGCGCGATCGGCGGGAGCATCTGGCACGCCGCCAGCAGCAAGGCCACAAGCAGATATGAAAAGGTGCGACGGAACATGCCTATCCTTTGTTGCCGCGGTTGCATGGATTGTATTCACGGGATACCATTCAGCCCGTACCAGGCAATTCTAGTCTCAAGATGGGCGAGGCGCAATCGCCCTGGAGCCCGGCAAGGCATCAGTCCAAGTGGGAAGGAGCAGCATGAAGAGGATTCGATACGGGATCGTGGGGACGGGGGGGATGGGTTCCGGCCATGCCCGGACCATGCAGCGTGTGGACGAGTGTCAGCTGGCTGCCGTGTGCGACATCCAGCCCAATGTGGCTGAGGAGGTGGGGGAAGAGTACAACGTCCCCTACTTTACCGACTATCACGATCTCATCGATCTGGACAGCGTTGATGCCATCATCGTCGCCACGCCGCACTATTTCCATCCCGAAGTAGCCATTTATGCCATGGAGCGCGGCAAGCCGGTCATTTCCGAAAAGCCCATCGCCGTCACGGTCTCGGCCGCCGACGCCATGGTCGAGGCGGCAGAGCGCACGGGTACTCCCTTTGCGGTGATGCACCAGCGGCGCAGTGAGCCCGTGTGGCAGGCAGCTCACAAGATCGTGTCCGAGGGGCGCCTGGGCGAGCTGTATCGCACGATGATGGTCTATGCCGACTTTCGCAGCCAGGCTTATTACAACTCGGCCGGTTGGCGCGCAACCTGGGCCGGGGAGGGCGGTGGCGTGCTGATCAACCAGTCGCCGCACTCGATCGACCTGTACACCTGGTTGGGTGGCCTGCCCAGCCGTGTGACCGCCGTCACCGCCACCCGAGGCCACGTAATCGAAGTGGAGGACGTCGCCTCGGCCATGCTCGAGTACCCCAACGGGGCGCTGGGCTATATGTACTGCTGCACAAACGAGGCTCCCTCAACCGACATTCTCGAACTCTCGGGCGAGCGGGCCAAGCTGCAGGTAATCGGCAACCAGCTGCGCCTGTGGGAGATTCCGCGGGGTGTGCGGGGCTTTTCTGACTCTTCCACCGAGATGTGGACGCGGCCTGAGGTGCGTGAGGTACCGGTAGAGCTGCCCGAGTGCGAGCACGGGCACATCGCCATCATCCGCAACATGGCGCGACACATGCTGTACGACGAGCCGTTGATCGCCCCCGGCGTCGAGGGCCGCAACACGGTAGAAATGATCAACGCGACGATCCTTTCCGGGCGTACCGGCAAGCCCGTGTCCGTGCCGGTGGATCGTCCCGCCTATGACGCTTTTCTGGCCGAGCTGCAGGCCACCTCGAACTATGGGAAAAAGGCCACCGGGCCCGACCTGCGCATCACGGACAACGTCCATCACTAGTCCAGTGGCAAGCAGAGGGCCGTGCCCCTGGCACGGCCCTCTGTTCGTTCGTCAGAGGACGTTACGGGCGCCGTTGAGCGGCCGCGACCACACCCGCAGGCCGTACCGGCTCAGGTAGAGCGGGATGCTCTGGAACAGGGGGTTGGTGGCCTCGATCTCTCTGATCATGGCCCGCTTGGCGCCCATGCTGGGTCCACACAACAGGGTCACCGAGCCGCCCTCGCCGCCAGCCCCGTTGACCTTCCATCCCAATGCGCCGTGCTCACGAGCCACCTGCATAACCTGCTCCGCCTCGTGGCTCACCAGCGAGGGGTGCAGGGCGCGTTGCGCCTCGGTGTTGCGCACCATGGCCGCCCCCAGCGCTTCAAAGTCCCCCTCGTACACGGCATCCCGCGAAGCTCGGGCGCACTCACGCAGCCGCTCCAGCTGGGCAAACTCGGGTCCTCCAGCCTGAATGTTCTGAATCACCCGCTCGTGCACCGCGGACGAGCTGTGTGATCTTCCCAAAAACACCAGGCAGAGACGTCGCTCCAACTCCCACCACACGGGGTTGGGCACCAGGATTTGTGACACGGCGGCGTAGGGATACTGGAACATCTCGATATAATTGATTCCGCCATAGGCGGCGCAGAGCTGGTCCTGAATGCCGCTCTGTTGCTGCAGCATCTCGGTCTCGACGCGGTGCGCGGCATAGGCGATCTCCAGCGGCGTCATACGGCCGGGGGAGAGCTGGTCCAACGCGCCGATCAGAGCCACCGTCACAGCGGCCGAGGTTCCTGTGGAACATCCTGCCGGCGCCTCGGAAAAGATCGAGATGCGCACCGAGAGGTCCTCGGGCACGCCCATCAGATCGATGGCGGCTTCCAGCAGAGGATGGTGAATCCAGCCATGTCGCTCCGATCGGGGAAACACGACATAACGATCCCCATAGTTCTCGGCGTGGAGCACCACCCGTCCGGCGTTTTCGTCTCGCGGCCGTGCCTCGATCTGTACCTCGACAAAGGGGTAGACGCCGATGTTAAAGATATTGCCGCGCTCCGCAAACCAGGTATCCGTCCAGCCGCCGTTGTCACAGACGCGAATAGGGGCAACGCTGTTGATGATGCAGGGCTCTGTCATCTCCACCGCCTTGTACTCTAGTTGAAAGTACTGCTCTTACGGCGTATTCTAGCGAGTGGAGTGCTGTGTGTCTACCCTGGCTCAGCACCGCCATAGAGGAGGTTAGCATGACCACAGGACGAGCGCTTGTTGACGAGATCAGTGCCCTGCAACTTCCCAGGGGGGCCATGGCCTTTTGGTGGCTGGGGCAGCTGGGATACGCCGTCAAGATCGAGCAGACGGTCTTTTACATCGATCCCTTCCTGGCACCGGGCACATGGCGCAACGTGCCTCCGCTCATGGATGCCAGCGAGATCACCAACGCGGACTGGGTGCTGGGCACCCACGATCACGGGGACCATATCGATCGCTGGGCCTATCCTCGCATTGCGGCCGCCTCGCCTGAGGCGCGCTTTGTGTGCTCGCGGGCAGCCAGCGCCACTGTGCTGGGCCTGGGGATCGCCCCCGAACGGGTCATCGGCACCGACGAAGGCCAAGTAGTACAGGATGGCGACACAGTCATCACTCCGGTGGCCTCGGCGCATGAGTTTCTCGATCATGATCCCGAGCTGGGCTATCCCTACCTGGGCTTTGTCATCCAGCAGGATGGCGTGTGCCTCTATCATTCGGGCGACACCACGCGCTATGAGGGGATGCGGTGTAAGCTCGAGCGCTGGTCCTTTGATGCCGTGTTCCTGCCCATTAATGGCCGCGATGCTGTGCGCTATGCCCACAACACCATCGGTAACATGACCTACCAGGAAAGCGTGGACCTGGCGGGTGAGCTCAAGCCGCGGCTGACCGTGCCCGGCCACTATGAGATGTTCAGCTCCAACTCGGAGAATCCGCAGCTCTTTGTGGACTATATGCGCGTCAAGTATCCCGAGCGTCAGGTATGGGTGGGCGAACACGGCACCTGCGTAATTGTGCCGCCCCGCGAGGGCTGACGGTGCGCAGCACCTGTGTGTTGCCCCTTCTCACCGTGGGGCATCACCGCGGCGATAGGCGCCTTTTGCCGCCTGGGCAGGAAGCTCTCGGCCTGACTGGGAAATCGCGTTCGGGTCGCTGCGCATGAGTGCTGCACTGGTGGCCTCCGGCTCGGCTTTGCCGATCCTGCTGCTGATCGCAGTGGGATGGGCGGTCCGTCAGTTCCGCATTGTGGATCACCAGGGCGCTCTGGCACTGACGCGTCTGGTGTACCACGTCACCATTCCCGCGGCCGTGGCCTTTTCCATCGCCCGGGTGGACCTGACGCCCCAGCTGCTGCTGCTCCCCTTGATCGGGATGACCTTGCCCACTCTGTTGGCGGGGATCATGTATCTCACTACGCGCCGTCTGGCGGAGGCACCCCGTCGGCGCGGCGTCTTGCTGGTGACCCTGGTAGTGATGGGCGTTTTCGCCTTTCCCTTTATGGAGCTGTACTATGGCCCCGAGGGCCTGGCGCGCATCGCCCTGTACGATATGGGCAACGTCTTCTATGCCGCCATCCTGGCCACCTACCTGGCGCGGCGCTTTGGCTCTGGTGTGGGTCGCATCAGCGTGCGGGGCATCTTTTCCTCCCCCATCCTGATTGGGGCGCTCGTGGGTGTGGCACTGGCGGTCCTGGACAGGCCCCTTCCCGCCGTCGCGGCAGGCCTGCTCCAGCGACTGGCAACCGCCAACACCCCACTCTCCATGCTGGCGGTGGGGATGTTTCTGCGCCCTTCCAGAGGATATGGTGCTCTTGTGGCACAGTATGTAGGCATTCGCATGGTGCTGGGGGGCATGCTGGGCTGGGGCCTGGCCCAGCTGCTGGGCCTGCAGGGCCTGAGTTTGGTGATCGCTACCGTGGGTTCGGCGCTGCCCGCGGGCACCACCGGCCTGGTGCTGGCCGGCAAGGAGGGGCTGGATACGGGTCTGGCGGCCGCAATCGTGTCCAGCTCGATGCTGATCGGCGTGCTGGTGGTGGCGCTGTTGCCGCATCTCCTGGCGGCTCTTTACCTGTAGGGGAGGGCTCCCTGGGTTGACTGGGGCCCATCCCTGTGTTACTTTGTTGGCTCGATCGACACAACCTGGTGTTCAGCGGAGGCAATATGTGCCCGTTTCCTTGGATGGACGCGCTCAAAGGGGATTATCTCGAAATCCTGCACGATTATTCTTCTACCGTGCAGCAGACCCTCGACCAACTGACTGCCCAGTCAGCGGGCCGCAGAATCTGGGCCCGAGACGGTGGCTTTTGGAGCGATGATCCCGGCGAGGTGCGCGGCATCGAGGAGCGCTTGGGCTGGCTCGATCTGCCCGAAGCGATGCGTGTGGACGTCCCTCGGCTGGAGGCGCTGCGCGTAGAGTTACGGGCACGAAAGATAGAGCGAGCCGTGCTGCTGGGCATGGGTGGGAGCAGCCTGGCTCCCGAAGTGCTCAGTGAGGTGTTTGGCGTTGCTCCGGATGGCATCGCGCTGGTAGTGCTCGATGCCACCGATCCTGCGCAGATCCGTCGGGTCCAAGCCGAGGGCCCTTTGGAGCGTGCCGTGTTCATCGCCGCCAGCAAGTCCGGTACTACGGCCGAAACCCGCACGTTGCTGGAGTACTTTGGGCAGGAACTGTCCGCCATCGTGGGTGACCGTTGGGTCGACCATGTGATCGTCATCACCGATCCGGGAACGCCGCTGGTCACCGAAGCGCGGGAAAAGGGGTTCCTGGCCACGTACCTCGCCACGCCGGAGGTGGGTGGACGCTACTCGGCGCTGTCTCTGTTTGGCTTGGTACCTGGCGCTCTCCTGGGCATCGACTGCGACCGCCTGTTAAAGGGCGCCAAAGAGATGGCGGAACGTTGTCGCGCCACCGTTGCAGTAAGCGACAATCCCGGCATCCGGCTGGGTGCTGCGCTTGGTGCCCTGGCTCAGTCCGGGCGCGACAAGCTCACCTATATCACCAGCCCGAGCCTGGCCTCTTTTGGGTGGTGGGGCGAGCAGCTCATCGCCGAGAGTACCGGCAAACTCGGTACTGGTATTCTGCCCATCGAGAGCGAGCCGGAGCGTCCGGTGGCTGCCTATGGCCAGGATCGCGTGTTTGCCTATCTGCGCCTGGCGGACGACGCCAATGAGGCTACGGATGCGCTGGTGCAGGAGTTGGTGGATGCTGGCCAGCCGGTGCTCGTGATGCAAATGGATAACAGATACGCCCTGGGCGCCGAGTTCTTTCGTTGGGAGATGGCTACCGCGGTGGCTGGGCAGATCCTGGGCATCAACCCCTTTGATCAGCCCAACGTGGAGCAGGCCAAGGATGGCGCACGCCTGGCGCTGCAGACCTTTGAGCAGACCGGTGCGCTGGCCCGGGTCGATCCCGTGGTTCAAGAGGGGCCCCTGGCACTGTATGGCGCCGCGCCTTCCGGCATGGATATGGTCTCCTGCCTGAGCAGCTTCCTGGAGCAGGTGCGGCCCTGTGATTATGTGGCCATCATGGCTTATGTGGATCGGAATCCTGCTTACGCGGCACAGCTGCAAGAGATCCGTGCTCTGCTGGGGGCTCGGCTGGGAAGCGCCACCACCGTGGGCTTTGGGCCCCGTTTCCTGCACAGTACCGGCCAGCTGCACAAGGGCGGCAGCAACAGTGGGTTCTTCCTGCAGCTCACCCAAACCGAGTCCGATGATCTTGCCATCCCGGGCCACGCCTACTCCTTTGGGGTTCTCAAGAGCGCTCAGGCTGCCGGCGACATGGTTGCCCTGGTGGAAAATGGTCGTCGTGTGCTCCGCATCGATCTGGGAACCGACGTCAAAGAGGGATTGGGCCAGCTGCTCGCGTTGCTCAAGCAGGCCCTGTAGCAGCCTGTCAACAGGGGGCGATGCCAACATGCGAACGCTCTATGTGATGCGCCATACCAAGTCCCGTTGGGATCAGGCCCAGACGCCCGATCACGAGCGCAAATTGTCACCACGGGGCAAGCGCGACGCGCGGGCGCTGGGGCGCGCACTTGCCGAGGCAGAGTCTGCTCCGGACCTCATCCTGACTTCCAGTGCGCGTCGCGCCACCAGCACGGCACGCCGCGTGGCCCGTGCCTGGGAAAAGGCTCCTGACCTTCGCGTCGAGTCGGCACTTTACGGTGCTTCGCCCACGACCGTCGTTCAGCTGCTCAGCGCACTCGAGGACTCGGTCCAGAGCGTACTTGTCGTCGGGCACAATCCGGACCTCGAGGAGTTGGTGTTCTTCCTGGGCGACCGCGCGATTGCGATGGCGACGGGGACGGTGGTGCGTATCGACCTGCCGGTAGAGATCTGGGCAGAGCTCTGTCTCCCGGCTGGTGGTCATATCGTGCATGTTTGGACAACCGAGTCACTGGCGCCCTGACAGGCGAGTGTTGTGCCGCTGCCGCGTCGCCTGTATCGGTGCTGTGTGCTGAGCCCCTGGCTGCGGAACACCGTGGTGTAAGCCCAATGGACCTCCCTGACCGGCGTGCAACACCCCGGGGCCAGTCAGATACAGACCGTGAGCAGAGTCGTGAGCCAGCGTTGGCATACGAGCACATCCGCGGGTTGGAGGCACGGATGGAACGTCGTGCTGCAGGAGTGGGAGACGGGTCTTTTAACGCCGAGGGACGGCTGCGGACACTGTTGGGCAACCTGCAAGAGTTGATCCTGGTCATTCATGCGGATGGGCAGATCCTGGAGGTGGCCGGCAATTCCATGGGGCTGGTGGGCTATGCCCCCGGTGAGTTGCGGGGCAACGGGGTGCACGTCAACCTGATGGATCTCTTTGCGCTCAGGGATCGCGATCGCCTCCGCGATCAGCTGGACGAGGTTACCCTCCACCCTCAGGGCAGCAGCCGAGAGGTGCGTATCGTCGACCGGGCCGGTGAAGAGCGCTGGGTAGAGTGTGTCATGGTGCCGCTCTATGACGATGCGCTCCGCGAAGTGTCCAGTGTCCAGGTCATCCTGCGCGATGTCAGCGACCGCGTGCGTGCACAGCAGATCATGCATGGCTTGAATGCAGCGGCAACGGCGGTTCAGGATGCCTCCCTCTCTCTGTCGGATGTGGTGGAGGCGGTGACGGACGAGCTCTTTGCCCTGGGGCTCAACTCGGTGATCGCCCTGTACAGCAGCGACCACTCACAGCTGAACTGGGTCGGCTTTCGCGGAGACACCCGCTTTCGGCATGCCGTCGAGCTGGTGGTGCAGCAACCCCATCCCGCTACGCTGAACCGGGCCCGCGCCATTTTGGAGCGTGCAGCGCGTACTGCCCAGTCGGTCATTCCCATGGATCTTGGCTCGGTACTGCTCGCCGTGGATGATCCCTTTTCTGCCCGGCAGATAGCGCAGGCCCTGGGTCCGATGACCGGTGTCCTTGCCCCGCTCCGTACCGACGGCCAATTGATCGGGTTTCTGTTCGTGGCCAGTTCCTGGATTTCGGTAGAGAATGTCTCTGCCATTCAGGCCTATGCCAACCAGACGGCCATCGCCATCCGCAACAGTCGTCTGATGGGGCTGCTGACAGAGAGCGAGTCGCAGTATCGGGCCATTTTTGAGGCCGCCCGCGATGGCTTGATCCTGGCCGACGCCGAAGGCCATGTGACCGCTGCCAGCCGCACCACCTGTCGGCTCTTTGACATGGAACTGTACGACATGCTCGGTTCCAGCATAGAGAGCCTCTTTACGGTGTCCCTGGAGTCGGTTGCGCTCTGCAGCGCAGGCGAGTCCGCGGACGAGAGTTCGACCCTTTCCACTCAGGCGGTGGCCTCGGGAGGACGTACCTTTCCGGTGGAGCTGCGCGGCTCCTGCGTCCAGTTCGACGGGCAGCCGCACATGATGCTGCTCATCACAGATATCTCGGAGCGCATCCGCGCTCAGGAGGCATTGGTTCAGGCGGAGAGGATGAGCGCCCTGGGACAGATTGCCGGTGGCATTGCACATGACTTTAACAACATCCTGGTCAGCATCCTGGGGTATACCCAGATGGCGATCGACGATCTGGCGAGGAACGCCACAGATGCCATGGGCGACTATCTCGCTCAGATCGAGGCGGGCGCCCACGACGCGGCCGAGGCGGTTTTGCGTGTGCAAGCCTTTTATCGCGAGACCAACGACCTCAGCGACCTGGTGCCCGTTCAGCTTGACCAGGTGGTCACCGACGCCCTGGCTTTGCATCGTCCCCGCTGGAAGGACATCCCCCAGTTTCAGGGCGTTACCTATTCAGTGGATACGCAATTAGCGGAGCCGCCCGCTGTGCTGGGCAATGCAGGCGAGCTGCGCCGCGTGGTGAGCAACCTGCTCATCAATGCGCTGGACGCCATGCCGCAGGGGGGCACGTTGCTCTTTCGCACCTGGCAGGACGGAACCGAGACCTGCTTGATGATCCAGGATACGGGCTGCGGCATTGCACCGCAGTTCCTCGCTCGGGTAGTGGAGCCTTTTTACACCACCAAAAAGAGCAGCGGGCTTGGGTTGACCGTTTCCGACAGCATCGTCCGGCGTCACGGTGGAACCATGAGCATCGCCAGCACGCAGGGCGCGGGGACGACGGTGACCCTCAGATTTCCTTCCGGTGGCCTCGCTGGCTCGCACCAATCGGAGGGACAGGCCTCGTCAGCGGCTTTCACCGGCTCCCTCAACTCCCTGGTGGTGGATGACGAAGAGCGCGTACGCACTGTGCTTGGGCGCCTGCTGGAGCGGCAGGGGCACGTCGTTGACCTGGCAGGCAGCGGTCCGGAGGGATTGGCGGCCCTGCAACAGGCGCATTACGATCTCTTGATCTGTGACCTGGGGATGCCGGGCATGCCGGGGACCATGGTGATGCAGGAGGCGCGTGCGCGGTACCCGCAGCTGGCCATCGTGGTGACTACGGGGTGGGGAGAGACCATCACTCCCGAGCAGTTGCGAGAGATGTGCGCAGATGCTCTCCTTTCCAAACCCTTTGGCCAGGAAGACGTCAGACAGGTGGTGGCGCAGGCCATGAACAGGAGAACGACGGGATGACCTGTCCGAGTGGAACAAGTGACACAGCCTCCGGAGGCGCTTGGGGCGATGCTTCGGTACAGCCATCGAACCCTGCGGCGCAGGGGCGCATCCTTGTGGTGGAGGACGATGTCAGCCTTCTCGAAACCCTGACCTATCGGCTGGGACGAGAGGGCTATGCCGTGGCCTCGGCCA
>JAAYED010000153.1 GCA_012728955.1 Chloroflexota bacterium
ATACCTGGAACCAGCGGGTGCAGGTGTTGGACGCAGGCCTGGCCTACCAGAGCCAGTGGCCGGTGCGTGCCTGGCAAAGCCAGTCCACAGCCAACAAGCCCTATCTGGCGGTGGACGGATTGGGTGCGGTGTGGGTCACTGATCCTGAAAGTCACCGGGTGCTGGCCTATCTGGATGGGGAGCTGGTTCAGGCCTTTGGAAAACTGGGCAGCGGCCTGGATGGACTCGATTTGCCCACCGGCATCGCCATCGGACCAGAGGGCCGTCTCTATGTGGCCGATTCCGAAAACGATCGGGTGCTCGTCTTTGAAGGCACAACCAGCTTTGTACCCGCTGATGGTGAATAAGCGCAGTGGACCTCAGAGTTGAGACTCTCCTGTTCGACCTCGATGGCACCCTGATCGAGCCCAGCATCGACTTTGGCCTGTTGCAGAATCAGGTTCTGGCCCTGTGCCGACGGGCGGGGATTGATCCGTCACCATGGGCCAAACTGCCCACACTGGAAGTCATCAGCCACGCCACGGCGCAGCTGGCCCTGACTGATGAGGAGGCCGCCGCTCACTTGGCATTGGCCACCAATCAGGCTATCATTCGCATCGAAGTGGAGGCGGCGCAGCGTGTGGCGCCCTATCCCGGTGTACCGGAGATGCTGGAGCGCCTGAGTGCCATGGGATATCGGGTGGGCATCGTCACCCGCAATTGCCGCCAGGCCGTTGAGGCCGTGCTCGCCCGTTGGCCGCTGACCTGCGGCGTACTGTTGACCCGCGACGATGTCGCTCGGGTCAAGCCGGATCCGCAGCATCTGGAGGCAGCCCTGACCGCCTTGGGCGCCACGGGCACGCGCGTGGCCATGGTGGGAGACCATCCCATGGATATGGCGGCCGGCCGCGCCATCGGCGCAGCCACGGTATTGGTACGAACAGAGATGCTGACCGAAGAACGGCTCCGGCAGGCGGAGCCTGATCTGGTGCTCGATCGGGTGACCGATCTGGTCCATCACCTCTTCCAGGGACCGGGGCATCCGCAGATGCGTGTGGAGCGAGGATGACAGACGACGAGGATAACCAACCGGCCGAGTTGGACCGCAGCGATGCGGTCGACCCGGCATCTACGGCGGTTTCACTAACCCCCGATCGCGAAAAAAAGCGATCCATTCCAGGCGCTGCCTCTCAGGGCGTGGCGCCACCCCCACTGCCGCTCTCGCGGCTGCTGTACCGTGCAATCCCCACCCGGCGGTGTGCATCCGCCATGGTGCGCTACCGTTGGCACACGCTGAGCGAATCGCGACCGGTGGAAGGCACTCCTGCGGCAACGCGTGGAGATGCCGTACGCCTGTGGCGCGCTGTACGTGCTAGCCTCCAGCTAGATGAGGGTGCACTGTGAAAGCATCGCAGCTCCCCTTACCTGACCCGGCGCAAGCAATCGAACGCTGGGTAGGGGCAAATCCCGTGTGGTCGCGCGTTACCGCTCAACTGACCAGGTATGCAGTCCCGGTCTATATGGTGGGCGGCTCGGTGCGCGATGCTCTGTGCGGAGTCAAGGGGCAGGATCTCGATCTGGCTGTGGATGGCAAGGCCATCGATCTCGGCAGAGCGTTGGCTGATGCGCTGGGGGCTGCCTTCTATGTGATGGATCGGGAGCACGATGTGTGCCGTGTGATCGTTCAGCACGAGGGCTCACGCCACCACGTGGACCTGGCGGGCCTGCGCGCCCAAGGCATCCTGGCGGACCTGGCAGCCCGTGACCTCACCCTTAATGCCATGGGCATCTCCCTAGCCCGGCCCTGGGGGCCGCTCCTGGATCCAACTGGCGGGCTGGAGGATCTCGCGACGGGCACAGTCCGGCACGCCTATGCGA
>JAAYED010000154.1 GCA_012728955.1 Chloroflexota bacterium
CACCGAGCTTGTCGGCGGGCAACTTGCCAGGCTTGCGCACCGGCACAAAACCCGCCTGCAGCATCAGCGCCAGTGGTGTCCCCAGAATAAAACCACGCGACTCGATGCCCACCACACAGTCGATCTGGCTGTCGATAAAGGGCGCCGCCATCTGTTCTACCGCGGCACGTAGCGCCCGGCCATCACGGAGCAGGGGCGTAATGTCCTTGAACTGAATGCCTGGAATCGGAAAATCCGGGACGTTACGTATGTACGCGGCGAGGTCCATGCTTGTTTTCCTGTGGAATGGATGTGTAAAACCATATAGCCTGTCGGGATATCTCCCAACAGGCACAGTGTCTTACAAGGGCGAATGGTACCATCGGATGGAGCCCCTGTCAAACAGATTGTGCCCAGACTGCACAGCTGCCTTGGCCCCTCTTCGCGCTCAGAGGTGAAAGCACCTCTTTGTGCTATAATAAAGAATAGAACGTTACGGACCGAACGGGCAAGCGCCTGGTTGCCGGTCACTATGGCGTGCATCGAGGTCGAGCACTATGACAACGATGGGTCACAGCATTCTCCAATACGAGAGTGCACTGAGCAGAGACGCTCAGCGTCGCATCCGCAAAATGGGCACTGTCGATCTGGTGATCGGCATCCCCAGTCATCGCAATGGGCGCACCATTGGCGAAGTGATCGATGCGCTCGTGGCAGGTGTCCGTGCCTATTATCCCGATCTCAAGGTAGTCTTGATCAACGCCGACGGCGGGTCCTCGGATAACACGGTCAAGCACATCCAGGATGCCGACGTTCCCGATAATGTGACCAAGCTGGTCACCATTTACGAGGGCGTTACGGGTAAAGGCACCGCCATTCGCAGCGTCCTGGAGGCTGCCTGGAGGCTGGGCGCAAGGGCCTGCGTCATCGCCGAGGCGCGCGCCATCGGCATTCAGCCCGAGTGGTTGCCGGCGCTGGTTTCACCCATCCTGCATGGCGATGAAGCGGTGTTGGGCTGTTACCAGCGTGCCGCCATGGATGCCGCTCTCACCGACAACCTGGTATACCCCTTTATGAGCAGCTTCTGGTCCTCGGACTTGGTCGAGCCGCTCGCCCCCGAGTTCGCGCTCTCTGGGGAGCTCGCCACCAGCCTTGCCGAGTGTGACGTTTGGGAGACCAATGTGGCGCGTTTTGGTGTGAACATGTGGATGACGCTGCACATGTTGTCTCAGCGCGTGCGCATGGCTCAGGTGGACCTCGGTTACCGCGGCCCTGCCGGCGGAGAGCCGGCCATGCCGGGCGATCAGCGTTTTGTGCACACAGTAGGTACCCTGTTCCGCGCCCTCACCACCTACAGGCGCTCCTGGACCCAGGGGCAGAGGTTTGCCAGCACGCCCTTCCGAGGTCTGCGCTCGCAGGATCGCCAGGTGGCCAGCGAGGAGGACCTGACTCCCTATGTGGATGCCTTCCAAGCCGGCCGACAGGAATATGGGGACGTGTGGGAGAGCGTACTGCAGCCTGAAACCTTTGATTTGCTGCAAGCCGCTCTCGCGCGTGCGGGCGACGTCCCCGCCCTTGAGATTCCACTGTGGGTCCGCCTGGTGTACGAGTTTGCTGCCGTGTTCAACCGGGGCGAGGGCGATCCCGACAAGGTGATCGAGGCGTTGTTGCCACTCTACTATGGCCGGGCGGTGCGCTACGCTAACGAGGTGGAGGGGCTCACCGTGGGCGGGCGAGCAGCCATCCTGAGCTCCCTTGCCACTGCTTTCTCGGAGCAACGACCTGCCTTTGAAACGCTCTGGAACAGCTATCAGGAGTGGGAGGACGACGTCACACGCTACTGGATCCCCTAGGTGCTGTCAGCGCTTGCCAAGCCAGGTACTGTGAATGACAACAGACCGCCCATCGGGCGGTCTGTCATCGTTTGCACAACTCGTTGCTGGTGGAGATGGCGGGAATCGAACCCGCGTCCAAAAAGTTCGACCAGAAGCGTCTACAAGCATAGTCGCCCCTAATTATCTCGCGAGCCCATTATCGAGCGACAGACTCTGGAACTCGCCAGCCGATTCATCTTTGACCGGTTGTATCGGCATTGGCCGGCCGCATCCCGACTTTGTCGACGCCTGGCTCCTCCCTCTCGGGAAAAGTGAGGGACAGACGTGATCGATTAAATCGATCAGTTGGCTTTAAGCCTTGGTACCGCGATTACGCGGCCAGGGCGTAGGCCGGTGTGTAAGTGTTTTTGGCACTTGTAAAAGTTGCCCCTTATTAACGAGGGTGAGGCACCTCGGCCTGCAA